>JAGTSG010000095.1 GCA_018261655.1 Pseudomonadota bacterium | reverse complement strand
CTGCGCACCGGCGAGCAGCGCGAGTGCCTGGCGCGGCTCGCCCGGTTCGCGATGCCGCGATGGCTGAAGACGGGCTTGCGACCGCTGCTGAGCGGCGCCACCCCCTCCATCCCGGCCTGGCTGACGGCACCGGCCGCTGAAATGGCCTCGCCGGCCAGCGCCGCGCCGATCGAACCGGAACCTGGCTTCCCGTCCATGGCCCAGGCGTCGGTGTACCGCTGGCTCAACTCGTCCAGGTTCCACTGGCTCCTGGAATCCGAAGAATTGCTGGCTGCCTGGCATGGGATCGAGCTGCGCCATCCGTTCCTCGACCAGGACCTTGCGGAGTTCGTGCTCTCGATTCCCTGGCAGGCGAGATTCCGCCAGCCGGGCCCGTTCAAGACCCTGCTCGTGGCCGCGATGGGCCCGCGACTCCCGCCCCCCCTGCGCGCGCGGCACGGAAAGGTCACGTTCGAGTCGTATTTTGATGCGCTCGAGGCGCTGAGCCGGGCGGCCATCGAAGGCAGCGCCTTCGGCGATGCCGCCTGGGCATCCGGGCGGCTCATCGACCGCAACGAGCTGCGGGAGGCCTGTGCGCGCAGGGCGAGCCACCCCGAAGCCAGCTCGACCGAAGGAAGCCGGCTCTGGCTGGCGCTGATGACCGAGCTGTGGATGCGCCAGCTGTCTTGACATAACGGAGCGCTTTGCAGTCCCGCCACGACGTATTAGACTGGCAAAGACTGGGACCCGACGTCTCATGGGGTGTCGTGCACGGAGGCACCTGCGCGTAACCCGTTAACCCCGAGGGCGGACATGATCAACTCTGACGACCGACACAGCGGCGAATGCCTGGAGATCCGTGTCGCGGAACCGGCGCGGAACCGGCGCAAGCCCTACCGTGCGCCCGTGTGCCGCAGCCTGGGTGACATGCGTCGGGTCACGCTCAAGTCCGGCGGGCTCCCGGACAACTCGATGCAGAATCCCTCCCGGCCGTAATGGGGCTGGCGGGACGCCGTGCCCGCGCCTATGCCGCAGCGGACTCCGCGTACCGGTTGATCATTGCCGGGATCCGGGTCCTCCACCAGGGATTCTGGCTGGGCGTCCTCGACCATCGACACGTCGATGCCTTGGCGGGCATCCAGTACGCCCGCTGGCCCGACTATCGCAGCGATGACTACAACACATCCGGCCTCCGCGACTGGGAGGCGGAGGCGATTCGCCGTCACTTCCCGGATCGCGGGCTGCTGCTCCTGGGCGCTGCCGGAGGCGGCCGCGAGATCGTCGCGCTCACGCGCCTGGGTTACCGGGTGGAGGCCTTCGATTGCTCCGAGGCGCTGGTGGACTATTGCCGGAGCGCGCTCCCGCGACTGGGAGTCACCGCGCAGGTCCACCTGGCGGGACCCGGCGAGGTGCCCGAAGGCCTCGGCCGGTACGCCGGCGTGATCGTCGGGTGGGGCGGTTACATGCACATCGCGGGACGCGCCCGCCGGGTCGCATTCCTGCGGGCCCTGCGCCGGCATGTGGACGCTGGCGCGCCGCTGCTCCTGTCTTTCTTCACCCGCTCCGGGCCGTCACGCCAGCGTGACTGGGCTTACTGGATCGCCCGCACCCTGCGCCGCCTGCGCCGCAGTCGTGACGAGGTGCAACCCGGCGACACCCTCGATGGGACCTTCGACCATCACTTCGCCCGCGACGAGATCGAGGAGGAACTGGCTGCGGGAGGATTTGGACTGCTCGAATTTTCCGCTACGCCCTATGGGCATGCGGTCGCACGGGCGGTCGACCCTTAGGAAGGCCGGCGCCGGGTCGGACGCCACCGCACCCGGCCCCGGTCGACCGGAACCACCGCACGGCCGAACGGGCTGTATCGCGCCAGGTGCGCCTCCGGCTCATTGAGCGCCACGCCGGCGCATTCGACCCACGCATGGGCTTCGAACGGCCCCGTCCCGGTTTCCGCCGCGCCCAGCCGAAGCCGGCAGGGAATGCCTTCCCGGCGCAGCAGCGACCACAGCACCAGCGAGCGGTGCAGGCAGGCGACCGCCACGGGACTGACCGCCGCGGCCATCCCCACGAGCCGGGCGACGGCCTGGGCACGCGGCAGCATCGTGGCCTCCGGACTCGCCGGACCCGCGTCGGCCGCCAAGGCAGGCTCCGGGCGAAAATCGATGGACGGCAGCCTGAACCGGGCCCGGACCAGCATTCCCGTGGCTTGCAGCACCAACCGGCGGTCGGCCCAGGACAGCGAACGCCACTTGCGAAGCCTGCTCATCGTTCACACCGGTCATCGGTCACGCGGATCAGCTTCCGCTCGACGAGTTTCGCCACCAGCGCGTCCAGGTCCCGGTCCAGGATCTCGGGGGTGACGTCGTACTGCTCCAGCAATGCGTCGCGTGCCGCCTCCAGCGTGCCGCAGGCACCGAGGGCCTTCCACATGTCCATGCCGACCTCGTCCAGGCCGAAGTACTCGCCCGTCTCCAGGTTCAGCAGCACGCCCTCCTTATGGAGGTCGGTGGACAGCACGGTCTCGGGGATGGTCACTTTCATGGGTGGGAGAGCGGGCCGGGGGTCACGGCTCACTTGCGGATTGTAGCAAGGCGCCGCGCACGGCCCAGGCTCGTGCGCGCAGCGTCATAGGCCCGCCTCGCGATCCCTGGAGTCTCTGGCGCAGTAGCTCTCGCAGCGCCGCGCGGCGTTCCTCGGGCAACGACCCGACGTACGCCGGTGCCGGCCCCTGCCCGCCGAGGAACGGTCGCCAATATTCGTCGAAGTCGACAAACTCGGCAGCCAGATCCAGCGCCGCGACGTCGACGGATTTCAGCCCCGCCAGTTCGAAAGCCTGGCGCAGGCCGGTCGGGTTGCACAAAGGGAAACGAGCCCCTTCGTGAAGCGCGGCGGCTGCCCGATCCAGGGTGACCGCTGCGTCCCAGAAGTGCCTGATCACCTCCATCCCATCGGCATAGTCCCAGACGTATGCAGCGATGGTTCCGCCCGGTGCGACGACACGAGCCATCTCGGCGAGTGCCGCTCGCACATCGGGGACGAAGTTCAGTACCAGGCCAGAGACGACGACGTCGAATGACCCATCCCTCAACGGCAGCGCCGCGGCGCTGCCGGCCAGGAACCGGGCTCGGTTACCGAGACCCTTGCTGGCCAGCGCGAGGAATCCTGCTGATGGCTCGACGCCCACCACGTCCCCGGGCGCGCAGCGCTCGAGGATGGCGGCAGACAAGGCGCCCGTGCCGCAACCGACGTCGGCCCACGTCCTGCCTGGAGCCTGGTCGAGCCAGGCCAGGAACAGCGGTGCGACCTGCCGGCTCCAGCGGCCGATGTACTGCTCGTAGGGGCTGCCGCGTTCCCATTTGTCGGATACAGGAAGTGTGTTCATCGCTTGCCACCCCTGCGGAACCGCCCGGTGATGCCTCACGTGGGTGCGCGATTCCCATCGCGCTGTTGCGGTCTCTGCATCATACGGCGCCTGCCGCGTGTCGTGCGGGACCGAGTCCACCGCGGGTCATGGCCCCTGCCAAAGGCATTGTCTGCCGCGGGCCGCGTGCCTATATTCGACTGACAGACGGTCCGGAGCACGCGCCATGTCAGATCCGAAGGTCGACCAGCAGGTCTACGATCTCTACGACGAGTATTGCCACGGCCGCATCGACCGTCGCGAGTTCTTCCGCCGCGCGGCAGCGATGACGATCGGCGGCGTGTCCGCCCTGGCGATGGCGCAGGCGCTGATGCCCCGGTATGCGCTGGCGCAGACCATCTCGTTCACCGACGCGCGCATGAAGGGCCTGTACGTGGAATATCCGTCGCCCGGCGGGACGTCCGGCACCATGCGCGGTTATCTCGCCACGCCCACCGGCACCGGCCCGTTTCCCGCCGTGCTCGTGATCCACGAGAACCGCGGGCTCAACCCTTACATCGAGGACGTGGCCCGGCGCGCCGCCGTCGCCGGGTTCCTGGCGCTCGCGCCCGATGGCCTCGCGCCCGTGGGCGGATACCCCGGAAACGACGATGCGGGCCGGGAACTGCAGGCGAAGCTCGACCAGGCGAAGCTGCGCCAGGACATGGTCAACAGCGCCCGCTACCTCAAGGCGCACCCGCAGTCGACCCGCAAGCTAGGCGCCGTGGGCTTTTGCTGGGGCGGCGGCATGGTCAACCACCTTGCGGTGACGCTTGGCAGCGATCTCGGCGCCGGCGTGCCGTTCTACGGCGCGGCGCCCGCGGCCGAGGACATGGCCAGGGTCAAGGCGCCGCTGTTGATCCACTACGCCGAGGTGGACGAGCGCATCAATGCCCTGTGGCCCGCTTACGAGGCTGCGCTCAAGGCCAGCGGGACGCCGTACCAGGCGCACTTCTACCCCGGCACGCAGCACGGCTTCCACAACAACTCGACGCCGCGCTACGACGAGGCGGCGGCCAGGCTGGCGTGGGAGCGCACGATCGCCTTCTTCAAGCAGCATCTGGGCTGAGTCACCAGCAACCGCGGAGTCATTCCAGACGGCCCCGTGCGCCCCCGGGACGGAGCCCGGATGCCCATTTCGGCCGACAATCGCGAAGCGAGTCACGCAATCGGCAGCGGCGCTGCGCGAAGATCCGGCCACGGTTGCCCGTTGGCGAGGGCACCGGATACGGTCGGCGCGAGGCCAGCGGGGGTGTCGGCATGACTGGCACGGATGCGACGGTCCTGAAGGTCGAGAGCCTGCAGGAATTCTTCCGGGAGGCGCTGCAGGCGGCGCTCGAGCGCCAGCACTTTGCGGTCGATGACCACACCGAGCATTACGTGGTCAGCGTGCTGACCCACTTCTCGCGCTCCGAGGCCCTGTTCGATGCGTCGCCGGAGAGCCGCCGGCTGCGGCCCCTGGCGCTGATGCTCGCCGATGCCGTCGAGGCCGGACCCGGCGAGGCGCGCCTGCGCGCGCTGCAGCGTCTTGGCGACGTGTCGCTGTTCGTCGCCGGTTTCTTCGCGCAGGGATTTTCGCGACGGCTCGTCGACATCGACTACCACATCGCCATGGGCGGACGCGCCTATGGCTCGCTCGCCTCGATGATCCACCGCACCACGCGCGGCCGGGCGCTCGAGGGCGTCTTCCGCGAGCTGGCCGCCAAGTTCCAGCGGCTCGTGGACGCGCTCAACGAGGTCGCGGAGACGGCCTACGAGCATTCGCCGAGCGACCTGCTGCGACTGTACGAGGTCTACCTGAGGACCGGCAGCCCGCGCGCCCGCGACCTGCTGCTGAAGCTGGGCGTGCAGCCGGTGGCCACGGGCCAGGCCCGGCACTGAGCCGCCGCGGCCCCTGGAGGACCTGCCTCAGTCCGCCGGCCGGACCTCGAGCCTGATCGGCCGCGGCGGCCCGTCGGACGGCACCGTCACCTCGGCCCAGAGCGTCTCGCCCTCGGCCAGCCGGGTCGGGTCGGGCCCGGCCTCCGGCAGGAAGAACGCGATGGGCTCGACCAGCGTCCACAGCCTGCCGGCCGGCGTCTCGAGTTGCTGGACGGCTTCTCCCTCGGCCTGCTCCAGGAACCGGTCCTCGGGTACCGGGACCCGCGTGGCGCGCAGGCGCCCGTCCGCCACCGACAGCCTGGCCCAGGCGAGCACCGCTTCCCCGTTCTCCCGTGCCTCCGGCGCGTCGGCCGGATCGACATCGACCACCAGCCGCAGCTCGACGTAGCGACCGCGGATCGGCAGGTACGGGTCCACGCCCGTGGTCGGCGCCCACGCGCTCGGCAGCACCCGGCGATCGTAGAGCAGCTTGCCGGCGACGCCGGCAACGAGCAGCACCTGCACGGCGGCGATGACCAGCCCACGCGCGACGGGCTTCATGCGACCTCCCGCTCGAGCCG
>JAGTSG010000041.1 GCA_018261655.1 Pseudomonadota bacterium | reverse complement strand
CTCTCCCGACGTGCGCAACCGCCAGATCGTCGTGGCGCGCCTCGAGGACGAGGTCACCGTGAAGCGCTACCGGCAGGAGGGCACCGTGGTCTGGCTGCTCCCGGAGAACCCGGACTTCCAGCCGATCCGCGTGGACCTGCGCGAGCAGTCGCTGGTGATCGAAGGCGTGGTGGTCGGCGTGCTTCGCCGCGGCAAGACGGTGGACACGATCCAGTGACCGTGACGCGCCGGGGCTCACCACATGACGTCAGCGGGGCTCGACGAGCTTCTTCGGCATCCGTCGCTGTGGCGGGCGAGCAGCGCCGGGAATGCCCCGGGAACGCTGCCGACCGGTTTCCGGCGCCTCGATGAACGGCTTCCAGGCGGGGGCTGGCCGCTCGACACGCTGATCGAGCTTCTCCTGCCCGCTCACGGCGTCGGCGAGATCAACCTGCTGGTGCCCGTCCTGCGTGCGCTGGGCCAGCAGGGCGCAGGCCCGCGACGCTGGATCGCCTGGCTCTGCCCGCCCCACCTGCCTTACGCTCCCGCGCTGGCCAGTGCCGGCCTCGACCCGGCGACGATGCTCGTCGTGCAGCCGCGGGCACGGTCACTGCTGGGGACCACCCCCTCCTCGAAGTCCACCCCGCCGTCCTCCGACCCGACCTTGTGGGCCATGGAACAGGCGCTGCGCTCACGGGCCTGTGCCGCCGCGCTCGGATGGGTGGATGCGGCGGACGGCCACGCGCTGCGCCGGCTGAAGCTCGCGGCCGAGGAGGGCGGCAGCCTCGGGTTCCTGTTCAGGCCCCTGCACCGCGCGGACGAGCCTTCCCCCGCGACGCTCAGGCTGTCGCTCGAGCCCCGCGGCCGCATGCTCGACGTGCAGGTGCTGAAGTGCCAGGGCGGCAGGCCGGGAAGGGTGGAGGCGGTGCTGGGGGAGCGGATGGCGGATGGCGGATAGAGGATTGCCGGCCAGCGACATGCCTTCTTCCACCCCCGACCTGTTCGACCTCACGCCCGTGCCGGCGGGCAGGGCTGCCGGCCTGTCGCTGGTGCCTTCCGTGCCGGCGAACGCCTCCCAGCGGGCATCACGCGAGCTCTGGCTGTGCCTCTGGCTGCCGTGCCTGCCGCTCGATGCGCTCCCCGGGGAGGACCTGTCACGGCAGGAGCCGGCCTGCGTCGTCGAGGGTGACGGGTCGCGACAGGTCGTCGTGGCGGTCAACGACGCGGCGCTGCGTCGTGGGGTGACGCCGGGTCTCGGCCTCAACGCGGCGCTGGCGCTCTGGCCGGACCTCCGGCTGCACCCCCGCCAGCCCGCCGCCGAGGCCGCGCTTCTCGAGCGGCTGGCGCGCTGGGGCACGCAGTTCACGCCGCGGGTCAGCCTCGAGCCACCGCAGGCCCTGCTCGCCGAGGTGCGGGGCAGCCTCGGCCTGTTCGGCGGCATCGGCAGCCTGCGGCAGCGCGCGCTGCGCGAGTTGCGCGGCCGCGGGTTGCGCGCGATTGCGACGGCTGCCCCGACGCCGCGCGCCGCGCTGTGGCTGGCGCGTGCGGGCATCGAGGACCCGGTGGAGTCGGTGGACGCGCTGCCCGCGCTGGCTGCGCGGCTCCCGCTGGCTTGCCTCGGCTGGCCGCCGGCGGCGATGAGGACGCTGGTCACGCTCGGCGTGCGGACGGTCGCCGACCTCGCACGCCTGCCGCGCGACGGCTTCGCGCGACGCTTCGGCCCGGCGCTGCTCGACGAGCTCGACGAGGGTTTCGGCCGCCGCCCGCAGCCGCGGCCGCGGGCGGTGATGCCGGAGCGCTTCGACGGCAGCCTCGAGTTGCCGGTGGAGAGCGAGTCGACCCGGCTCGTCGAGATCGCGCTCGAGCGGCTGCTCGGGGACCTGCAGGTCTTCCTGCATGCCCGGTCCGCCGGGACCGGCGGCCTCGTCGTCGAGTTCCGGCATCGCGCCAGGCCGGCCACACGGCTGCGTCTCGGCCTGGCGCGACCCAGCGGCGATGCCCGCCACCTCCTGGCGCTGTTGCGCGAGCGGCTTGCGCGGACGCGATTGCCGGCGCCGGTCGCCTCCCTGCGCCTGCGTTCCACGACCGTGATGCCTCTCGAGTTGCGCGCCGGCGCGTTGCCCGGCGAGGAGGCGCGGGACGCCGACCCGGAGGCGGCTGCGCGCCTGCTCGAGCGCCTCCGCGCCAGGCTCGGCGGCGATGCGGTGTTCAGCGTCTGCCTCGTCCCGGAGCACCGGCCGGAGTTCGCCTGGCGCGTCGCCGAGCCGTCGCTGGAGAAAAAGAGGGAGAAGGGGACGCTTCCCTTGTCCGTGGAAGCGGTGGCAACGGAAGCGCCAGCCACTTCCATCACGGAAAAGGGAGGCGCCCCCTTTCGCCCGCTGTGGATGCTCGCCGAGCCACAGCCGCTCATGGACTGCGGGGGATTGCCATGCCATGGCGGGCAGCCGCTTCGCCTGGCCGGCGGGCCGGAACGCATCGAGACCGGCTGGTGGGATGGCCGCGACGTGCGGCGCGACTACTACGTCGCGACGGATCGTGGTGGCGTGCGCCTGTGGGTCTACCGCCAGCGCGACCGCGGTGGGGGCTGGTGGCTGCACGGCGTGTTCGGCTGATGGCGCATGGCCTATGCCGAGCTGCATTGCCTGAGCCACTTCACCTTCCTGCGCGGCGCGTCGCGCCCCGAGGAACTCGTCGATCGTGCCGCCGAGCTGGGCTACGCGGCGCTCGCGATCACCGATGAATGCTCGATGGCGGGCGCGGTGCGCGCCCACGTCGCGGCCCACGGGCGCGGGCTGCCGCTGGTCCTGGGCACCGAGCTCGCGCTCGCCGGCGGCCCGCGGGTCGTCTGCCTGGCGACCTCGCGCGCCGGCTACGGCACGCTCTGCCGGCTGATCACCCGTGGCCGGCGCGCGGCCCCCAAGGGCGGCTACGCGCTGACCCGCGGCGACCTGGAAGGGGGACTCGAGGACTGCCTGGTGCTCTGGTTGCCCGGCGCCCTGGCCGACCCGGACGAGGGTGCGTGGCTGAAGGAGCGCCTTGCGGGCCGGCTGTGGCTCGCCGTCGAGCTCTCAGCGGGAGGCGCCGACCGCGAGCGGCTGGCGCAGCTGACCGCGCTCGCCGGGCGCCTGCGGCTGCCGGCCGTCGCCAGCGGCAACGTGCACATGCACGTCCGCCGCCGCCGCGCGCTGCAGGACACGCTCACGGCCATCCGCTGCCGCGTCACCCTGAAGGACGCGGGGTTCGCGCTGGCGGCGAATGGCGAGCGCCACCTGCGCGAGATCGCCACGCTCGATCGCCTGTACCCGCGCGAGCTGCTCGACGAAACGCTCGTCGTCGCCGGGCGCTGCCGCTTCTCGCTCGGTGAGTTGCGTTACGAGTACCCCGAGGAGATCGTGCCGCCGGGCTCGACGCCGGCCGGGCACCTGCGCGACCTGACGGAGCAGGGCGTGCGCCGCCGCTGGCCGGGGGGCGAGCCTGCCACCGTGCGCGCGCTCATCGAGCACGAACTCGCGCTGATCTCGGAGCTCGGCTACGAGCCTTACTTCCTCACCGTACACGACCTCGTCGCCTTTGCGCGCAGCCGCGGGATCCTGTGCCAGGGGCGCGGCTCGGCGGCCAACTCCGCCGTGTGCTACGCCCTCGGCATCACCGAGGTGGACCCGTCGCGCATGTCGCTGCTGTTCGAGCGCTTCATCTCGCGCGAGCGCAACGAGCCGCCGGACATCGACGTGGACTTCGAGCACGAGCGGCGCGAGGAGGCGATCCAGTACCTCTACGCGAAGTACGGCCGGCACCGCGCGGCGCTGACCGCCACGGTGATCACCTACCGGCCGCGCAGCGCGATCCGCGACGTCGGCAAGGCCCTCGGCCTCGATCCGCTGCAGGTGGACCGCCTCGCCCGCGCGATGCAGTGGTGGGACGGGCGCGAGCTGGACGTGTCACGGATCCGCGACGCGGGCTTCGACCCGGCCAATCCGGTCATGACGAGGCTGCTCGCGCTGGTGCGCGAGCTCATCGGCTTCCCGCGCCACCTGTCGCAGCACACCGGGGGCTTCGTGATCTCGCGCGGGCCGCTGGAGGAACTGGTGCCGATCGAGAACGCGGCGATGCCGGAGCGCACCGTCATCGAGTGGGACAAGGACGACCTCGACGAGCTCGGGCTGCTCAAGGTGGACGTGCTCGGGCTCGGCATGCTGACGGCGATCCGCCGCGCGCTGGCGCTGGTCGCCGGGTCCCGCGGCAGGCCGCTGCGCATCGAGGACATCCCGCCCGAGGACCCGGCCGTGTACGACATGATCTGCCGCGCCGACACCGTCGGCGTGTTCCAGATCGAGTCGCGGGCGCAGATGGCGATGCTGCCGCGGCTGCGGCCGCGCCATTTCTACGACCTCGTCATCGAGGTGGCCATCGTCCGGCCGGGGCCGATCCAGGGCCAGATGGTGCATCCCTACCTGCGCCGCCGGGCCGGTGCCGAGCCGGTGGTCTATCCGGGCGAGGGGGTGCGCCGGGTCCTCGAGCGCACGCTCGGCGTGCCGATCTTCCAGGAGCAGGTCATGCAGCTGGCGATCGTGGCGGCCGGGTTCTCGCCCGGCGAGGCCGACCGCCTGCGGCGCGCCATGGCCGCCTGGCGCCGCAAGGGATCGCTCGGGCCCTTCGAGCAGCGGCTGGTGGACGGCATGCGGGAGCGCGGCTACGACGAGGGCTTCGCGCGCCAGGTGTTCCAGCAGATCCTCGGCTTCGGCGAGTACGGCTTCCCCGAGTCGCACGCGGCCAGCTTCGCCCTGCTGGTGTACGTCTCGGCCTGGCTCAAGCACCACGAGCCGGCTGCGTTCTGCTGCGCGCTGCTCAACAGCCAGCCGATGGGCTTCTATGCGCCGGCACAGCTGGTGCGCGACGCCCGCGCACACGGCGTGGAGGTCCGTCCGGTGGACGCCTGCACGAGCGACTGGGAATCGACCCTCGAGGCTGGCGAGGGAGGCGGGCCCGCCCTGCGGCTCGGGCTGGGCCGGGTCCGCGGACTGTCGCGGGAGGCGGCCCGGCGACTGGTCGCGGCGCGGGCCCGGGGCGCCTTCGGGTCGGTGCAGGCGCTGGCGGCGCGCGCCGCCCTCGACCGCGGCGAGCTCGAGGCGTTGTCAGCCGCCGGCGCCCTCGCGAGCCTCGCCGGCCACCGCCATCGCGCCGCCTGGCGGGTGACGGGCGTGGAGCGGCCGCTGCCGCTCCTGCCGTCCCCGGAGATTGCGGAGGGCCTGCCGATGCTGCGCGCGCCCCGCGAAGGCGAGGACATCGTCGCCGACTACCGGTCGCTCGGCCTGACCCTCGGCCGTCATCCGCTGGCGCTGCTGCGCCCGCGGCTGGCCGCGCTGGGCTGGCTGACCGCGGCCGAGCTCTGGGACCGGACCGACGGCTCCCGGGTCCGCGCCGGCGGGATCGTGGTGACCCGGCAGCGGCCGGGGTCGGCCTCAGGTGTGACCTTCGTGACGGTGGAGGACGAGACCGGCCAGGCGAACCTGATCGTCTGGAAGTCGCTCGGCGAGCGGCAGCGCCGCGTCCTGCTGGGCGCGCGGCTCCTGGGCGTGACCGGGGTGGTGCAGCGCGAGGGTGACGTCCTGCACGTCGTCTCCCACCGCCTCGAGGACCGTTCCGTGCTGCTGGGGGAACTCGAGGCCAGGTCGCGGGACTTCCGGTGAGCGGCCGCTCACGGTTCACCCGCCAACCATCACTTCTTGCCCTTGCTCCGCGGCTTGTCGGCTTCTTCGCCGATTTCGTAATCGTCGAAGTCCGACAGCTGCTCGGCCGTGCGCTTCTCCTCGAGGTAGCGCTCGAGCTTGCGCCAGGCCGGATCGGCCATGACCGTCTTCTGCCCACGGCGTTTCTTGCCGGAGTCGAGGTCCCGGATGATCTCGTCGAGGTCGAGCTCGTCGCCGCTGTCGGCGACGTCTTCGTCCTCTTCTTCGTCGAAACTCTCTTCCGGTTTCTCGCTCATTCGCTGCTCTCGCACGCGGGTTTCAGGTACCTGGACCACGACTGGCCCGGTACCGCGGCGAGTTTATAAGGTGCCTTGCGCCCGGCCGCAAGAGGGGTGTGACATACCGGCCCGGAGCGCGGGGCGGCGGGGAGCTCACCGCACCAGCTGGTTCAGCTCGAAGATCGGCAGGAGCAGGGCCAGGACGATCACGAACACGAACCCGCCCATCAGCAGGATCATCAGCGGTCCGAGGATGCCGACGGCGGTGTTGACCAGGCCGTCGAGTTCCCGTTCCTGGTTTTCCGCCGCCCGGTCCAGCATGGACTCGAGCGCGCCGCTGGTCTCGCCGCTCGACACCAGGTGGATGAGCATCGGCGGGAACAGCTTGCTGGTCGCCAGCGACCGCGCGATCGGGGCGCCCTCGCGGACGCGCACCGCCGCTTCCATGACGGCGTCCCGCATGGGCAGGTTGGTGACCACCTCGCCGGAAATGCGCAGCGCCTCGAGCACCGGCACGGCGCTCGCGGTCAGGATCGCGAAGGTGCGCGAGAAACGCGCCGCGTTGTTGCCGCGGGTCACCCGGCCGACGAGCGGCAGCCGCAGCTTGAAGTGGTCGAACCGGCGCCGCGCGGCGGGCTCGCGCAGCCAGCGGCGAGTCGCCCATACCGCGACGGCGGTCAGGCCCACGATCGCCCACCACCAGCCGCGGATGAAGTCCGACAGCGCGATGAGGACCTGGGTCAGGATCGGCAGCGCCCGGTCGCCCGCCTCGAAGACCCGGACCACTTCCGGCACGACGTAGCCGAGCAGCAGGGCGACGATCCCGACGCAGACGACCGTCAGCAGGATCGGGTAGACCATCGCGTTACGGATGCGTTGCTGGAGCACCTGGCGGCTCTCGGTGTACTCGGCCAGGCGCTCGAGCACGGCGTCGAGGTGGCCAGACTGCTCGCCGGCGGAGACGGTCGCCCGGTAGATCTCGGGAAAGACCCCGGGAAACGCCGCGAGTCCCTCGGCCAGCGTCCGCCCCTCGACCACGCGGGCCCGGACGCCCGCCAGCACGCTGCGTACGCGCGCCTTCTCGCTCTGCTGGGAGACGGCCAGCAACGCCTCCTCGAGCGGCAGGCCGGAGCGCACCAGCGTGGCGAGCTGCCGGGTGAGCAGCGAGAGGTCCATCGCCCCGATCCGCCCGGCCAGGGAGAGTCGCCCCAGCGGGTGCGGCGCCGTGTCGACGACCTCGGCGACGCTGACGGGGAGCAGCCCCTGCTCGCGTAGCTGGGCGCGGATCTGCCGGGCCGAGTCGCCCTCCATGACGCCGCTGCGCTCGCGGCCCGAGGGGTCGAGCGCGGTGTACTCGTAGGCGGGCATCAGTCCTCGCGCGTGACGCGCAGTACCTCTTCCAGCGACGTGATGCCAGCGAGCACCTTCTGGCGGCCGTCCTCACGGATGCCGGGCGTGACGGTGCGGGCGTGGCGCTCCATCTCCATCTCGCCCTTGCCGTCGTGGATCATCTGGCGGATGGTGTCGTCGATGATGACCAGTTCGTAGATGCCGGTGCGGCCCCGATAGCCCCTGGACAGGTCCTGGGACGGGCGGTAGAGCGTCGGCGACGGGGCGTCTGCAGGCACGTTCAGCAGGCGCCGCTCGTACTCGCCAGCCTCGTACGGCACCCGCGTGTCCGGGTCGAGCTTGCGCACCAGTCGCTGCGCCACGACGCCGATCAGCGAGGACGACAGCAGGAACGGTTCGATGCCCATGTCCCGCAGCCGGGTGACCGTGCCGACGGCGGTATTGGTGTGCACCGTGGACAGGACCAGGTGGCCGGTCAGCGAGGCCTGCACGGCGATGTGCGCGGTCTCGGTGTCGCGGATCTCGCCGACCATCACCACGTCCGGGTCCTGGCGCAGGATGGCGCGCAGGCCGCGGGCGAAGGTCATCTCCACCTTGGTGTTGACCTGGGTCTGGCCGACGCCGTCGATGTAGTACTCGATCGGGTCCTCGACGGTCATGATGTTGCGCGAGTGGTCGTTGATGCGCTCGAGCGCGGCGTACAGCGTCGTGGTCTTGCCGGAACCGGTGGGACCGGTCACCAGGACGATGCCGTGCGGCTTGTGGATCAGGTCGTCGATCATGGCCTGCACGCGCGGCTCCATGCCGAGCGAGGCCAGGTCGAGGCGGCCGGCCTGCTTGTCGAGCAGTCGCATCACGACGCGCTCGCCGTGGCCCGAGGGCATCGTCGAGACGCGCACGTCGACCGCGCGGCCCGCGATCCTCAGGCTGATGCGGCCGTCCTGCGGCAGGCGCTTCTCGGCGATGTCGAGGCGCGACATCACCTTGATGCGCGACACCAGCAGCGGCGCGACCGCGCGCTTGGTCTGCAGGACTTCACGGAGCACGCCGTCCACCCGGAAGCGCACGACCAGGCGGTTCTCGAACGGCTCGACATGGATGTCGGAGGCGCTCTCCTTGATGGCCTGGGTGAGCACGGCATTGATCAGGCGGATGACCGGAGCGTCGTCCTCGCTTTCGAGGAGGTCGGACGGCTCGGGCAGGCCCTCGGCGAGGCCGGCCAGGTCGGTCTCGCCCTCGATGCCTTCGACGATCGACCCGGCCTCGCCGCCGCCGCCCTCGTAGGCCTTGCCGAGCATCTCGTCAAAGGCTGCCGCGGTGGCGCGCTCGATCACGATCGGCATGCCGACGAAGCGCTTGAGCTCGGCCACGGCGGCCGGCGTGGCGCCGTCGCGATAGACCACGTGGGCGCGGCCCTCGATCACGGCGCGCACCAGGACGCCGTGCCGCTTCGCGAAGGCGAAGGGCAGGCGGGGCGCCGGGCCGGGTCGCGGGTTGTCCATCACGGCGCTCATCGGTCAGTCCCCGGTCGGCGCGTCGGGATTCGGCGCCGGCTGTTCGGCCGCGGCGTCGAGCCCCGGGACCGGCGTCGCCGGGGCCACCGGGCCCTCGAGCACCGGCAGGGTCGGCTGGACCTCGCCCGGCATCAGGTTCACCTTGCCGTCGTTGCGGTTCAGCTGGATGTCGCGGATGTAGTTGTACTTCGCGTTGGTCTCGATGGCGGCCTGCTCGGCGTTACGCACGATGCGCGGCCGGATGAAGACCATCAGGTTGGTCTTGGTCTTCTGCACGTTGCGCGTCCTGAACAGCTCGCCGATGAGCGGGATGCTGCCCAGCAGCGGCACCTTCGACTCGTTTTCGGTCAGGCGGTCCTCGATCAGGCCGCCGAGCACGAGCATGCCGCCGTCGTCCACCAGCACCCGGGTGGTGATGGTGCGCTTGTTCGTGACCAGGTCGGTGCTCGACACCTGCTCGGCCTGGGCGGCGATGCCGGAGGCCTCCTGCTCGATCTTGAGCAGGATGGTGTCCTCGTCCGTGATCTGCGGCGTGATCTTGAGGATGTTGCCGACTTCCTTGCGCTCGACCGTCTGGAACGGGTTGACGCCGGGCACGGCCGAGCCGGTGTTGGCGTAGGAACCGGTGATGAACGGCACTTCCTGGGCCACCTTGATCTGCGCTTCCTCGTTGTCGAGGGTGATGACCGACGGCATGGAGACGACGTTGGTGTCGCCGCTGCCGGACAGCGCGCGCAGGATGGCGGCGAAGTTCGTCCCGGAATCCTGCTTGCGGCCCACGCCGAGGGTGAAGCCGCCCGGCGCGCTGGTCACCGACTCGGGGTCGTTGATGCCGGCTGCGATGTCCGCCAGGCTGACGCCGCCGATCGGCTGGTTGAACAGACCTACCAGGAAGTTGTCGTCCGAGCCGTCGAGCACCCAGTTGACGCCGAGGGCGCGCGTGGCGTCCGCGGCGACTTCGACCAGCAGCGCCTCGATCAGCACCTGGGCCCGGCGGATGTCGAGACGGTCCACCACCTGCATCAGGGAGCGCATGACCTTGGGCGGCGCGGTGATGACCAGCGCGTTGGTCTCCGGCTCGGCCCAGATGGTGATGGAGCGGTCGACCGCGGCAGAGGTCGTCGCCGCGGCCTGGCCGGCCCCCGCGGCGGCCGCCACGGTGCCCGTCGCCTGTTCCTTGAGCTTGGCGGCGATCTTCTCGGCGTCCGCGTAGCGCAGGTACCGGACCTGGGTGTCGCCGCCGGCCTCGAGCGGCGTGTCGAGGTGCGCGATCAGCGTCTTCCACCGCAGTCGCTGCGAGGACTCGCCCGACAGCAGCACGCTGTTGGTGCGCTCGTCGGCGACGAACTTGCTGCCGCCGCCGCCCTCGGCGCCCTGGCCGGCGGTGAGCGAGTTGATGACCCGGACGATCTCTGCCGCGGAGGCGTGCTCGAGGCGGATGACGTCGATCTCCGCGTCGCCGCCCTGGTCGATGCGGCTGATGATGCGGACCATCCGGTTCACGTTGGCGGCGCGGTCCGAGATGATCAGCATGTTGGAGGCGGGATAGGCGGCGAGGTGGCCGTACTGGGGGATCAGCGGCCGCAGGATCGGCACCAGCTGGGCCGCCGAGATGTTGCGCACCTGGACCACCTGCGTGACGATCTCGTCCGAGGTGGAGCTCACCCGGTCGGGCAGGTCGTTGGCCGGCAGCTGCCGCGCGTTGGCGTCGGGCAGGATCTTGATCACCTTGCCGGACGGCACCGCCACGAAGCCGTGCACCTGAAGTATCGCCAGGAACGCCTCGTAGAAGGCGCCCGGGCTCATCGGCGTGGACGACAGCATCGTCACCTGCGCGCGCACGCGCGGGTCGACGATGAAGTTCTTGCCCGTCACCTGGCTGACCGCCTCGATTACCTGGCCGAGGTCCGCGTCCTTGTAGTTGGGCGTGATCATCGCCCCCTGCTGGGCGCGCGCGGCGCCTGTGAACGCCAGCAGCGCGGCGAGCGCCAGGATCGAAAGACGTCGGGGATTCATGGCATCGTCCTCAAGCCGGGGCTATTCCTCTTCATCAGCGGAGCCCGCGTCAGGTTGGGGTTCGGTGGCGTTCTGCATCCCGGCGACGGCCGCGGACGCGTCGATGGTGACCTGCTGCTCGGTGCCATTGCGCTCGATGGTCAGCGTGACCGCGCCGCCGGCGCCGATGCCGCGTAGCGTCTCGAGGCCGCGGTTGGGGTCGTCGAGCGGCGCGCCGTTGACCGCGGTCACGAGGTCGCCGGGCATCAGGCCGAGGCTGGCAAACTGCGCGCGGTTCCGTCCCGGATACACCCGGTAGCCCTTCTGCTGGCCGCCCGCGAAGACCGGCTGTGGCCGGATGATCTCCGACACGGCGCCGGGGTCCTGGCGCACCAGGTTCTGCACCGAGTCGGCGAGACTCGGCTGCTGCGCGGCCGCCGGGGGCGTGAAGGCGACCGGCACCGCCGCGCCGTTCGCGGCCAGGCGCGGCAGGGGCAGCGACTCCAGTCGCCCGCCGCGCTCGAGGATCACGCGGTCCGCATAGACCTCCTTGAGGCGCGCGCCGCCGGGCACGGTGGCCCCGGTCGCGTACACGCGCGCCGCCTGGGCCGACTCGCCGATGATCGCCCAGCCCCGGGCGGGATCGCCGCCGGCCAGCGTACCGGCCAGCGTGAGCCGCAGGTTGGTCTGCGGCGCGCTGGCGGCATCGCCGGTCGCCTCCAGCGCCGCGCTGCCGAACAGGTGGGCATTGACGATGCCGGCGACGTTCGGGCCGGTGGTAACGGTCGAAGGCAGGTCGGCGGCCGGCGCCACCGCCGGCGCCGGCACCACGACGCGCCAGACGAGCGCGGCAAGCTGCGCCGCCAGCGCCACGACGAGGATCACCGAAACGATGGCCGGGGCCGCGGCGGCCAGTCTTGCGGCAGCGTCGCCGGAGCCTCCTGTCGCCAACCCCAGCCTGGCAAGAAACTGCATGGATCGAGAGCCGCCTGTGTTCCTGAAAATGCCCGGCTACATCCGCGCCGCATGATACGGGGTCGGGCGCGGGGGCTACAAGGCGCAATACCGAAGAAAATCGGACAGTTGGTCCGTATTTCTGCCGGTTGTCTCAATTGCGCGGCGCGTGCCGGGCCCGGCTGGCCCCGCGTCCTTGTGCCGGCGCCTTCCTGCCCCTATAAAGGGGACGTCGGCAAGATACACCGATTCGGCGGCGGAACCACGCGTGAGCGGCGAACAGGACAATGGCAAGGAGCGCCCGGGACAGGGCCTGGTCGTCGAGGAGGCGGCCCCCCGGCTCAAGAAGCCGCCGCTGTACCAGGTCGTCCTGATCAACGACGATTACACCCCGATGGAGTTCGTCGTCGACCTGCTGCAGCGCGTCTTCGGGCACGACCGGACCAAGGCGACGAGGATCATGCTCGAGGTCCACACCCGCGGAAAGGGCGTCTGCGGCGTCTATACCTTCGAGATCGCGGAGACCAAGGTCGCCCAGGCGACCAGCTATGCGCGGCAACACCAGCACCCGCTGCTGTGCACGATGGAGGAGACCTGATTGCTTTCCAGTGAACTGGAGTTCTGCCTGAACGAGGCCTTTCGCCGGGCGCGCGAGCAGCGGCACGAGTACATGACGGTGGAGCACCTGCTGCTCGCCATCCTGGACACGCCCGGCGTGGCCGAGGTCCTCAAGGCCTGCGGCGGGGACCTCGCCGCGTTGAGGCGCGACTTGGACAAGTTCATCGCGGAGACGACGCCGCGCCTCGCGGATGACGACGAGCGGGAGGTGCAGCCGACGCTCGGGTTCCAGCGCGTCCTGCAGCGCGCCGTCTTCCACGTGCAGTCGAGCGGCAAGAAGGAGGTGGGCGTCGCCAACGTCCTGGTCGCCATCTTCAGCGAGAAGCAGTCCCATGCCGCCTACCTGCTTTCGCTGCAGGACGTGACGCGTCTCGACGTCGTCAACTTCGTTTCGCATGGCCTGAGCCGCGGCGGCGAGTCGCGCGAGCCGGCCCGCGAGGAGCAGGCCGAGACCGAGAAGGACGCCGAGGCGGGCGGCAGCGCCCTCGAGAAGTACTGCACCAACCTCAACCAGCTCGCGACCGAGGGCCGGATCGACCCGCTGATCGGCCGCCAGCTCGAGGTCGAGCGCACGATCGAGATCCTGTGCCGCCGGCGCAAGAACAACCCGCTCTACGTCGGCGAGGCCGGCGTCGGCAAGACGGCCATCGCCGAAGGCCTGGCACGCCTCATCGTCGAGGGCAAGGTGCCGGACGTGCTGCTCGACAGCACCCTGTACTCGCTCGACATGGGCGCGCTGATCGCGGGCACCAAGTACCGCGGCGACTTCGAGAAGCGCCTGAAGGCGGTGATGGCAGAGCTGCGCAAGCAGCCGGGCGCCATCATGTTCATCGACGAGATCCACACCGTGATCGGCGCCGGCGCGGCCTCCGGCGGCGTGATGGACGCCTCCAACCTGATCAAGCCGGTGCTCGCCAGCGGCGAGCTGCGCTGCATCGGCTCGACGACGTACCAGGAGTACCGCGGCATCTTCGAAAAGGACCATGCGCTGGCGCGGCGTTTCCAGAAGATCGACGTGGTCGAGCCGACGGTCGCCGAGACGGTCGAGATCCTGCGCGGCCTGCGCGAACGCTTCGAGGCGCATCACGGGGTCAAGTACACGGACGACGCGCTGAAGGCTGCCGCCGAACTGGCCGCGCGACACATCGGCGACCGGCACCTGCCGGACAAGGCCATCGACGTCGTGGACGAGGCCGGGGCCGCCATGAGGCTCAGGCCCGCCGGCGAGGGCACGGGAATCGTGTCGGTCGAGAACGTCGAGGCCATCGTGGCGCGCATGGCGCGCATCCCGCCCGCCAACGTCTCGGTGTCCGACCGCGAGGTGCTGAAGAACCTCGACCGCAGCCTCAAGCTCGTGATCTTCGGGCAGGACCCGGCCATCCAGGCGCTGTGCGCCGCCATCAAGATGTCGCGCGCCGGCCTCGGCACCGAGACGCGGCCGGTCGGTTCCTTCCTGTTCGCGGGCCCGACCGGCGTCGGCAAGACCGAAGTGACGCGCCAGCTGGCGCTCGCGCTGGGGGTCGAGTTCATCCGCTTCGACATGTCGGAGTACATGGAGCGGCACACCGTGTCGCGGCTCATCGGCGCGCCGCCGGGCTACGTGGGCTTCGACCAGGGCGGACTGCTCACCGAGGCCATCACCAAACACCCGCACAGCGTGCTGCTGCTGGACGAGATCGAGAAGGCGCACCCCGACGTCTTCAACCTGCTGCTGCAGGTCATGGACCACGGCACGCTGACCGACAACAACGGGCGCAAGGCCGACTTCCGCCACGTGATCATCGTGATGACCACCAACGCGGGCGCGTTCGAGATGAGCCGGCCGGCCATCGGGTTTGCGCCGTCGGACAACGCGCCGGACGGCATGGAGGCCATCCGGCGGATCTTCTCGCCGGAGTTCCGCAACCGGCTCGACGCCGTGATCCAGTTCCAGTCGCTCGATCCGCGCACCATCGAGCGGGTCGTGGACAAGCTGCTGGTCGAGGTCGAGGCGCAGCTGGAGGGGAAGGGCGTCTCGCTGACGGTGGACGACGCGGCGCGTGCCTGGATCGCCGCCAAGGGCTACGACCCGAAGATGGGCGCGCGGCCGATGGCGCGCGTGATCCAGGAACACGTCAAGCGCCCGCTGGCCGAGGAGTTGCTGTTCGGCAAGCTCGCGGACGGCGGAACGGTCCGCGTGACCCTCGACGAGGAAGGCGACCGCCTGGACCTCATCTGCAGGCCGGCGAGGGAACCCGAGCTGATCGAGCAGAAGTAGGGCCCGTCCGCCCAGAAACGACGACCCCCGTGACTCGCGCCACGGGGGTCGTTCTGCATGCGGCGCCGCTCAGCGGGCGCGGTAGACGATCCGGCCCTTGGTCAGGTCGTAGGGCGTCATCTCCACCGTCACCTGGTCTCCCGTGAGGATGCGGATGTAGTGCTTGCGCATCTTC
>JAGTSG010000040.1 GCA_018261655.1 Pseudomonadota bacterium | reverse complement strand
CGCGCGACGGCGCCCAGGCGGGGCCGGTAGCGGATGGCCCCGGTGCCGGGCCGCGCCGCGAGGAAGACCTCGCCGACGCCCGCGGGCAGCAGCGGCCGGCTGGCGACGGTCGCGGTGACCGCTGCCCGGCCCGGCGCGGCCGGGGATGAAGCCGCGCCGGACGATGACCCGGGCCCGGGGATCCTGCGTCGCTCCATCAGGCGGCCGATCTCGGCCAGCGTCAGCGGGCCGCGCAGGTAGGACATGGCCCAGCGCGTGCGGAACAGCACCGGCTGGTCTTCATGGACGTTGCGCATCAGGAAGACGCGCTGGGTGATGCCGGCCATCAGCCGTTCCAGCGTGGGCCGGTCGAAGCCCGCGCCGGCGAGCGCGCCCTGCAGGCCGTCGATCACGCGGGCCTGGTCGCGTTCCGTCTGCAGCCGGCCGATGAACCAGGTGCCGGCATTGGACAGCCCCTTGTAGTCGAGGTCCACCGGGTTCTGCGTCGCCAGCACCACGCCGATGCCGAAGGCGCGGGCCTGCTTCAGCAGCGTGAGCATCGGCACCTTCGAGGGCGGCATGGCCGTCGGCGGGAAGAAGCCGAAGATCTCGTCCATGTACAGCAGTGCGCGCAGCGACGACGTGCCCGACTGCGTCCGCATCCAGGCGACGAGCTCGTTGAGCAGCAGCGTCACCACGAACATGCGCTCGGGATCGGACAGGTGCGCGATCGAGACGATGGAGATGCGCGGCTTGCCCTCGGGCGTGTGGAGCAGGCGCTGGATGTCGAGCGCCTCGCCCGTGAGCCAGGTGCCGAAGCCGGGCGAGGCCAGCAGGTTGTTGATCGCCATGGCCAGCTCGAGGCGATCCTTCGCGGGGTAGAAGGTCTCGAGGTCGAAGACGCCGACCTTGTCGAAGGGCGGCTTCTGGATTGCCGCGATGAGCCCCGGCAGGTCGAGCGCGCGCCCCTCGGACCAGGCGGCGCCGGCGATCGAGGACAGCAGGATGTGCTCGCGGCTCTTCAGCGGGTCCGCGGCGATGCCGACCAGGCCGAGCAGGCCTGACACCACGCCCGCGATGCGGTCGCGCATCCCCGCCGCGTCGCCAGCGCCGCCCGGTGGCGGCGCGAGGGATTTCATGACCGACAACGGCAGGCCCGCCTCGCTGCCCGGGGTGTAGACCGCCACGTCGACGCTGTCGCGGAAACGGCGGACGCGCTCGCCGTCCTGGCCCGACCCGGCGAGGCCCTTGCGCCAGGCCTCGGCGGTGCTCGCCGCCAGCTCCGGTACCGACAGGCCCTTGCGTGCCGCATCCGCCGGGTCCATCCAGGGCTCGAAGTCGGCAGGCCTCAGGTCCGGGAACGCCAGCAACAGGTTGCCGATGTCGCCCTTAGGGTCGATGACGAGCGCCGGCAAGCCGTCGAGCGCCGCCTCCTCGAGCAGCGAGATGCACAGGCCGGTCTTGCCGCTGCCGGTCATGCCGACGCAGACGGCGTGCGTCGTCAGGTCCTTCGAGCTGTACAGCAGCGGTTCGGGCGACTGGCTGCCGTCGGCCGGGTCGACCTCGCTGCCCAGGTAGAAGACGCCGAGCTTCTCGAAGTCCTTCATCGTCGGCTCCCGCGCAGGTCAGTACCGCGGCAGGCGAAGGTCGGCGAACACCGCCGCGGCCTTCTCGCCCGTCGGCGCGCGCAGCGCCTGGTCCACGAGTCTGCGGTTGAGATGCGGCGCGAACAGCCGCATGAAGTCGTACATGTAGGTGCGCAGCAACCTGCCGCGGCGCACGCCCAGCCACGTGACGTGCTCTGGAAACAGGTGCGAGCCGTCGATTGCGACCAGGTCTTCGTCTCCTTTCTCCTCGACGGCCATGCAGGCGACGATGCCCACCCCGAGCCCGAGCCGCACGTAGGTCTTGATGACGTCCGCGTCGCGCGCCGTGAGCGCGACGTCGAGCGGCAGGCCGGCGCGCTCGAACAGCGCCGGCAGCGAGGACCGTCCCGAGAAGCTGAACACGTAGGTGACGACGGGGTAGCGGCTGACATCCTTGAGCGTCGGCTTGTCGATGCGCGCCAGCGGGTGGTCCGCGGGGACCACGAGGTCGCGATGCCAGCGGTAGCAGGGCATCAGCGCCAGCGACGGATACAGCTCGTCGGAGCCCGTCGCGATCGCGAAGTCCACGTGGTCCTCGGCGGCGAGGTCCGCGATCTGCTCGGACGTGCCCTGGTGGAGGTGCAGCTTGACGTCGGGATACTGCTGCCGGAATCGCTTGATGACCGACGGCAGCACGTAGCGGGCCTGGGTGTGGGTCGTCGCGATCGACAGCGCGCCGCGCGTCTCGTCGCGGAATTCTTCGGACAGCAGGCGGATGTTCTTGGCTTCGTCCAGGATCCGCAGGGCGCGCTCGACGACCTGCCGCCCGGCCGGTGTCACGCGGGTGAGCGTGCGGCCTTCGCGCTCGAAGATGTCGAAGCCGAGCTCCTGCTCGAGCAGCTTGACCTGCTTGCTGACGCCGGGCTGCGAGGTGTGCAGCGCACGCGCTGCGGCGGTGATGTTCAGGCCGTTCTCGACGACCGCGGCGAGGTAGCGGAGCTGGTGGAGCTTCATGCCGGAAGTATAGAGGGGTCAGACGCCACTCTGTCCCGGCAGGGGTCTGACCGCTGCTCGGAAGAGGTGCCTGGCCGGACCTGACCCCGGATGGGGTCAGGTCCGGCCGGCTACCCCTTGCCTCAAAGCTCCAGCAGGTAGTGCTGGTCGCAGCCGAAGTGCCCGGTCGCGCCGAGCGGCCCCGACAGCCTCTGGAAGCCCATGCGCTCGTACAGGCGCCTGGCCGCGTCCATGCCGGTCAGCGTCTCCAGGTAACAGCGGCGGAAGCCGAGCTCCCGCGCCCGGTCGAGGCACAGGCGCAGCATCCGCTCGCCGAGCCCGCGGCCGCGCGCCCCGGGCAGGAAGTACATCTTGCGGAGCTCGCAGGTCTCCTCGCCGCCACCCTCGAGCGGCGCGATGCCGGCGCCGCCGGTCACCCGGCCGCCATCCTCGACGACGAAGTAGGCCGAGCGCGGCGCTGCATAAGCGCGGCTCATGTAGTCGACCTCGGGATCGTTGATGGCAAAGCCGGGCCCGCAGGCGCCGAAGGAGGGCATCACCTCGCGGATGATCGCGGCGATGGCCGGGTCGTCCCCGGGCTCGATCGGCCGGATCACCGGCTCGCTCATCGGTCTGGCTCGTTGTAGCCGGGACCGAGGGTCTCGACCTCGACGACGATCCCGTCCTCGAGCCGCAGCCGCCGCATCAGCTTGTTGGGGCCGAGGTTGTAGGTCCAGTACTCGACGGCGACCTCCACGAAGTCGTTGGACAGGTAATACGGCCGGCCGAAGCGCCAGTCCACGGGGCGGCGCAGGATCGCGGTGCGGGTAATCTCGGTCGGCTCGCCGCAGCGTGCGACGAGCTTGTCCGCGGTGTCGCCGTCGGTGATCAGCTTGTTCCCGCAGCGGAAGGAATCGGCCGCGACGGGACCCGCCAGCAGCAGGGCGGTAACCAGCAGGGCTGATGTCCAGTGCAGCTTTGCGTTCATGTCCCGGCCAGCGTCGCGAATGGCGCCTGAACCGGGCCTGAAGCTCCGGTTCCCGCAGCCGTTACTGTAACGCCGCGGCCGCCGGCCGCGACACGAGGCTGCCCGCAATGCCCGCCGGGGGCTAGAATGCCCGTCCCCTGTCAGCAGGCCGCCGTGGTCCCCATGACCGTGTCCCGCGTCGACCGCAGCTTCGAGCGCCGCCTGTCCGCGCTGGTCAATGCGCGCGAGCCGGGCGTGCTGCAGGGCGGGCGAAAGGGCGTGGAGAAGGAGTCGCTGCGGGTCACGCCCAGGGGGCGGGTCGCGCAGACGCCGCATCCCGTCGCGCTGGGCTCGGCGCTGACCAACGCCCACATCACGACCGACTACTCGGAGGCGCTGATCGAGCTGATCACGCCCGCATTCACCGAGACCTGGGAGCTGCTGCAGTTCCTCACCGACCTGCATCACTTCGTCTACCGGCACCTGGGCGAGGAGCTGCTGTGGGCGACCAGCATGCCCTGCGCGCTCGATGGCGATGCGAGCATCCCGATCGCCGAATACGGCAGCTCGAACATCGGGCGGATGAAGCACGTCTACCGGATCGGGCTTGGCCTGCGCTACGGGCGGGTGATGCAGGCGATCTCGGGCGTGCACTTCAACTACTCCTTCCCCGACCGCCTCTGGCCCGTGCTCCACGAGGCCTGGCGGGCCAGCAGCGCAGGGCAGGACTTCGTTGACGAGGCCTACTTCGCGCTGCTGCGGAACTACCGCCGCCATGGCTGGCTGATCCTCTACCTGTTCGGCGCCTCGCCGGCGATGTGCAAGACCTTCTTCAAGGGTCGCGAGGCGCCGCGCACGCTGCAGGAGCTCGACGCCAACACCTACTACGCGCCGTACGCGACGTCGCTGCGGATGAGTGACCTCGGTTACCGCAACAAGAGCCAGGCCGGCGTGTCGGTCTCGGTCAACTCCCTCCAGCAGTACATACGCGACCTGTCCACGCTGATCGCGACGCCGAGCGCCGAGTACGAGAAGCTCGGCGTGAAGGTGGACGGCGAGTGGCGGCAGCTGAACGCGAACATCCTGCAGATCGAGAACGAGTACTACAGCTTCATCCGGCCCAAGCGCACGACGCGCTCGGGCGAGCGTCCCACGAAGGCGCTGGCGCGCGCGGGCGTCGAGTACGTCGAGATGCGCTCGCTCGATGTCGGCGTCTACGACCCCGTCGGCATCAACCAGAACAAGATGCGCTTCCTCGAGGCGTTCGCGGCGCTGTGCGTGCTGAAGGACAGCCCGCCGATCGATCGCCAGGGCGAGCGGGAGCTCGACGCCAACCATGGCCTGGTGGCGGTCAGCGGGCGCGAGCCCGGCCTCGAGCTGGGCCTCGACGGCCGGCCGCACGAACTGCAGAGCTGGGCGGCACAGCTGCTGGAGGAGATGCAGGGCGTCTGTGAGCTGCTCGATGCGGGCCTCCCTGACCGGCCGTACTCCGCGGCCCTGGCCGTGCAGCAGGCCAAGGTCGCCGACGTGTCACAGACGCCGTCGGCCAGGCTGCTCAAGGAACTCGAGACCGAGGGCGAGGCTTTCTTCCATTTCGCCCTCAAGATGTCCCGGCAGCACCGGGACTATTTCCGCGACCTCTACCCGCCCAACGACCGCCAGGTCGAGGCGTTCGCGAAGGAGGCGGAGGAATCCCTGGTCGCCCAGCGGACGGTCGAGCGGGGCGACCGGGTCAGCTTCGACGAGTTCGTCGCCGCCTGGTTTGCGGGCTAGGAGAGGGACCGGGCCAGCCCTGGCCCCCCGGGGGGCAGGTCTCTGCCTGGCGCCTAACTGTTTGACATAATTTGAATTTCAAGGACTTGTAAGGATTTCTCTTACAAGACCTTAACATCGCTCGGTATACTGGCCCTGGACCCGGCGGCTTCCCTCTTGCCCGCCGGTCTTGAGCGGGGATGAGCATGAAGCCAGTGAAGGGCGACGTCAGCCATGACGGTTCGCAGGGCGTCCCGCCCGCCGACGCGGCGAATGAGCCCGTGATGGACGGATCGGGTCCGCCGGCCGCCTGGGACCCGTTCGAGGTGTGGCGGACCCGCGTCCGGGACGTCCAGCAGGAACGTTCCAAGGCGCCGACCCCCCCGAAAGCCGAGGACTGAGCCCGCCCAGCCGGCGGCCGGTCAATCCCCCCGCTCTCCAGGCCTGTCCGCACCTGCACGCGCGAGGCACGGGCGCTCGTCCGGCCACTGGGGCGCGGTCATCGGTCGGCCGGTCGCCACGGGCCCGGGCGCTCGTCGGGCGGGTCCCCGCTGCGCTCGCTCGGCTCCGCTTCGCTCCGCAAGCACAACTCGCTCGCTCCGGGGGACCCCGCCCTGCGCGCCCGTGCCCGGCGCGCACTGCCAGCGTTCGGGCGCGGTCGAGAGAGGGCCGGTCCCCGTAGCGAGGGAGTTGGGATCGGCCCGAAGGGCGCGACCGAGCGCAGCGGGACCGGCCGACCGATGACCGTGCCCCAGTGACAGGACCCGCCCGACGAGCGCCCGTGCCAGCCGCGCAGCGGACGGGACCGGCCAACCGATGACCGCGGCCCGGTGACGGGATCCGCCCGACGCGTGCCCGTTGGCGCGGCTCAGCCGGCGACGAAGACGCGCCGGTCGCGCCAGGCGATCTCGTGCATCGGGCTGTGGTACAGGGCGCTCAGCCCCGCCTCGGTCAGCACTGCGTCGCAGGGCCCGAACTCCCAGCGGCCGTTCCCGTGCAGCAACAGCGCATCATCGGCGTAGCGGGCGGCAAGCGTCGGGTCGTGCAGGCTCGCGACCACGGCCCGGCCGGCGTCCGTGCGCGAGCGGAGCAACTGCAGGACGCCTAGCTGGTGCTGCGGGTCGAGGTGGTTGGTCGGCTCGTCGAGCAGGCTGACCGGCGTGTCCTGGGCGAGCAAGGCGGCGATCGCGAGCCGGCGACGTTCGCCGCCGGACAGCGATTCGACCGCGCGTTCGTCGTGGCCGGCGAGGTCCACCTGCGCGAGGCATTCGCGCGCGATGGCGACGTCGCGCTCGCTTTCCCAGGACCAGAAGCCGATGTGGGGATGGCGCCCGATCAGCGCCGTCTCGAGCACCGTGACCGGGAACGGGTCCTCGGTCGCCTGGGGCAGCAGCGACAACCGGCGCGCGCGTTCGGGCGCAGTCCACTCGGCGAGCGGGCGACCCTCCAGCGTCACGCTGCCCGCGGTCGCAGGACGCAGGCCGGCCAGCGTGTGCAGCGTCAGCGTCTTGCCGGCGCCGTTCTGGCCGAGCAATGCCACGAAGCGTCCGGGCGTCGTCTGGAAGGACAGCGCGGCCACGAGCCGGCGGCCGGCGACGTCCACGTCGAGTCCAGCGCAGCCCAGCACGAGGGGTCAGCCCGCAGCGTCGGCGGTGACGGGCACGCTGGCGTCCCTACGGCTGGAGCCGGGCGTGACGCCAGGGGCCGGCGCGGAAGCCGCCCGACTGGGCCTCGAGCTCGCGCTCCCAGCGCGCGCGGTCGTGAAGCCGGTGCTCGCCCTCGACCCAGAACTCGACGGCATCGACCCACAGGCGATACCCGCCCCAGTGGGCGGGCCGGGCCACGTGGAAGTCAGGCTCCTCGTCGTCGTCGGGCATCGTGAGCGGGTCCGGCGCGCCCAGCCGCACGGCTTGCTGCTGCCACTGGGCGACCAGCGCCTGCCGCGACGCGACCGGCTCGCTCTGGCGGCTGGCGCAGGCGGCCACGCGGCTGCGCCACGGGCGGGACGCAAAGTAATCGTCGCTCTCGCCCGCCGGACTGCGGGTCACCTCCCCCTCGACGCGCAGCTGCCGCTGCATCGGGTCCCAGTGGAACACCGCGGCGGCGCGCGGCCAGGCGCTGAGCTCGCGCCCCTTGCGCGAATCGTAGTTCGTGTAGAAGAGCAGGTAACCCGGGTCCAGGACGATGTCCTTGCACAGCACGACCCGGGCCGACAGCCGGTCGTCCTCTCCGAGCGTCGCCAGGACCATGGCATTCGGGTTGGGCTGGACCTGTTCGTCCCAGGCCTGTCTGAGCCAGGTCGAGGCCAGCGGCATCGGGTCCAGCGGCAGCGGGTCCGGCAGGTTCTGGACGAACGTGCGCATGAGGGCATGTTACCGGCTGATCCGCCGCCGCGTCACTTGCGGCATCCGCGGACGCCGCGCGCATTCGCCGCGGCCGCTGGCGGCCCCCGGGGGTTCATGCCCGGTTCGTGACCTGTATGCTTTACGGCAGCGGTGCCCTCCCGCTGGAATCCGGCACAGACGACCAAGGAGCGTCCGCATGGACCTCGACGAAATCCGGCGACGCCTGTCGCAGATCGACGCCGAGCTGCTCGCGCTGGTGGGCGAGAGGCAGCGGCTGTCGCACGACGTCGCGCGGGTCAAGCGGGCCACCGGCCGGGCGACGCGCGACTTCGCGCGCGAGCGCGACGTCATCATGAACGCGCGCGCTGCAGCGGAGCGTCATGGCGTGTCCCCGCAGGTGGCCGAGCAGATCCTGCGGCTGCTGATCCGCTCGTCGCTGACCACGCAGGAGCAGGACCTGGTCGCCGCGCAGGGCCTCGGTGCCGGCAAGCGCGCGCTGATCATCGGCGGCGCCGGCAAGATGGGGCGCTGGTTCGCCAGCTACCTGGACTCGCAGGGCTTCGCCGTGGAGATTGCGGACCCGTCGGCGGCGGAGGCGGGGCACCCGGCGATCGCGGACTGGCAGGCTTCCGCGCTCGACCAGGACCTCATCGTCGTCGCGACGCCGCTCGGCGTCACGCGCGACGTCCTGCTCGGGCTCGCGCGGCGCAGGCCGCGCGGCCTGGTCTTCGACATCGGCTCGCTCAAGACGCCGCTGCGCGCCGGCCTCGAGGCGCTGGTCGCGGCGGGGGTGAGGACGGCCTCGATTCACCCGATGTTCGGTCCCGACACGGAACTGCTCTCCGGCCGCCACGTGATCCACATCGACCTCGGTGACGAGGCGTCCGCAGGCGAGGCGCAGGCCCTGTTTGCCTCGACCATGGCCGAGCAGGTCGTCACCACGCTCGACGATCACGACAGGCTGATCGCCTATGTGCTCGGGCTGTCGCACGCGGTGAACATCGCCTTCTTCACGGCGCTGGCGGGCAGCGGTGAGGCGGCGCCTCGGCTCGCGAGGCTGTCGAGCACGACGTTCGACGCGCAGTTCGACGTCGCCGCCAAGGTGGCGTCGGAGAGCCCCGCGCTGTACTTCGAGATCCAGCGGCTGAACGAGTACGGCACCGAGTCGCTGGAGGCGCTGGCGCGCGCGGTCGAGCGGCTGCGCAGCCTCGTGGAGACCGGCGACGCGGCGGGCTTCGAGCAGATGATGCTGACGGGCCGCGCCTACGTCGCCGGCCGGGCGGCCGCCCGGACATGAACCACGGCGCCCCGGCCGGCGGCCCGGCGACCGGCGGGGAGGAAGTCCTCGCGCTGAGGGAGGAGATCGCCCGCCTGCACGCCGAGGCGGGGCGCAACGTCGAGCTGTTCCGGCGCACGCTCGCGCGCGAGCTCGCCGTGCTCGAGGCGCAGTCGCTGCCGGAACTGCTGCAGGCGATCGTCGGCGGGCTGCGGGAGTCCCACGGGCTCGAGGCCGTGACGCTGATCGTGCAGGACCCGCAGCACGAGATCCGCCACCTGCTGCTCGGCGACGGCCACTCTCCCGAGGGGTTCCCGGGCGTGATCTTCACGGACAGCGTGCTGGCGCTCGCGCCGCAGATGCATTCGCTGGCCCGTCCCTGGCTCGGGCCCTACGTCTCGCCGGACCACCAGCTGCTCTTCCCGGGCGCCAAGGGACTCGCCAGCGTCGCGATCCTGCCGCTGAAGCGCGGCGACCGGCTGGTCGGCGCCCTCAACTTCGGCAGCGCGGACCCCGCGCGTTTCTCGCGTCACTTCGCCAGCGACTTCCTCGGCCATCTCGGGACGATCGTCGGCTTCGCCTTCGACAGCGCCTGCAACCGGGCCCGCCTCGTGCGCGCCGGACTGACCGACTCCCTCACCGGCTGGCACAACAAGCGCTATCTCCACGCGCGGCTGCGCGAGGAAATCGCCCGCGCGCAGCGCCACGGCGCGCCGCTGGCGCTGCTGATGATCGACCTGGACCGGTTCAAGGAGGTGAACGACAGTTGCGGCCACCTCGGCGGCGATGCCGCGATCCGGGAGGTGGCGATGCGGATCGAGTCGCAGGTGCGGGGCAGCGACGCAGCAGCGCGTTTCGGCGGCGACGAGTTCGCGGTGATGCTGCCGGCCTCGGGCCTGGCCGACGCGAGCCAGGTCGCCACGCGCATCATGCGCGCGGTGTCCGCATCGCCGGTGGACGTCGGCGCCGGCGTCGGGCGGAGGATCACCGTGTCCATCGGCATCGCCGTGCTCGAGCCCGGCGCGGCCGGCAGCGACCTCAAGGCGGGCGCGGAACGCCTGCTCGCGGATGCCGACGCCGCGCTCTATCGCGCCAAGGCGGCCGGTCGCAACCAGTTCGCTTGCGCCGGCTGACAACCCGGGCGATCGCTCACTTCTGGCAGCGGGGACAGAAATAGGTCGAGCGCTGTCCCTGGACGACCTGCCGGATGGGCGCGCGGCAGCGGCGGCAGGGCTCGCCCGCGCGCTCGTACACGAACAGCCGCTGCCGGAAGTAGCCGGGCAGTCCGTCGGCATTGACATAGTCACGAAGCGTCGTGCCGCCGACCTCGATCGCCTCGCCGAGCACCCCGCTGATCGCCCGGGCCAGCGCCTGCATCCGCTCGCGGCTGACCCGGCAGGCGGCGGTGGAAGGCCGGATGCCCGCACGGAACAGCGCCTCGCTGGCGTAGATGTTGCCGACGCCGACGACGACCTGCGCGTTCATGATGAAGGGCTTGATGGCCACGCGGCGGCCGCGCGCGCGCCGCCACAGGTAGTCGCCGTCGAAGCCCGGCTCCAGCGGCTCGGGACCCAGGCGGGACAGCAGCGCATGCTGCCCCGGGTCTCCTTCGACCCACAGCAGGCAGCCGAAGCGGCGCGGGTCGTTGAAGCGCAGGCAGCGGCCGGAGTCGAGCACGATGTCCACGTGGTCGTGGGCGACCAGCGGCGCCCCCGGGCCGAGCACGCGCAGGCTGCCGGACATGCCGAGGTGGGCGACGAGCGTCCCGGCGTCGGTGTCGATCAGCAGGTACTTGGCGCGCCGGCGCACGGCCGTGATCCTGCATCCCGCCAGCTTCGTCTCGAGGCCGCGCGGCACCGGCCAGCGCAGGCGTCGGTCGCGGACCACGACCCGCGTGACGCGCCGGCCGACCAGCGACGGCGCGATGCCGCGGCAGGTGGTCTCGACCTCGGGAAGTTCGGGCATGACCGCTCGCTCGACCGGAAAGCAGAAGGCCCGTCGCGGGACGGGCCTTCATGGTATCGAACCGTAGCCGGGAAAAGCCTACTTGATCTTGCCTTCCTTGTACTTCACGTGCTTGCGCGCGACCGGATCGAACTTGCTGACCTCCATCTTTTCAGGATGCAGGCGCTTGTTCTTGGTGGTCGTGTAGAAGTGGCCGGTGCCGGCGGTGGAGACGAGCTTGATCTTGTCACGCATGGCGGGTCGCTCCTCAGATGTGCTGGCCGGCGGCACGGAGGTCGGCGACGACCGCCTCGATGCCCCGCTTCTCGATGGTACGCATGCCGTGCGTCGTCACCTTGAGCGTCACCCACCGCTTCTCGGTCTCGAGCCAGAAACGCTGCGTGTGCAGGTTCGGCAGGAAGCGGCGACGCTTCTTGATGTTCGAGTGCGACACGTTGTTGCCGGTCGTGGGCCGCTTGCCGGTGACCTGACAGACTCGGGACATGATCCTTACTCCGGTTCCTGGCGCGCACCCGGGTCGGGGACTCGCCGCTGAAGAGCCGCGTATTAAACCAGCCGGAGGGGCCCTTGGCAAGCCGGCGAGGCGGCCGGCCGGCAGCTGCAGGGTAACGTAACCCGTTGTTTCATTGGGTCAGACGATGCCCCTCTCGGCCAGCGAGGTGCAGCTGCAGTCGCCGACGATCAGGTGGTCGAGCACCCGGATGTCCACCAGCGCCAGGGCGTCGCGCAGCCGGGTGGTGATGAGCTCGTCCGCGTGGCTCGGCTCGGCCACGCCCGAGGGGTGGTTGTGCGCGAGGATCACCGAGGCGGCGTTGCGGGCCAGCGCCTGCTTGACCACCTCGCGCGGATGGACGCTGGCGCCGTCCACCGTGCCGCGGAACAGCTCCTCGAAGCAGATCAGCCGGTGGCGCGTGTCGAGGAACAGGCAGCAGAACACCTCGTGATCCCGGTCGCGGAGCCGCGCGACGAGGAACTCGCGGGCCGCGCGCGGGCTCGCGAGCAGCGGGCCCTGTCGCAGGCGTTCCAGGTGGTGCCGGCGCACCAGTTCCAGCGCCGCCTGGATCTGGGCCCATCGGGTCGGCCCGATGCCGCGGTGGCGGCAGGCGGCCTCGCGACCGGCGGACAGCAGGCCGCGCAGCGAGCCGAACTCGACCAGCAGCGAGCGGGCCAGCTCCAGCGCGTCGGTTCCCCGGTGCCCGTGCTGCAGCAGCACAGCCAGCAGCTCGGCCTCGGTCAGCGTCTCGGCGCCCCGCTGCAGCAGTTTTTCCCGCGGACGCTCCGCGATCGGCCAGTCGCGCAGGTGCATGGACCCTCCCTGAGGCCGATTCTGGGCGGGCTCCGCCTGGCACGGGCGGCCGGAAAGCGGCCCGAAACGGCAGAAACGCATGTGTCCAGAACGCGCGGCTATGGCGGTTTGGAACCGGGCGGGGCGCTGGCCATAATGGGACCATGAACGAGCCACGTGCCCCGCGGATCCTGCTCGGCGTCACCGGCGGCATCGCCGCCTACAAGAGCCCCGACCTGGTGCGCCGGCTGCGCGAGCGTGGCGCCGAGGTCCAGGTCGTGATGACCGAGGGCGCGAAGCAGTTCGTCACGCCGCTCACCTTCCAGGCCGTGTCGGGGCGCGACGTGCGCGACTCGCTGTGGGACGCGACGGCCGAGGCGGCGATGGGCCACATCGAGCTGGCGCGCTGGGCGGACGCGGTCCTGGTGGCGCCGGCGACGGCGGAGTTCCTGGCCAGGCTGGCGCAGGGGAGGGCGGACGACCTGCTGGCCACGCTGTGCGTGGCGACGTCCGCCCCGGTCCACGTGGCGCCGGCGATGAACCAGCAGATGTGGGCGAACGCGGCGACCCAGGCCAACGTCGCGACGCTTCGCGCCCGCGGCGTGTCCGTACTCGGTCCGGCCAGCGGCGAGCAGGCCTGCGGAGAGACGGGCGATGGACGGATGCTGGAGCCTGCAGAACTCGCGGCGCTGGTGATGGACAGCCTGTCGGCTGCCCGGCCGCTCGCCGGCTGCAAGGTGGTCGTCACGGCCGGCCCGACCCGCGAGCGGATCGACCCGGTGCGCTACATCAGCAACCGCAGCAGCGGCAAGATGGGCTATGCCGTCGCGCAGGCCGCGCGCGAGGCGGGCGCTGACGTCGTGCTGGTCTCGGGTCCCGTGAGCCTGCCCGCCCCCGCGGGAGTGACCCGCGTGCCGGTCGAGAGCGCCCAGCAGATGCACGATGCGGTGCATGCGGCGCTCGAGGGCGCGGACATCTACATCGGCGCCGCGGCAGTCGTCGACTACCGGCCCGCTGCCGTCGCCGGCCAGAAGATCAAGAAGTGCTCGGACACGATGACGCTCGAGCTCGTCCGGGCGCCGGACATCCTGGCCTCGGTTGCCGCCCTCGAGCACCGGCCCTTCGTCGTCGGTTTTGCGGCAGAGACGCAGGACGTCGAGCGCAACGCCCGCGCCAAGCTGGAGTGCAAGCGGCTCGACTTGATCGCGGCCAACCAGGTCGGCGACGGGATCGCCTTCGACCGGGACGACAACGCGCTGCTGCTGTTGTGGCCGGGCGGCCGCGAGGAGTTGCCGACCTGCGGCAAGCTGGAACTGGCACGCCAGCTGGTCGGGCGTATCGCGCAGCTCAGGACCCGGGCACAATCGCCGTCGCGCCCGGCACTCGTCGCCGGCTGAAGATCCCGGGGAGGGCGACGTGCACCGTCTCAAGGTCAGGATCCTCGACGAGCGGATCGGCAAGTCGATCCCGCTGCCCGCGTATGCCACCGACGGTTCCGCGGGGCTCGACCTGAGGGCCTGCCTCGACGAGCCGCTGCTGCTCGAACCCGGCCAGGCGCACCTCGTCCCGACGGGACTCGCCATCCACCTCGACGATCCCGGGCTCGCCGCCATGCTGCTGCCGCGCTCCGGGCTGGGCCACAAGCACGGCGTCGTGCTCGGCAACCTCGTCGGCCTGATCGATTCAGACTACCAGGGCCAGGTGATGGTCTCGACCTGGAACCGCAGCGCGCATCCCTACACGATCCAGCCCGGCGAGCGGATCGCGCAGATGGTCATCGTGCCTGTGGTGCAGGCTGCCCTCGAGATCGTCGATTCGTTCGAGGAAAGCCCCCGCGGCGCAGGCGGCTTTGGCAGCTCCGGAACGAAGTGATCGAGAGGGACCAGGTGCCCACCTGTCCCTGGACAGGGACAGGTGGACACCCGGTACCCATGACTACTTGATGCCTTTCAGTTCCTTGAAGCGCGCGACGTCGGCGTCGAACTGTGCGTTCAGCGAGACGCGTTCCTTGCGCCGCTTGTCCAGGTTCAGCTGCTGGGTGCGCAGGTCGGATTCGGCGCGCGCGATGTCCTCGGCCATGCCCTCCGGCATCGGCTGCGCCTTGGGGTCCTTGTTGGCGGGCTGGTAGCGGCTGGCCTGCTTCAGCTTGTCCGCGTGCCGCGCCTTGAGGTTCGCCAGCGACTGCTCCTGGATGATCATCTGCGCGTCGATCTGGTCGAGGCGCCGCGCGCGCAGCTGCTCGATCTCGTCCACGTTCTGGTAGGTGGCGAGCAGCATGCGGTCGCGCTGGGCCCGGTCCGCGGCTGCCTTGGCCTGCTTCTCCCGCTCCTCGCGGGCGCGCGCTTCCTCGGGCGTCTCGGCGCCTTCCTCGCGGCCGACCGACAGGCCCTGCTTGTTCAGGACCTCGCGGTCCTGGTTCGCGTACTCGGGCGGGATCTTGTCGCCGTAGTGCACCTGCCCGTTCTCGTCGACCCACTTGTAGAGTTTCTGCGCGGCCGCCGGCCCGCTCGCCAGGGCGAGCAGCACGATGGGCAGCACCGAGCGCAACAAGGGCATTTTCATCATCGTTACCTCTGGCGACATATTCTGCCGCCCGCCGGGCGCGGCAACCGGGACCAGTTCACGCTTCCGCTTCGACGCCCCACTGGCGGCGGTAGTTCCGGAGCGCGGCGAGCTCCCCGTCGCGTTCCGCCATCGCCAGGTGGGCGATCAGGTCGTCCAGCGTGATGATGTTTATCACCGG
>JAGTSG010000094.1 GCA_018261655.1 Pseudomonadota bacterium | reverse complement strand
TGCTGTTCGCGCTGCCGGCCTGGCTTGCCTGGATGGTGCGCGACCAGCGGCGCAGCCTCGCCGGCCTGTCGACGACCGACGCGACGACCGGCTTCGCGACGCGTCATGGCCTGCTGGGCGCGGTCGCCGACGAGCTCGTGCGGACCGAGAGGCTCGGCGGCGAGACCAGCATCGTGTGCGTCGGCCTCGGCGGCCTGCCGCGGCTGGCCTCGGAGCGCGGCCGCGAGCATGCCGAGGCTGTCCTTCGCGGCTTCTGTGGCGCCCTGAGCACCTGCGCAAGGCGCACTGACCTGATTGCGCGCCTGGCCGACGATGAGTTCGCGCTGCTGCTGCGCGGGACGGGCAGCAAGGCGGCGATGGACACGGCCGACAAGCTGGCGCAGTCGCTGACCGGCTGGTTGCTGACCCAGGGCAACGACCTGTCCTGTACCGTCGGGTTCACGACCGCGCCGCGCGGGCGGCTGCTCGACGCGCCGGCACTGCTCGCGCGCGCCCAGGCGCACATGTACGAGCGCCGGTCCGCACGTCCGGGTCCCCGATCGCTTGGATCGACGGTGAGGGCCGTGCCGGTGACGGGCGTGTCGGCAAGCGGGCAGGGCTGACGCCGCTCCCGCGACCGTTCAGGCAGACGTCGTTCAGCCTCGCGTTGCGGCCGGGACGCCGCAGGCGCTGCACGACGCGCGCTTGCGCAGCGGGAAGGAGCGGAACTCCATCGACCTCGCGTCGATGAGCAGCAGCCTCCCGGCTAGGCCGCTGTCCATCCCGAGCAGCACCTTCAGCGCCTCCGTTGCCTGGATGCAGCCGACGAGGCCGGCCACGGGGCCGAGGACACCCTGGCCGGAACAGTTCTCCCAGTTCGACGTCGGGCGCTCCGCGTCCGGAAGGCCGGCGACGTCCTCATAGAGGCAGGCGTAGCAGGGGCTGTCATCCCGGTCGTTCCGGAACACCGAGGCCTGGCCTTCCAGGCCGACCACCGCGCCATAGACGAGCGGCCTGCGCAGCGCGACGCAGACCCGGTTCAGCTCGAAGCGCGACTCGAAGTTGTCGGTGCCGTCGACGACCAGGTCCACGCCCGCCACTGCGTCGCGCAGCGCGTCACCGTGGAGCCGGCTGGCGTGGGTGACGATGTGGACGTCCGGGTTCAGCGCCGTCAGCGAGGCGCGCGCCGAGTCCGTCTTGGCCGTGCCGACGGTGCCGGTGCGGTGCAGGATCTGCCGGTGCAGGTTGGACACGTCCACCCGGTCGGGGTCCACGAGCACCAGTCGCCCGACGCCGGCGCCGGCGAGGTAAGTGGTGACGGGTGAGCCCAGGCCGCCGAGGCCGAGCACGAGGACTCGCGACCGCGCGAGCCGCTGCTGGCCCGATTCGTCGACCTCGGGCAGGACGATCTGGCGGCTGTAGCGCGCCAGCTGCTCGTTGCTCAGGGCAGCCGCGTCGCCGGGCATCGCCGGATCGTCCTCGTGCGGGTCTCTCGTCACCTCAGCCGGCCCTCGTTCAGTCCAAGGCTACGGACATGATGCGCAGCGGCGCAAGCCGCGCCTCGTCGAGCAGCTGGCCGTCGTCGCCGTAGGCCGGCCAGTTGCTGGTCGCAATGTAGAAGAACTCATTCCCGACGACGGCACCGTGGGTCGGCTCGTTCCATTCGGGCAGGGCCTGCTGCAGGACCTCCAGCGCGAGCGCGGTCCGGCCCTGCGCGTCCAGGCGGATGCGGACGATCCGCTGCGGCGAGACGCCGTTCTGGATGCCGATGAGGTCGCCGCGGTACAGGTACAGGCCATCGATGCCGCCCAGGTGTGCGCCGGAAGGGTTGGCGAGGGCCTCGGTTTCGCCGCTACGCGGGTCAACCGTGAACAGCCCGGCGAGATAGTCGGCCACGAACAGGCGGCCGCGGCGCCCGTCCAGCGCGAGACCCTGCAGGTTGACGAAGCGCGGGTCCGCGGCGAGCTCCGTGAGCCGGTCGCTGCCGGGCCGGAGCGACACGATCCGCGGCGTGATGCTGTCGGAGGCATACAGGCTGCCGTCGCCGGCGACCTCGACGTCGCCGAAGAGGGCCTCGCCCTCGAGCGACACGGTGCGCCGGACCTCGCCCGAGGCGAGGTCGATCTCGACCAGCGACGCGCGCGGCGGCTCCTCACCGGAGTCGCCGTAGGCCAGCTGGTTGTTGACCGCAGCGACCAGGACGCCTGCACGCTGCTCGAGGTCGAAGACCCCGCCGTCGAGCACGGCCACCGTCGCCGGTGGGTCGCCCGGCCGCAGGATCGCGCCGGTGCGCACCGATCCGACGAGCCAGCCGGCGCCGTCACGCAGCAGGGCCTCGGGAAGCCACTCGCGATCCGGCGACTCGAACGCGATCCGGCCTGCGCCCCGCACCGCAGCATTCGCCGTGAACCGCTCGACCAGTGCCGGATAGCCCGGGTGCGTGCGCAACGGTGCAAACGGCTCGCCGGACAGGTCGATGACCAGCCCGCGCGCCGCCACCTCGCTCGCGAGCGCCAGGGCCTCGTCGGCACGGCCTGCCATCAGCCGCGTCGCGATGCGGTTGCGGGTCAGGTGAAGCGAATAGGGCCGCAGCTGCTGCGCGGCGTCGAGCGCGGCACCGGCCGCGACGGCGTCGCCGCGTGTCATGGCGGCGCGGGCCTCGGCCATCAGGTCGCCATACGCCGCGGTCCCTGCCAGCGCCGCCGGCGTCGCCACCAGCAGCAGGAATGTCGCTACGGGCCCGGTCCATGCGCCGAGGAACGACGGACTGGAACGGGCGGGACCGGTGTTGTGACGCTGGACCACGATCGACCTCCCTGGCCGGCCGGACTGTACCGGCTCTGCCGCGAGGCGGCAAAGGAGGCGGGGGGCTACCCCCGGCGGCGGCGGGGCGCTGGCAGCACCTTGCGCAGGATGCCCTCGCAGGTCCTGGGAGACATGTAGCGTGGCACCGGATAATTGGTGTCGGCTTCCCAGCAGGCGTCCTTCGCCAGCTGCGGGATGTCCTCCGCGCGCAGTGCCGCGACGGTCCCCGGGATGCCGATGTCGCGGTTCAGTGCCTCGACCGAGGCGATGAACTTCTTCGCCAGCGTCGGCGCGCGCTCGCCATCCCCGCCGACGCCGGCGCGCACCGCGAGTACGGCGAGCCGTTTCGTGACCGCGGGGCTCAGGAACTTCAGCACATGCGGCAGCAGGATCGCGTTGGCGAGGCCGTGAGGGACGTGGTAGCGGCCGCCGAGCTGGTGGGCGATGGCATGGACGTAGCCGACGTTGGCCCGCGTGAACGCCATGCCCGCGTAGGTCGCCGCCAGTGCCATCTGCTCGCGCGCGGCGAGGTTCCTGCCGTTCCGGCAAACGGTGCGCAGGTTGCCGTAGATCATGCCGACGGCGGCGAGCGCCATGCGGTCGCTCTGGGCGGTGGCCCAGTGGCCGAGGAAGGCCTCGGTCGCGTGGGTCAGCGCATCCATGCCGGTCGCCGCCGTTACCTCCCGCGGCAGCCCGGTCATCAGCGCCGGGTCGAGCGCCGCCATCTGGGGCACGAGGCGGGTATCCGCGATCACCAGCTTCTTGCCGGCCTCGAGATCCGAGATCACCGCCGCGACGGTGACCTCCGAGCCGGTTCCCGCGGTGGTCGGCACGGCGTAGATCGGCTCCGGCGCCCGCAGGCCGCGGAAGTAGCCCACCAGTTGCCGCGGACGCTTGCGGTTGGCGACCGACGAGGCGATGACCTTGGCCGCGTCCATCGGGGAGCCGCCGCCGACCGCGACGACGGCGTCGCAGCCCTTGCGCCGGTAGGTCTCGATGCCGCGTTCGACCTCCGGGATCGGCGCATCGGCGCTGACCTGGTCGAAGAGCACGTGCTCGACGCCACCGGCGGACAGCGCCCTGACCAGGCCCTGGTGGAGGCCGAGGCCGGCCACGACCTTGTCCGTCACGATGAGCACGCGGCGGTGCCCGAAGCCGGCCAGCGCCTCGCCGAGCCGGCGACTCGATCCCGGGCCGACCAGCAGCACCGGCTGGGGGATCGGCAGTACGCCGGTGACCACGCCGGCAGCCCGCATGGCGGTCGACAGGCCGAGGGAACGGACCGCGTCACCGACGATTTCCGGCATCTCGATCATGGCGATCATCCGCTGGGGTTGACGAGTCGTAGCTTGCGCCAAAGCCGGGGACCCCGAAAGCGCGGTTGGCCGCGTGGTCCTCCGTAGAATCGCCGATGACGGCGGGTGTCTGGCCGTCTTTACTCATCTGTCGGGTGATCCCATGAAGACAGTGGTCGGCATCAGCCTCGGTGGAGGCGGCGATAACTTCGAGCTGCGGGTCCGGTTCATGGGCCAGCGCTTCGAGGTGCGGCGCGTTGGCGCGAACGGCAGCCTCGAGCGGGCGGCAAAGCTGCTCGGGCAGTGGCAGGAACGGGCCGACGCCATCGGCCTCGGCTTCGCGCCGGACGGGCTGAAGCTCGCCGGCGGCCCGCCGCTTCTCCCTGTCACCACCGGCGCGCGCCTCGGCGAGATCCTGCAGGAATGGGCACTGCGCGACGTCCAGCAGCGCCTCGGCGGCTACTTCAACAACGCCCGGGTGCTGTTCTTCTCCGGGCGTGACAACTACAAGCTCGCGCTCTCGATGTCGGAGTACACCCAGAACCTCGCGTTTGCGGACCCGGTGCTGCAGCTCGGCCTGCCCGGCCTGCTCGGGTCGCTGGACAGCCTGGAGCTGTACACGACCGGCGCGGAATACGTGCCCGACTGGGTGCCGGACGTGAGCCTTCCCGGCAAGCTGGGCGGCGACCTCGCGGACTACCTGCTGCGCAAGGCGATGCGGGACTCGACCGTCGTCGTCGCGCCCGTCCACGAGCTCGACCGCTTCGGCAGGGATGAGCTGGCCGGCAAGACGATCATCACCTCCACCGTCAGCGACAAGCGTGTTGCGCGGTTCAAGGCGAAGGGCGTGCACATGGTGGTGGACGGCGCGCCGCTGCTCTTCGGCCGCGTGCTGGGCCCGGCGATGCTCGACGCCATGATCATCGCCGCGACCGGCAAGGAGCCGCAGGACATCCTCCAGGACGACTACCTCGAGATCATCGGCGACCTGCAGCTGGAGCCGCGCGTCATCTACCCGAGCGGCTTCAGGCGGGTGAACCGGTTCGCGTTCGTGATCCACCCGCTGTCGCAGGAATATTTCAAGAACGTCGAGTCGATCGACCTGCTCTCGCGGGTGTCGCCGCCGATCTTCATGGACGCGCTCGAGAAGGCCATGGCCTATGCGCCGCCGTTCGTCTATTCGAAGGTGACCGGCATCAGGTCGCCGACGGGCGTGGAGGCCGAGGGCTGGCTGATCTCCGTCGGCGGGACGCCGAAGGAGATCATGAGCCACAGCCCGGAGTTCACCTACCGGCGGTTGCTCGACGCGGCGCGCATGGCGAAGAAGCTCGGCGCGCAGATCATGGGGCTCGGCGCCTTCACCAAGGTAGTCGGCGATGCCGGGGCCACCGTGGCGCGCCGCGCGCCGCTGCCGATCACGACCGGCAACACCTACAGCGCGTCGGGCGCATTGTGGGCGGCCCACGACGCGATGCTGCGGCTGGGGATGGTCGAGCGCCCGGCGCGTGGCCGCAAAGCGAAGTTCAAGGCCATGGTCGTGGGCGCGACGGGTTCCATCGGCTCCGTCTGCGCCAGGCTGCTCGCGATGATCGCCGGGGAGCTGTACATGGTCTCGCCGGAGACCGCCAAGCTGCTCGCGCTCAAGGAGTCGATCCTCAAGGAGGCGCCCGGCGCGAAGCTGCACCTGTCCTCGCGCACCGACGCCGGCATCGGCGAGGTCGACATGATCGTCACCGCAACCTCCGGCGCCGGCAAGAAGATCCTCGACATCATGAAGGTCAAGCCGGGCTGCGTGATCACCGACGT
>JAGTSG010000012.1 GCA_018261655.1 Pseudomonadota bacterium | reverse complement strand
TCGATGCTCGGCGCCTTCGAGATGGCCTACCTGGAGGCGCTGCCGAGCCGCGTGTTCGGCACCATGAACAACGAGACGCTGATCGCCGTGCCGCTGTTCGTGTTCATGGGCCTGGTGCTCGAACGGGCGCGGATCGCCGACGACCTGCTCGAGACGCTCGGCCTGATGTTCGGGCGCGTGCGCGGCGGCCTGGCCGTGTCGGTGGTGCTGGTCGGCGCGCTGCTGGCCGCCAGCACCGGCATCGTGGGCGCCACCGTGGTCACGATGGGGCTGCTGTCGCTGCCGGTGATGCTGCGCTACGGCTACGACGCCCGCGTGGCGACGGGCACGATCTGCGCCTCGGGCACGCTCGGGCAGATCATCCCGCCGTCGATCATCCTGGTGCTGCTGGGCGACGTGCTGTCGGGCGCCTACCAGCAGGCGCAGCTGCGGCAGGGCATCTACTCGCCCGACACCGTGTCGGTCGGCGACCTGTTCCTCGGCGCGCTGTTGCCCGGGCTGGGGCTGGTCGTCTTCTACACGATCTACGTGCTGGTGAAGGCGTGGCTCGATCCAGCCTCGATGCCCACGCTGCCCCGCGACGCCTCCGTGGACGGCCAGGGAGGCGCCGCGCTGGCACGCCGCCTGCTCGCGGCGCTCGTCGTGCCGCTGGTGCTGATCCTGGCCGTGCTCGGGTCCATCCTGGCCGGGCTCGCGACCCCGACCGAGGCCGCTGCCGTCGGCGCGGTCGGTGCGCTGCTGCTGGCGCTGTCGAGGCGGGGGTTGAGCCTCGGGCGGCTGCAGGACGTCATGCGCGGGACCGTCCGGCTGTCTTCCATGGTGTTCATGATCCTCATCGGCGCGTCGGTCTTCTCCCTGGTGTTCCGCGGCCTCGGCGGCGACGACCTGGTGCACGGCATGCTGACCGACCTGCCCGGCGGCGCGACCGGGGCGCTGATCGTGGTGATGCTCGCGCTGTTCCTGCTGGGCTTCATCATCGACTTCATCGAGATCACCTATATCGTCGTGCCCATCGTCGCGCCGACGCTGCTGGCAATGGGCATGGACCCGGTGTGGCTCGGCGTGATGATCGCGGTGAACCTGCAGACGTCATTCCTGACGCCGCCGTTCGGGTTCGCGCTGTTCTACCTGCGTGGCGTCTCGCCATCGCAGGTGAAGACCTCCGACATCTACCGCGGCGTGGTGCCGTTCGTGCTGATGCAGCTCGGCATGCTGCTGGTGCTGACGTGGTGGCCGGCGCTCGCCACCTGGCTGCCGCGGCTCGTGTACGCGGATTGAAGCGTCAGGCCGATCGCGCCTGCAGGTAGGCTTCCTCGGCGACCTTGAGGTAGGCCGCGCTGCGTTCCTGGAACGCCTTCACCGATTCGTGGACGCGCGCATAGAACGGGTCGCTCGCCGCACCTTCCTCGATGACCTGGACGGACAGCTCGCGCAGCGTCTTCAGCACGTCGTCGGGGAAGCGCCGCAACATCACGCCGTGGTCCCTGATGAGCGTCTGCAGCGCCTCGGCGTTGCGGGCCAGGAACTCGGCGTTCATCATCTCGTTGACCGCATGGCAGCAGGTCAGCACGATCTCCTGCAGGTCGGCCGGCAGTCCCTCGAACGCCTTCTGGTTGATGATCGCCTCGAGGCAGGTGCCCGGCTCGTGCCAGCCCGGGTAGTAGTAGTACTTCGCCGCCTTGTAGAGGCCGAAGGCGAGGTCATTGTAAGGGCCGATCCATTCGGTTGCGTCGATGGCGCCGGTCTCGAGCGCGGTGAAGATCTCGCCGCCCGGCAGCGTGACCGGCGTGCCGCCCGCGCGCTGGAGCACCTCGCCGGCGATGCCGGGAATGCGCATCTTCAGGCCCTTGAGGTCGTCGACCGACTTGATCTCCTTGCGGAACCAGCCGCCCATCTGGGTGCCTGAATTGCCGCCGGGCATCGGGATCACGCCGAAAGGCGCGTAGGCCTCCTTCCACAGCTCGAGGCCGCCGCCGTAATAGAACCAGCCGTTGATTTCCTGCGTCGTCAGGCCGAAAGGCACGGCCGAGAAGAACGACGCCGAGCCGATCTTGCCCTTCCAGTAGTACGCGGCCCCGTGCCCCATCTCCGCGGTGCCACTCGACACGGCGTCGAAGACCTCGAAAGCCGGCACCAGCTCGTTGGCGCCGTACACCTTGATCTTGAGCCGCCCCGCGCTGCAGCGCTCGATCATCTCGGCGAGTTGGTTCGCGCCGGTGCCCAGCGCCGGGAAATTCGGCGGCCAGGTGGTCGCCATGCGCCAGTTGAACGTGCGGGTGTCCGCCTGTTCGGCCGGAGCCTCCTTCTCGCGCGCGCACGCGGCGGTAGCCGCGGCCACCGCCCCCAGGCCGAGGCCCTGAATGACTCGACGACGATCCATACGCGTTCCCCTCTACCAGCGGTTATGGTCGAACCGGTTACGAATACCATAGGCGGCGGTGCCCGGCACCCCGCCGATCGTCCAAGGACGACCGTGGCTCGCGCCGGCGGAGGCCAATCGCCGGCATGGGCCAGGTGCCAATTTTCTGCCACATTTTGCAGGAGCGCACCGTTTTTAGTGAAAGTAGCTCCACCTTCATGTGTTTCATGAAGATAAATAGAGTTTATTGCTCCACTTAGACTATGTTCGGCAAGTGGTGGTTAATTGAGTCCACTGTTTGTCACATATTCTCTATGAAGTGGTCGCATAAGCACGTATCGGCGCCCGACTCGCCGGCCGTCCGGGATTCGGCGATGATCGGCGAACCATAAAGGGGTCCTTAGCATGATCGGCCTGCTGCAGCGGGTGACCGAAGCCCGCGTGGACGTCGGGGCGGAGTGCGTGGGGCGGATCGGCGCAGGCCTTCTCGTGCTGGTCGGCGTCGAGCGCGGCGACACGGAGGCCCAGGCGGACCGCCTGCTGGAGCGCCTCGTCGGCTACCGGGTCTTTCCCGACGCGGACGGCAGGATGAACCTGAGCCTGCGGGACGCGGGCGGCGGGCTGCTGCTGGTGCCGCAGTTCACGCTCGCCGCCGACACCGGCAAAGGCATGCGGGCCGGCTTCAGCACCGCCGCAGCGCCCGCGGAAGGCGAGCGGCTGTTCGATTACCTGGTCGGAATCGCACGAAATGCGCTGGGGCAGGTCGAAACGGGCAGGTTCGGGGCACACATGCGCGTGTCGCTGACGAACGACGGGCCGGTCACTTTCTGGCTGCGCGCGGCGCCCGCCGCCGCGGACTGAGACCCGCGGCACCGTCCGTGCAAGACGTACCGGGCCTCCGGGCCCTCATGTCGTATCATCGGTGGCCCGCCCGCTGTTCGGGCCGGAGTTGGAAACATGGGTATTGGATTCCGTGAACTGCTGATCATCCTCGCGATCGCGCTCCTGATCTTCGGCGCCAAGAAGCTGCGTACCATCGGCTCGGACCTCGGCTCCGCCGTGAAGGGCTTCAAGAAGGCCATGAACGACGGCGACGACGAGGAAAGCACCAAGCAGCTGAAGCAGGACAAGCGCCCGGACGCAGGCTTCGAGTCGGAGACGCACGACACGAGCGGCTCGAAGAAAGCCTGATCGGCCGATGTTCGAGGTCGGCTTCACCGAGATCATCCTGATTCTCGGGATCGCGCTGGTCGTGCTCGGCCCCGAGAAGCTGCCCAAGGTGGCCGCCGACATCGGCCGCTGGGTCGGCCGCGCCCGCGCGATGGCGCGCCAGTTCAAGTCGCAGCTCGACGAAGAGGTCGTCAAGGCCGACCGCAGCTGGGCGCGGCCCGAGCCCGCGACCCACGGGGCGCCGAAGAAGCCCGGCGTGGCCGACCTCGACGCCAGCCCCAACCGCAACGCGCCGCCGCCGGCCGGCGAGCCGCCCGCGGCGGAGGCTGCTCCGCTGGCGCCCGCCAGCGGTCCGCCGGCACAGGAACCAGCCGGAGCGGCACCGGCCGCTCCCGGGGACGAGCCGTCGCCGACGGCCGACGCGCCTGCCGCGGAGCCGGGTGATGCCAGCCCCGGCCGGACATGACCGAAGGCGACGCCAACAAGGAGAAGCTGGTCGAGGGCACGCTGCTCTCGCACCTCGTCGAGCTTCGCGACCGGCTGCTTCGCTCCTTCATCGTGACCGGGATCGTGGCGGTGCCCTGCCTGTACTTCGCCAACGACCTGTTCACCTGGATCACCGAGCCGCTGCGGCAGCGCCTGCCCGAGGGCGCCAGCATGATCGCGACCAGCGTCGTCGCGCCGTTCATGGCGCCCTTCAAGCTCGGGCTGCTGACGGCCGTGTTCTGCGCCATGCCCTACCTGCTCTACCAGCTGTGGGCCTTCGTGGCACCGGGGCTGTACCGCCACGAGCGTCGTTTTGCGCTGCCGCTGCTCGTCTCGAGCATCGTGCTGTTCTATGGCGGCGCCGCGTTTGCCTACTTCCTCGTCTTCCCGGTGATGTTCCAGTTCTTCGTCTCGACCACGCCGACAGGCGTCGCGATGATGACCGACATGACGCAGTACCTCGACTTCGTGATGCTGCTGTTCTTCGCCTTCGGGCTGGCCTTCGAGATCCCGATCGCCACCGTGCTGCTCGCGAAGACCGGCCTGGTCAGCGTCAGCACGCTCGGCAGCAAGCGGGGCATGGTCCTGCTCGGCATCTTCATCATCGCCGCGTTCCTGACGCCGCCGGACCCGGTGTCGCAGACCCTGATGGCCGTACCCATGTACCTCCTCTATGAAGGGGGCATCCTCCTGGCCCGCCTGCTGCTGCGCAACGCGCCGGTCCGGGTCGTCGAGGACGAGGAGAGCGACGCGCATTCCACCTGACCCGGCAGGAGCCGGGCGGGTCCGAAGCTGCAAGGGGAGAGCATGCAAAACCAGGTGTCTTTTCCGCCGGGGACCTTCCTCGGCCATCCGCGCGGGCTGTTCCTGCTGTTCGCCACCGAGATGTGGGAGCGCGTCAGTTACTACGGCATGCGCGCCCTGCTGGTGCTCTACCTGGTCGCGGCCACCACCGCGGACAACCCGGGCCTCGGCTGGAACGAGCCGCAGGCGCTCAAGCTCTACGCCTGGTACACCGGCTTCGTCTACCTGACGCCGATCATCGGCGGCTGGCTCGCCGACAACTACCTCGGCCAGCGCAAGTCCATCATCCTCGGCGGCCTGGTGATGGCCGCCGGACAGTTCGCGCTCGCCGCGCCGCCCGCGACCTTCGGCCAGGCGCCGGCATTCACCGTCGGCCTCGTCGGCGTCGACTTCCCGGCGGCGCCCATGAGCTTCTACGTCGGCCTGGTGCTGCTCGTCGTGGGCAACGGCTTCTTCAAGCCGAACATCTCGACCATGGTCGGCGACCTCTACGGCCAGGGTGACGCGCGACGCGACGGCGCCTTCACGATCTTCTACATGGGCGTCAACACCGGCGCCTTCCTCGCGCCGCTCATCTGCTCGACGCTCGGCGAGGACCCGGCCTACGGCTGGCGCGTCGGCTTCTTCGCGGCCGGCGTCGGCATGCTGCTCTCGGTCGTGATCCAGCTGGCCTTCGCGCAGCGCTACCTCGGCAGCGTCGGCGTCGTGCCGGGCGCCAAGCGCGCCCGCGCCATGGCCGGTGGCGTCAAGGAGCCGCTCACTCCGGTGGAGCGTGACCGCATCCGCGTGGTCTTCGTCATGTTCGTGTTCGTCATGATGTTCTGGGCGGCGTTCGAGCAGGCCGGCGGGCTCATGAACCTGTTCGCCGACCGCTACACCGACCGGGTCATCGGCGGCTTCACCGTGCCGACCGGCTGGTTCCAGTCGCTCAACCCGCTGTTCATCGTGCTGCTCGGGCCGGTGCTCGCCTGGCTCTGGAGCTGGCTCGGCCAGACCGGGCGCAACCCGGCCACCCCGGTCAAGATGTACATCGGCCTGTTCCTGGTCGCGGTCGGCTTCGCCTTCCTGGTGATCGCGGTGTTCCAGATGCAGGGCTCGGGCGACGTGAAGACCGGGATGATCTGGCTGGTGCTGGCCTACCTGTTCCACACCCTCGGCGAGCTGTGCATCAGCCCCGTCGGGCTCTCGATGATCACCAAGCTCGCGCCGCTGCGGCTGGCGTCGCTGATGATGGGCGTGTGGTTCCTGATCAACTTCTTCGCCAACACGCTGGCCGGCTACATCGGCGCGTTCTCGGAGAACATGGGCGAGTACCCGTGGATGATCTCGATCGCCGGCGACTTCGGCGTGCGTCCCGAGCACGCCGGCCTGCTCGGCATCTTCGGTGGCATCACCGTCGCGCTGGTGGTGTTCGGCGTGCTGCTATGGACGCTCTCCGGCCGGATCGTCGGCTGGATGCACGGCGCCGACGACGTGCGCAGCGCCTGAGGGACATGGGGAGGGACGCCGCATGATGCACGAGGACCCCGCGCGCCAGCTGACCCTGCGCGCCATCCTGCTGTCGGTGGTGCTGACCGTGGTGCTCGCCGCCGCCAACGCCTACCTCGGGCTGTTCGCCGGGCTGACCGTCGCGACCGCCATCCCCGCGGCGGTGGTGTCGATGGGCGTGCTCCGCCTGCTCGGTCGCGTCAGCGTGCTCGAGAACAACATCGTCGCCACCGGCGCGTCCGCCGGCTCGTCCATCGCGGCCGGCACGATCTTCACCATCCCGGCGCTGGTCCTGCTCGGGCAGTGGCAGCGCTTCGACTACTGGTGGGTGCTCGCGATCGCCGGGCTCGGCGGCCTGCTCGGCGTGCTGTTCTCCGTGCCGCTGCGGCGGACGCTGATCATCGACCAGCAACTGAAGTTCCCCGAGGGCGTCGCCACGGCCGAGGTGCTCAAGGTGAGCGCGGACCCTGGAAGCGGGCTGCGCGCGCTCGGGCTCGCCGCAGCCGCCGGCGCAGCCTTCAAGGTGGCCCTGTCGGGCCTCAAGCTGTCGCCGGAGGCGTTTACGGCGTCGGGCTACCTCGGCGGCCGCGCCATCGGCTTCTTCGGCTTCAGCCTCTCGCCCGCACTGCTCGCGGTCGGCTACATCGTCGGACTCAACATCGGCGTGCTGATGCTGTCCGGCGGGGCCCTGTCGTGGTGGGTCTTCATCCCGCTCTACAACCTGTTCCTGCAGGGACACGACCCGGCGCTCGCGGCGCAGCTCGTCGGCGCCAGCGCCGAGGACGCCGCCTGGGCCATCTGGGGCGCGCAGGTGCGCTACATCGGCGTCGGCGCCATGCTCGTCGGCGGGCTCTGGTCGCTGTGGACCCTGCGCGGGTCGCTGCTGTCGGGCATCAGGAGCGGGCTCGGCATGCACCGCGGCGCCGCGACGGCCGACGTGCCGCATACCGAACGCGACCTGCCGATGAGCGTGATCCTCTACGGGATCGTGTTGTTCGTGCTGCCGTTGTTCGCCCTCTACTACCTCGTCGTGGACAGCATCGGCGTGGCGCTGGCGATGGCCGTCATCATGCTGGTCGCGGGCTTCGTGTTCTCCTCGGTCAGCGGCTACATGGCGGGGCTCGTCGGCTCCTCCAACAATCCCGTCTCCGGCATCACCATCTCCACCATCCTGTTCGCCTCGCTGGTGCTGCTCGCCATGCTCGGCCGCGGCTCGACCATCGGCCCGGTCGCCGCGATCATGATCGGCGCGGTGATCTGCAACTCCGCGGCGATCGCCGGCGACAACCTGCAGGACCTGAAGGCCGGGCAACTGGTCGGCGCCACGCCGTGGCGCCAGCAGGTCATGCTCGCCATCGGCGCGGTGTCGAGCGCCGCGGTGATGGCGCCGGTGCTCAACCTGCTGCTCGAGGCCTACGGCATCGGGACGCCGGCCCGCGAGGGCGTCACGCCCCTCGCCGCGCCGCAGGCCACGCTGATGGCCTCCGTGGCCAAGGGCATCTTCATCGGCGGCCTGCCCTGGGCGATGATTGCCACCGGCGCGGTCGTCGGGGTCATCGTCATCCTGATCGACGAGCAGCTGCGCCGCAGCGGCTCCGCGTGGCGCGCCCCGATCCTGGCCGTCGCGGTCGGAATCTACCTGCCGCTCGAGCTGTCGACGCCGATCTTCGCCGGCGGCCTGCTCGCGCACCTCGTCGAGCGCTGGCACCGCGCGCGGGGCGGTTTCGATCCCGACAAGTCGGGGCAGACCGGCCTGCTGTTCTCGGCCGGCCTGATCGCCGGCGAGGCCATCCTGGGCGTGCTGCTCGCGATCCCGATCGTGCTCTCCGGTGACGCCAACGTGCTCGCGGTCGCGGAATCCCTGCGGCCCGGCAAGTGGGCGGGCGTGCTCGCGCTGTCGGCCGTGGCATGGTGGATGTACCGCGCGGCGACGACCGGCGCCCGCAAGTGAATGACCGGTGAGGGGCAGCGGCGACTGACTCCCCATTCCAGGGTCGCGCTGGCGCTCGCGGCCGTCTACCTGATCTGGGGCTCGAGCTACCTCGCGACCAAGGTGATGGTCAGCGCCGAGCCACCGCTGCTCGCGGCGGGGCTGCGCTTCCTGCTGGCCGGGCTGCTGCTCGGCGCCTTCGCGTGGTGGCGCACCGGCCCGCCGAAACTCGGGCCGGACGAATTCAGGCACGTCGCGATCGTGGCGTTCGGTTCGATCGTCGTCAGCAACGGCTGCAACGTGCTCGGCATGCAGTACGTCGCATCGAACGTCGCGGCGCTGCTCAACGCGACCCCCGCCCTGATCATCCCCTGGCTGGGCACCTTCGGGCAGCGCGCCTCACCGCTGGCGGGGCCGGCGAAGGCCGGGCTAGCCCTGGGCATCCTCGGCGTCGCGCTGGTGCTGGCGCCGCGCGACACCTCGGCGGCGGGCAGCCTCCTCTGGCCGGGCGTGATCCTCGTCGGCTGCGTCGGCTGGTCGCTCGGGACCATCCATTTCAGGAACGCGACCATCCGCAACGCGCCGACGATGTTCCTGTCGCTGCAGATGCTCGCGGGCGGCGCCGCACTGCTCGGTTGCGCCGCTCTCGCCGGCGAGTCCTTCTCGATGCGCTGGACGCTGCCGGGCACCACCGCCTTCCTGTGGCTCACGGTCATGAGCTCCTGCGTAGCGTACTCGGCGTACTCGTTCCTCGCCCGCAACACGACGCCGGTCCTGGTCGGGACCTATGGCTACGTGAATCCGGCGATCGCAGCGCTGCTCGGCTGGCTCGCCCTCGGCGAGATGCTCACCGTGGTCCAGGTGGCAGGGATGCTGGTGATCCTCGTGGCGATCGCCCTGGTGACGGGCTTCGCCGGACGCTGGGTCCGGCTGCCGCGCGCGGGCGGCTGATGCGCGCGGGCGCCATCGGCTGCCGGACCCGGCTCAGCCCGCAGGCGCGCCGATGCCCCCGCTGCCCGGCCTATTTCGACTTGCCGACCGGCCCGAAGATCATCGAGCCGATCCAGCTGACGATGCTGACGATCAGCGCGCCCCAGAGGGCGTCCCAGAACCCGACGACGTGCATGCCCGGAAGCAGCAGCGCCACCAGGCCCAGCATCGCGGCATTCACCACCAGCAGGAACAGGCCGAGCGTGACCAGCGTGAACGGCAGCGTGAGCAGGATGACCAGCGGCCGGATCAGCGCGTTGACCACGCCGAGCAGCAGCGCGGCGATCACGAGCGTCATGGGCTGGTCGATGTAGATGCCGTCCAGCCACTCGGTGGCCAGCCACAGGCCCAGCGCCGCGATCGCAGCGCGAAGGATGAAACGTTGCATTCAGTCGCCTCCCCAGGCACAGCGGGCGGGGCGCCCATTATGACGCGATCCGCTCAGCGCTGCCGACGGCCGTGCCGGATCACCACGTCCACGCGCTGCAGCAGCGCCGGGTTGCGCAGCACGTCGCCGCGCACGGCGATGACATCCGCGTACTTGCCAGGCGAGATCGTCCCGCTCTCGTGCTCGACGCGCATGGCCGCAGCCGGGTCGTGCGTGGCGGCCTGGATCGCCAGGAGGGGGTCGACTCCGCAGACCCTGACCCAGTAGTCGATTTCCTGCCATGCCGCGCGGGTGTGCAGGTGGGCCGGCGCGCCGGAATCCGAGCCGAGCACCAGGCGTACGCCCGACTGTTGCAGCTGCCTGAGCTTGGTGCACAGCGTCGGCGCGCGCGCCGCGGGCATCTGGTACCAGCCGATCCTGTCGAGCGACCGCAGCGAGGCCAGCACGTCCACCGCGACCAGCGGCGGCAGCCCTGCCGTGGCGCCGGGATCGTCCAGCGGCTCCGGGTTGCGTCGCAGGTCCTCGTAGTTCATCACGCCCGAGATCGCCGGCGACCAGTACAGCGGCGGCTGCGTCGTCGACGCCGCCCGCGCCGCGATGGCGCGCAGCGTCTCCTCCGGGAAGGCCGGCAGCGCGCCCAGGTCCAGGCCGAGGAACCCGTCGACCCCGGCGGCGAGGCCGCGCTCGACGGCGGCCGGGCGTTCGCCGTAGGCGAAGACCCGGAGCCCGCGGATCCGGGCCTCGCCGACGACCGCCGCCAGCTCGTCTTCGCCCCAGAGGTCGAGGCCGCCGAGCAGGAGGTAGTCGACGCCCGCGGCCGCGAGGCGCTCGACCTTGGCGCTGCCGTCGTCAGGCCCGTCGACCGCCCACTGCCAGGACTCCGCGCCCGGCGCCACGACCTTGACCAGTTGCGGCCCCGTGACGAACAGCGTGGGCCCCGGGACGCGCATTTCCCTGATGCGTTCGCGCAGGTCGACGGCCACCCGCACCGGCGCAGCCACGGCGCGCGCGCTGGTCACGCCCGCCTGCAGCAACTGCGCGGCGACCAGCGGCGTCACCACCCGCGGCGCAATCGGCGCGTAGGTCTCGCTCCAGCGCGACTCGTCACCGTGGCCGAGCCGGTCGACGTGCACCTGCAGGTCCCAGAGGCCGGGAAGGACCGTCATGCCCTCGGTGGAGATGATCTCCGCATCGGGCGGCGGGACGACGGAGTCGACCGTGCCCACCGTGGTGATGCGTTCACCCTCGATGACGATCACCCCGTTCCGGAGCGGCGGGTTGCCGTAACCGTCCACGACCGTGCCCCCGGCGAGGACGAGCGCGCGTTCCGCCAGGGCCGGCGAACAGGCGACGGCCGCGGCAGCGGCGAACAGGACCCGGCGGATCACGATGCGAGCCGTTCCAGTTCGCGGTTGTCGAGTCGCCGCTGCAGGTGGCTGAAGGCCACCGCCCAGCCCGCCTGCAGCCTGCGGAGCACGGCGTCCCACCCGGGGCCGGCGGGCACGCCGGAACCGAGCAGCCTCAGCTGGCCCTGCGGCTTGCGCGCACCGGTCGGGCGGATGTCGAGGAGGAAGTCCTCGACGATCACGCTGTTGCCCGCCGCTGGCCAGGACGGGTTCGGATCGAACAGCAGGCGCAGCCTCCGCCCCGGCTCGAAGACGTCGATGTGCGCGTCGCGCTGCCCGAAGAGGCGTGAGCGATAGCCGTAGCGTCCGCCCTGCCGCGCTTCGACCACGGCGTCCTCCGCGTGCCAGAGCCGGAGCGCCGCCGGCAGCACCAGCGCCTGCCAGATCTGCTCGACCGGCGCATCACAGCGCAGCGACTGCAGGTAGCCTCGCTGTGCGGTCCTCACGCTAGTGCCCTGCCACGCGCGCGGCGGGACGCTTGAGCTGCGCGAGCGCGGCCGCGATTTCGGGGTCGGTCGACGGCTCGTCGGCCGCCGGCCCTGCGGCCCGGCGCGGCAGGACGACGTCCGGCTCGATGCCCTGCTCGTGGATGCTCGTTCCCGAGGGGGTGTAGTAACGCGACGTGGTCAGCTTGATCGCGCGCCCCCCGGAGAGCGGCAGCACCGTCTGCACCGATCCCTTGCCGAAGGTCGTCCGCCCGACCAGGGTCGCGCGCCCGTTGTCGTGGAGCGCGCCGGCGACGATCTCCGACGCGGAGGCCGACCCGCCGTCCACCAGCACCACGATCGGCGCACCGCGCAGGACGTCGCCCGGGGTCGCTTCCATGCTGAACCGTGCGTCCTTCGTCCTGCCGGTCGCCGAGACGATCAGGCCGCGGTCCAGGAACAGGTCCGCGACCTCGACGCCCGCCTCGAGGACGCCGCCCGGGTTGCCGCGCAGGTCGAGTACCGCGCCGCCGAGCGGGCCGCCGGCTCCGTCCTGCAGTGCGCGCAGCGCACGCTCGAGGTCGGGCCGCGTGGTGTCGCTGAACTGGCTGATCCGCAGGTAACCGTAGCCGGGATCGAGCATCGCCCAGCGCACGCTCGCCAGCTCGATCTCGGCGCGCTCGATCGAGAACTCGAGCGGCTCCGCCGACCCGTCGCGATCGATCGTGACGCGCACGCGCGTCCCCGGCTCGCCGCGCATCCTGCCGACCGACTCGGACAGCCCGGCCGCCTTCACCTCGTGCCCGTCGATGGCCACGATGATGTCCCCTGTCGCGAGCCCGGCCCGCTCGGCCGGCGAACCCTCGAGCGGCGCGACGATGATGATCAGGCCGTCCTCGAAGGACACTTCAATGCCGATGCCGGAGTAGCTGCCCTCGCTGGCGATCTGCAGGTCCTCCAGATCGTCCTCGTCGAGGAACGCGGAGTGCGCGTCGAGGCTCGACAGCATGCCGCGGATCGCGTGCTGCATGAGCTCGTGGTCGTCGACCGGGTCCACGTACTCGTCCTTGATGCGGTCGATCACCTCGGCCATCAGCCGGGCGTCCTGCCAGGGCAGGTCCGCGACGTCGGGCCGGCGCGAGGCGAGCACCCCGCTCGAGGTCGCCAGGGCGAAGCCGAGCGCGGTGCCCAGCGCGAGGGCCAGGAGAGTGCTGCGTGTGGGCGTCATCGTCGTGTGGTGCCAGGGACAGGAATGCGACGAGTTTAGCTCAAGCGGGGCCAGGCCCCGCCCTGTCCCTGCGGCGGGGACAGGGCGGGGTCTGACCCCTCCTAACCCCGCTGCTCGGCCATCGCCTCGTAGAGGGCGAGGTCACCGAGCACCTCGGCAAGGGGCACCGGCCGGCCGATGGCGAAACCCTGCCCGAAATCCACGCCGAGGGCGGCCATGCGCAGGCGCAGCTCGTCCGTCTCGACGAACTCCGCCACGGTCTCCATGCCCATCGTGTGGGCCAGCTGCGCGATCGCTCGCACCATGGATTCGGTGCGCGGGTTGGCGGCGGCATCGCGGACGAAGCTGCCGTCGATCTTGAGCGTGGAGACGGGCAGCGACTGCAGGTAGGACAGCGACGACAGGCCGGTCCCGAAGTCGTCGAGCGCGAAGGTGCAGCCGAGCGCGCGGATGCGCTGCATCAACCGGTCGGCGCGCGCGAGGTTCGACACCGCGGCCGTCTCGGTCAGCTCGAAGCAGATGACCTCCGGCGGCAGCCCCGATCCCTGCAGCGCGTCCTCCAGGAACTCGAGGAAGGCCTGGTCGGCGATCGACGGGCCCGACACGTTGATCGAGAAGCGCAGGCCCCGGCCGCGCAGCAGGCCCACCTGCGGCTTGAGCGAACTGAGGGCGTGCTGCACCACCCAGCGGTCGATCTTCGTCAGCACCTGGTAGCGCTCGGCGGCCGACAGGAACTTCTCGGGCGGGATGATCTCGCCCTCGGCGCTCAGCATCCTGAGCAGCAACTCGAAGCGGGGCTCGCCACCCTCCGCGCCGAGCGGCAGGATGGGCTGGGCGAAGAGCACGAACCGGTCGCGCTCGAGCGCCTCGTGCAGGCGCTGCACCACCATCACGTCGGCGCTGCGCCGGACGATGCTCTGGTCCGACTCCTGGAACACCTCGACGCGCCCGCGCCCGCGGTCCTTGGCCGCCTTGCAGGCGATCTCGGCGCTGGCCAGCCCGTGGGCGAGCCCGGTCGGCGAGTCGTCCAGCTCCGCCACGCCCACGCTCACCGACACCTGGACCGTGCCGTCGCCGCGGGCGTAGGACAGCTCCGCGCTCTGGCGGCAGAGGGTCTCGGCGATCTGCTCGGCGAACTCGAGCTTGCAGTCGGGCAGGAACACCGCGAAACGGTCGCCCGCGATGCGCGCAGCGAGGGCGCCGGGCCGCGGCTTGCGGCGCAGGACCTCGGCGATCTTGCCGATCACCTCGTCGCCCACGTGCATGCCGAAGTTGTCGTTGACCACGTGGACGCGGTCGGCGTCGATGTAGAGGACGCAGTTCGGGCCCTTGCCGGCGCCGGTCGCCAGCGCGGCCCGCACCTGGACCTCGAAGGCGGGGCGCGTCAGCAGCGACGTGGCGGCATCGTAGTTGTTCTGCAGCACCGCGCTGACCTTGCGCCCGAGCAGCTCGCCCAGCCGCTCGGCGCGCAGGTCGAAGTCCTCGGCGTCGCTTTCGCGGAACATTGCCAGGAAACCGGTGACGCGGCCCGAACTGTGGCGGACCGGGACCGAGAGGATCTTGTAAGGCGGCAGGCCGCCCGGCGCCCTGTTCACCTTGTTGATCAGCAGCGTGCGCCGTTGCAGCTGCGACCAGTTGAGCAGGTGGCGGTGCGTGGCCGTCAGGATGCTCACCTGCGGCTTCGCGCCGGTCCGCGCCTTGCAGATGGCGACGTTGCGCTCCGGCACGACCAGCGCGCCGAGCACGCAGCCGAGGTGGTCCACGCAGGTCTGCACCAGCATGCCGAGTTCGTCGGCCTGCTGCGGGTTGTCCGGGTCCTCGGGCGCGACCATGAGCAGCAGGTCGAGGTCGTCGTCGCGGGCGCGCAGGTCGCGGCTCAGCAAGCCGAGCGTGTTCCGGGCGAGCAGTTCCCGCGACAGGCACTCGAGCGCCGGCTGGACCAGGTGCTGGATGAACGAGTAGGGGCGGTTCTCTCCGTCGCGCGTCAGCAGCACGGCGACGGCGATCACCTCGCCCGCGTCATTGCGCATCCGGAACGCGTAGGCGGGCGCGCCCTGGAAGTCGCGGGAGAAGCCGTCGATCTGCCCCGTGGTGGCCGGCGGCGCGCTGCGCAGTGCTTCGTCCACGACCGGCTGCGGGTCCGGACCGTCGTAGCTCTCGGCGATCCACAGTGCAGTGCCTCGCGCATCGTAGAAGCCGATGCCGGAGGCCCTTGGCACGAGCATGCGCAGGAGCTGCCCGTAGGGGTCGAGCGTCGGTTTGACGCTGTTCAGGTGCTGGGGTATTGCCGCATTCATGTGCCTGTCCAAACGTCCCTGTCCGGCAATGGGCCGGAATCAACGTCAAGAGTGGGCCATGGGCGCCCGCCGGTCTTTGACGTAATGCTCAAATCGGCCCTGTTCAGGGCGCGGAGCCCCTGAACCAGCGTCGCGGGTCCAGCGCCGTCGTCCCCTTGCGGACCTCGAGGTACAGCTCCGGGCGAGCCTGCCCCCCGCTGTCGCCGACGGTGGCAACGACGTCGCCGGCCGCGACCGTCGCGCCCACCGCCTTGTAAAGCTGCTCGTTATGGCCGTACAGGGTCATGTACCCGCCGCCATGGTCGATGATCAGCAGCAGCCCGAGGCCGGGGAGCCAGTCGGAGTAGACGACGCGCCCGGCGTACGGCGCGCGGACCTGCGTGCCACGCTCCGTGGCGATCAGCACCCCGTTCCACTTGAGGCCGCCGCCCCGCGACTGGCCGAAGCCGGCGACGATGCGCCCCGGCACCGGCCAGGGCAGCTTGCCCCGCACCCGCTCGAAGGGCCGCCCCGCCGGGGCCGGCGCCTGCTCCAGCGCCTTGCGCAGGTCCGCGATCAGCTTCTCCAGCGCCTGGGCCTCGCGCTTGAGCTTGGCGAGGGTGTCCTTGTTCGACTTGATGCGGCCCTTGGCCGCCGCGAGCGCTTTCTCGCGCTCCTGGCGCGCCGCGTCCACCGCGGCCAGCTCGCGCTCGCGCTCCTGTTCGAGTCCGGCCAGCTTCTCGCGCTCGGCGGACTCCTCCTGGGTCAGCGTCGCGATGCGCGCGACCGCCTCCTCGATCTGTGCGATCCGCGCGGCGCGGGCCTTCCCGAAGTAGGAGTAATAGACCAGGATCCGGCCGAGCGCGGCCGGGTCCTTCTGGCTGAGCAGGAGCTTCAGGTGCTCCTCCTTGCCCGAGACATAGGAGGCGCGCAGGGCCGCCGCGAGTTCGTCGCGCTGCGCCTCGAGGCGGCCCTCCTGCTGGCGGCGTTCTTCCTCGAGTTCGCGGATCCTGCGGTCGCTGTCGCGGATCCGTCCCCGGACCTCGTCGAGCCGCCTGCGCGCGGCGGCGACCTGCTCCTCGGCCTGCCGGAGCGTGGCGGCCGCCTGGTCGCGCCGGGCGATGTCGTCCCGGACCGAGCGCTGCAGCTGCTCGATGCGCTGCTGCACGCGCTTCAGGTCTGCCTCCGGATCCCTGGAGGCGGCCCCGGCCGGCAAGGCCAGGAGCACGAGCAGCAGCGGGAGGAGGGCCTTGTGCATAGGGGAGTGGGGTCGAAGGGGCGCCTATGGTAGCGGAGGCCTCCAGACCGTGGGACCTAACCCCTTGTTTCTGGTGAAAGTCGCTGCTTCGGGGCGTCCAGGCGCCCGGGGTTCAGGTCGCCGTTGGCCGGCTGATATACTGTGGGGCTCTTTGCGGGGGCGATGCCCGTCCCCGCCCCGGCAGGACACCCGATGGACCGGCTGCTCGAATACCTCGGCAACCACCCGCTGCTGGCCGGCGCCGCCGGCTTCATGGCGCTCGTCGTCCTCGGCTACGAGCTGAGGCAGCGCGCCCACGCTGCCGCCGCGGTCTCCCCGACCGACGCCGTGCGCCTGATGAACGACGGCGCGCTGCTGGTGGACGTGCGCTCCGCGAACCAGTTCAAGGACGGCCACATCAGCGGCGCCCGCAACGTGCCGGGCGACCAGATCGCCGGGGGCGCGGCGGCGCTCGAGAAGTTCAAGGACAAGACCGTGATCGTCTGCTGCGAGAGCGGCGTGACCTCCGGCGCCGCCGCACGCAAGCTGACGGAGCTCGGGTTCAAGCAGGTCTACAACCTCCGCGGCGGCCTCGGCGCGTGGCGCCAGGACAACCTGCCGACCGTCAGGGGCTGAACCCGATGGGCACCCCGCCGGTCACGATCTACAGCTCCGCCTGGTGCGGTTACTGCATGCGCGCCAAGGCGCTGCTCGACAGCCGGGGCATCGCCTACAAAGAGATCGACGTCGACGGGAACCGCGCGTTGCGCGAGGAGATGATCGCGCGCAGCGGCCGGCGGACGGTTCCGCAGGTTTTCATCGGCGAGCACCACGTCGGCGGGTCGGACGACCTCGCCGCGGCGGCGCGCAGCGGCGAGCTCGACCGGCTCCTCGGCGCCAGCGCCCGGGCAGCGGCGGAACGCGCGACGGAACAATCACTGTCAGGAGATGAGGATTCCCATGTCTGAACAAAACACCCAGGGCGGCAGCGTCGCCGCCGCCAACGGCCAGGGCCAGAACGTGTCCCTGCAGAGCGTTTACGTGAAGGACCTGTCCTTCGAGGCGCCGAACGGCCCGTTCCTGCCGGCCCAGAACCAGGATCCGAAGATCCAGCTCAACCTCAACACCGCGTCGTCGCCGGTGGCCACCGACGTCCACGAGGTCGTCCTGACGGTCACGCTCGAGGCCAAGAACGGCGACGTCCCGGTCTACCTCGCGGAGGTCAAGCAGGGCGGCATGTTCACCGTCCGCGGCTTCGGCGCCGACGATACGCGCCGCATCCTCGGCTCGTTCGCGCCGAACGTCCTGTTTCCGTACATCCGGCAGACGGTGTCGGACATGATCAGCAAGGGCGGCTTCCCGCCGTTCTTCCTGCCGCCGGTGAACTTCGACGCCCTCTACGAGCGCTCGCTGCAGGAACGCGCCGCGCAGCAGGCCGGCAAGGAAGGGGCTGCGCCGCAGCAGGTCAACTGACCTCGCGGAGACGCCGCGTTGCAGCCCATCACCATACTCGGCGCGGGTTCCTGGGGAACCGCACTGGCGATCCAGTTCGCCCGCGCCGGTCGCCCGACCGTGCTGTGGGGCCGGGCCGAGGACGAGCCCGAGCGGATCGGCCGTGAGCGGCGCAACGAGCGTTACCTGCCGGGCGTGGAGTTCCCGCCCGCGCTGACCGTCGAGCCGGACCTGCCGGCCGCGCTGTGCACGGCCCGTGACGTGCTGCTCGTCGTGCCCTCGAGCGCGCTGCGCGCGGTGCTGACGGAGATCGCGCCGCTGCTGCCGCCGGGCGCCCGCGTCGCGTGGGCGACCAAGGGCTTCGAGCTCTCGACGGGCAAGCTGCCCCACCAGGTCGCGCGCGAGGTGCTCGGCCCGTCGGTCCCGATCGCCGTGCTGTCGGGACCGACCTTCGCCAAGGAAGTGGGCAAGGGCCTTCCGACTGCGATCGCCTGCGCCTCGCCCGACCCCGAGTTCGCGCTCGAGCTGGCGCGCAGCGTCTCCACCCCGCACCTGCGGGCCTACACCCAGGCCGACATCGTCGGGGTCGAGGTCGGCGGGGCGGTCAAGAACGTCATCGCCATCGCGGCGGGCGCCTCGGACGGCATGGGATTCGGCGCGAACGCGCGGGTGTTCCTCATCACCCGCGGGCTGGCCGAGATGGTCCGCCTCGGCGCGGCGCTCGGCGCGCAGCGCGACACCTTCATGGGCCTGACCGGACTGGGCGACCTGGTGCTCACCTGCACGGACGACCAGTCGCGCAACCGGCGCTTCGGCCTGGCCGTCGCGCGCGGCGCGTCCGTCGAGGCCGCGGTCCGCGAGATCGGGCAGGTCGTCGAGGGCTATCACGCGGCGCGGGCCGTGCGGAAAGTCGCCCAGGAGCATGGCGTGGACATGCCCATCTGCGAGCACGTCTACAAGGTCATCTACGAAGGGCTCGACATCAGCGGCGTCGCGACCGCGCTGATGACCCGGGCGGTGTCGGCGGAGTAAAGAGGTACCCGTCCGGGGACGGCTCTGTACCGGGTACCTCTCAGCACCGAAACCCCAGCTGCCGCCAGGCCTCGAACACCACGATGGCCACCGCGTTCGACAGGTTGACGCTGCGGTTGCCGGGCACCATGGGCAGCCTGAGCACGCGCCCGGGCGGAAATCGCTCCAGCACTTCCGCGGCCAGGCCCACCGTCTCCCGCCCGAACAGGAACGCGTCGCCCGCGCGGTACGCCTCCTCGGTATAGAGCCGGCTGCCCGCCGTCTCGACCGCGAAGACACGGGCCCCGGGCAGCGTCGCCAGGCACGCATCCAGGTCCCGGTGGATCCGCACCCGCGCCATGTCGTGGTAGTCGAGGCCGGCACGCCGCAGCTGCGCGTCGTCCAGCGAGAAGCCCAGCGGCCCGACCAGGTGCAGCGTCGCGCCGGTGTTGGCGCACAGGCGGATGACGTTGCCCGTGTTGGGAGGAATCTGCGGCTCCAGCAGGATGACGTGAAGCATGGTCGGGCGCCTTTGACGCTAAGATACACGCCGCAGACCCGCGCGCACCCGGCCCCCGAGGACAGCATGTTCGAGAAGCTGGAAACCCTGCCGCCCGACCCGATCCTGGGCGTGGCGGTCGCCTTCCGCGAGGATCGCTCACCCGACAAGGTCGACCTGAGCATCGGCGTCTACAAGGACCGCTCCGGCGTGACGCCGGTGATGCGGGCGGTGCAGAAGGCCGAGCGCGCGCTCATCGAGGCTCAGGACACCAAGGTCTACCTGCCGCCGTCCGGCGCGCCAGGATTTCGCGAGAGCATCTTCTCGCTCGTCATGGGCGACGGTGCCGCCGGCCTCAGGTCGCGCGCCGCGGTGATCCAGGCGCCGGGCGGCTGCGGCGCGCTGCGCCTCGGCGCCGAACTCATCCATCGCGCTGCGCCGGCTGCCAGGGTGCTCATGAGCGACCCGACCTGGCCCAACCACGGGCCGCTGCTCAGCGGGGGCGGGCTGCAGGCCGGGCAACATCGCTACTTCGACGCCCTCGCGCACCGGCTGACGCTCCAGCCCATGCTCGACGCGCTCGAGGCCGCGGCCCCGGGCACGGTCGTGCTGCTGCAGGCTTCCTGCCACAACCCGACCGGCGTCGAGCCGGACCAGGCCCAGTGGCACCAGATCCTCGACGTCGTCGCCAGCCGGCGCCTGGTCCCGTACTTCGACATCGCCTACCAGGGCCTCGGCGACGACCTCGACTTCGACGCCTGGCCGGTCCGCGAGGCCGCGCGGCGCATACCGGAGATCCTGGTGGCGCTGTCCTGCTCCAAGAATTTCGGGCTCTACCGCGAGCGGACCGGGGCCCTCGTCGTGATCGGCGAGGACGCGGGCCGCGTGAAGGCGGTCGAGAGCCAGGCCAACAGGGCGGCGCGCTCGATGTACTCCATGCCGCCCGGCCACGGCGGCCTGATCGTCGAGCGGATCCTGACCGACCCGACCCTGGAGGCCGACTGGCGCGCCGAGCTCGCGACCATGGCCGCGCGACTGCGCTCGCTGCGCGAGCTGCTGGCCGCGGCCATCACCGCCTCCCGTCCCGGCTTCGACGCCAGCTGGCTTACACGCCAGCGCGGCATGTTCTCGCTGCTCGGCATATCCGCCGACGCGGTCCGGCAGCTGCGCGAGGCGCACCACATCTACATGGGCCTCGACAGTCGCATCAACGTGGCCGGCCTCAACGAGGACAACGTCGAGCGCGTCGCGCGGCTGGTGGCGCCGCACCTCGCGGGATGAGGAGTATGGAGTGGTACCCGGTACCAGCATGTCCCCGCACGGGAACAGGTTGGTACCTGGTACCTCCTGCGCCATAATTCCGGCATGTTCCCGTCCATCGCCGTCGACTTCTGCGGGCTCAGGCTGAACTCGCCGATCGTCCTGCTGTCCGGTTGCGTGGGCTTCGGCGAGGAATACACGCGCGTCGCAGGCTTCTCGAACGCGGACGTCGGCGCAATCGTGCTGAAGGGCACGACCGGCTCGGCGCGGCTCGGCAACCCGCCGCACCGCGTGACCGAGACGCCGATGGGCATGATCAACGCGATCGGCCTGCAGAACCCCGGCGCGGCGCACGTGGTGGACAGCATCCTGCCGACGCTCGACTTCGCCGAGACGCGCTTTTTCGCCAACGTCAGCGGGTCCACCATCGACGAGTACGTCGAGGTCACCCGCCGTTTCGACGACTCGCCCATCGATGCCATCGAGGTCAACATTTCCTGCCCGAACGTCAAGGAAGGCGGCGTGCAGTTCGGCAACTACCCGGACATGTCGGCCCGGGTGGTCGAGGCCTGCCGCAGGGCGACGAAGAAGCCGCTGATCACCAAGCTCTCGCCCAACCAGACGGACATCCGCGAGAACGCCCGCCGCTGCATCGAGGCCGGCAGCGACGCGCTCGCCGTGATCAACACCATTTCCGGCATGGCGATCGACGTGAAGACCCGCCGGCCGGTGATCGGCAACGTCCAGGGCGGCCTGTCAGGTCCCGCCATCAAGCCGATCGCGCTGCTCAAGGTCCACCAGGTCCGCGAGGTCGCGAAGCCGCACAACGTGCCGATCATCGGCCAGGGCGGCATCTGCTCGGCGAACGATGCGCTGGAGTTCATCATCGCGGGCGCGACGGCGGTCGGCGTCGGCACCGCCCTGTTCTACGACCCGCTGGTGTGCCCGAAGATCAATGCCGGCATCGCGGCCTATCTCGAGGCCGGCGGCATGCGATCGGTCGCGGAGCTCGTCGGCTCGCTGGAGACCGGCCGGCCGGGCTGAACGGGTGTAAGCTTTCCCCACGACGTAACCACGAACGGGGAGGCGCGCGTGATGAGAGGGGATCTCACGCAACTCCTGGACCGGGCAGCGGACGGTGATGCGTCCGCCCGCGACGCGCTGTTTGCCGAGGCCTACGACGAACTCCGCAAGCTGGCGCGTTCCAGCATGCGGCGGGAGTCGCCTGGCCACACCCTGCAACCTACCGCGCTGGTGAACGAGGCCTACCTCCGGCTCCTCGGGCCCGATGTGCGCTGGGAGAACCGCCGGCACTTCTTCGGCGCGGCAGCGCAGGCCATGCGCCGCGTGCTCGTCGATCGCGCCCGCCGGCGCGACGCCGACAAGCGCGGTGGCGACCTCGAGCGGGTGTCACTGACCCAGGTGGACGTGGCCACCGAGGACGCCCAGGTGGACGTGCTCGCGCTGGACGCGCTGCTGGCCGAGCTGGAAGGCGTCAATCCCCGGCTGGTGCGCACCATCGAGCTGCGCTACTTCGGCGGCCTCGACATCGAGGCGACCGCCGGGGTCCTCGGGGTCGCGCCGGCCACGGTCAAGCGCGACTGGGCCTACGCCCGGGCATGGCTGCTGGAGCGGCTGTCCGGGTGACCGCGGCAGGCGGCCGCGACGAGGGCTGTCAGGCATGAGCCGGCAGACCGTCGACGAGCAGGAACTGTTCCTCGACTGCCTGGAGCTGTCGGGACCGGACCGCGCGGCGCGCCTGGCGCGCGCGGACGCCGAGGTGGCGGCCCGGGTCGGGCGCCTGCTGCGCGCCCACGACGCCGCGGCCGCGCGCGGCATGACGCTCGGCTCGGCCGTGGACGACACGCAGTCCGCCGCTGCGCCGCCGGCGTCGATCGGCCCGTACCGCATCCTCGAGGCGCTCGGCGAGGGCGGCATGGGCGAGGTGTTCCTCGCCGCGCAGGAGGAACCCGTCCGTCGCGTCGTCGCGATCAAGCTGCTGAAACCCTGGCTCGCCGGCTCGAGCCTGGCGGCACGGTTCGAGGCCGAGCGGCAGGCGCTCGCCCTGATGAGCCACCCCGGCATCGCGCGCATCCTCGACGCCGGCCGCAGCGACGACGGCCGCCCGTACTTCGTGATGGAGTACGTGCCGGGGCTGCCGATCACGCGCTATTGCCGCGAGAACCGGCTCGACCTGCCGACGCGCCTGTCCCTGCTGCGAGACGTCTGCGCCGCGGTCCAGCACGCCCACTTCAAGGGCGTCATCCATCGCGACCTCAAGCCGTCCAACATCCTGGTCACCGACATCGACGGCTCGCCCGCCGCGCGGGTGATCGATTTCGGCATCGCCAAGATGCTGCTCGCCCAGGACGAAGGGCGTCCCGATCACACGCGGGCCGGCATGGTCATGGGCACCCCGGACTACATGAGCCCGGAGCAGGCCACCGCCGGCGCGGAGGACATCGATACCCGGACTGACGTCTGGTCGCTCGGCGCGGTGTTGTACGAGCTGCTGACGGGCGCGCCGCCGAAGGCGCGCCCGGACACCGCCGACGGCGAGACGAGCCGTCCCAGCCGCCGCGTCGTCGCCGCGGAGGACGGGACCCGGCATGCCGCCGAGTGCGGCCTCGCCGATGCGCGGCAGCTCGCCCGGCTGCTCCAGGACGAACTCGACTGGATCTGCCTCAAGGCCCTGGCGCGCGAGCGCGGCGATCGCTATGCGTCACCCGCCGACCTCGCGGCGGACCTCGGCCATCATCTCTCGGGCGAGCCGGTCGCGGCGCGGCCCCCGAGCCTGGCCTACAGCGCGCGCAAGTACGTCCGCCGGCATCGCGTCGTCGTCGCCGTCGGGGTGACCACGCTCGGCGCGCTCGTGGTGTTCTCGGCGATGGTCTCGCAGCACGCGCGCGAGCTGCGGGTCGAGCGCGACCGCGCGAGCGCCGAGGCGGCCCTCGCGCGTCGCGTCACTGCGTTCACCGCCCAGCTGTTTGACCAGGCGTCGCCGAGCAGCGCCGGCGCCGCCGCGATCACCGCCAGGGAGCTCCTCGACGCCGCCACACGGCAGCTCCGCGGCCGGGGGCGCAGCGATCCGCCGGACGTCCGCGCCGCGTTGCTCGAGTCGGTCGGCAACGCCTATGTCGGCCTGGGCCTGTACCCGGAGGCCGAGCCGTTGCTGCGGGAGGCGGTGACGCTGCGGCGGGCCGAGGCCGCCGACCGGCCCGCCGCGCTGGGTACCTCGTTGCAGAGCAGCGCGCGGCTCGCGCTCGGCGCAGGCGACTTTGCGCGCGCCGAAGCGCTCGGCCGCGAGGCCCTCACCGTGCTCGAGACTTCCGCCACGGCCAGCACCGCGGAACGGCATGCCGCCCGCCTCGACCTGGCCGAGACGCTGCGCCGTGCCGGCAAGCTCGACGAGGCCGCGGCACTGGCCGTCACGGCGGTGGATGTCCTCGGGCGCAGCAGCGACGCCGGCAGCGACGTCCACGCGCTCGCGCTGTACACGCTGGGACGGATCCGCGCCGCACAGGGCCAGCTCGATGCCGCGATCGCGCTGCTCGAGCAGGCCGTCGAGCGACGCCAGGCGATGTATGGCGACTCGAACGTCTGGACCAACGAGGCAAAGAACGGGCTCGCCGACGCGCTCTACCTGCGCGGCGATCTCGGGCGTTCCGAGGGTCTCTATCGCGAGCTGGTCGCCTCCAACGAGGAAATCTTCGGCGACGACCATCAGGAGACCGGCATCGTCCTCAGCAACCTTGCCAACGTGCTCGGCGACCAGCCGGAGAAGCGCGCGGAGGCCGCGGCGGCCTATCGGCGCGCGGCCCGGATTGTGCGTGCGCGTCTCGGCCCGATGAGCCCGGAGACAGCGACGATCGAGAACAACCTGGGCTCGCTGATGCTGGCCACCCGGGACTGGCATGGAGCCGAGCAGGCCTATCGCGAGGCGCTTCGCATCCGGCTCGTCGTGCTGGGCACGGAGCATCCGGAGACCGCGGCGGCGCAGATGGGGCTCGCGCTGGCGCTCAACAAGCTGGGGGACTTCCCCACGGCGCGATCCCTGCTGGAACAAGCCATCGCCGTGTTCGAGGCCAGGCTCGGGGCCGCGCACTGGCGCACTGCCAACGCCCGGCGCTACCTCGGCACCGTGCTCACCAACCTGCGGCTTTACGACGACGCCCGGGCAACGCTCGACCGGGCCCATGCCGACCTTGCCGCGGCGCTCGGTCCCGACCATCCGCGCACGCGGTCGGCCGCGACCGCACTCGAGGAGCTGGCCGCCGCCCGCGCCCGCTGATCCTGCGGACCCTCGTCTCCCCGACCGCCGGCCCGGACGCAGTTCCCGCCGCCTGATGAGCCTATTCGCCCCCGCACGGCGCATGGAGGGATATCGGGGGCACACGCCCCTTCAATGGACGAGGAGAACCGCCATGATCCTGCTTGGAGGCCTGTTTCTCGGAACGTGGGCCCTGCTCTGGCTGACCACGGTCGCCGAGAAGTGACGCGTACAGCGGCCGGCGAGCCTCGCCGGTCCGCTGTCCGCTGCCCGCACCCAGTTCGAGCAGCGCCGCATGACCCGCGACACCGCCACTGCCCGGATCCCGGACACCGAACGCTGGTCGTCGCCGGCCTATCCCGTCTTCGCCGCCACCGGGACCGCCGCAGGGCTCGGCGCGTTGTGGCTGTTTCCATCCATGGTCCAGCAGCACGGCGGCGGCGCCTTCGTCCTCGCCTATCTCGCGGCCATGCTGCTGGTCGGTTGGCCCTTGCTGCTGACCGAACTGTCCCTCGGCCGGATCGGCGGGCCTGACCCGCTGCGCGCCTTCCTCGTCGCGCATCGGCAGGCGCCAGCCTGGTCCTGGGCCGGCTTGCCGATTGCGCTGACGGCGACGATCCTGCTCACCGCCTGCGGCCTCTTCGGGGGCTGGTCGCTCGACTTCGCCTGGTCCGCGCTTGCGGAATCCCCATCGCCCGCGGGCGGACCGGCGCCGGCGATTGCCGCAGGCCCCTTACGGCTGCTCGCCGCGCAGGCCGTGTTCATCGGTGCGGTCGCGGGGATCATGGCGGGGGGCCTGCGCCACGGCGTCGAGCGGACTCTGCACTGGGTCGTGCCCGCCGTGTTCGCCCTGCTGCTGGCGCTGGTGTGCTTCGGGATGGTGACCAACGACCACTTCGGGCAATCGCTCGCCCTCCTGGTCGTCGCGGACTTCTCGAGACTCGGCGCGTCGGGGATCGTCGCTGCGCTCGGCCTCGCGCTCATCACCGTCGCCGCCGGCTGCGGCGCGATGCTCGGCCTCGGCGCCCACGCCTGCAGGGCCACCTCGCTGGCGCAGGTTGCCGTCACGGTGGTCGTGGTCGATGTCGTCATCGCATTGCTGGCGGCGCTGGCCATCCTCCCGGTCGTGCTCGAGTCCGGCGTCGAACCCGCCGACGGCGCGGCCTTGCCGTTCGTGGCCCTGCCGCCCGCCTTCGCGCGCACTTCCGGAGGCGGTCCGCTGGCAGCGGTCTATTTCACCTGTGCCGCGCTGTCGGCGCTTGCCGCCGCCGTGTCGCTGTGCGGTCCGGTGGTGGGCAGCCTGCAGGGCCGTCTCGGGCTGCGTCGCCCCGCCGCCGTGAAGATCGTCGCTGCCGGCTGCTGGTCGGCCGGCGCAGCGGTGACGGTCCTCGGGTCCCTGCCGGCCTAGGCCACGGCGAACGCTGCGCTGCCGCGCATGAGAGCCGCTTCACGGCCGGCCGTCCTTGCCACGGGACGCGCGTCACGCTTCTGCCATCCGCCCGAGCGGCGCCGCGGTGGATTCTGTTACATCTGGACGCCGTCCGGGAGGATTCGGCCGCGCTGCCCGCTGGCGGACCGGCCCGTGAGCCGCGGCGATCCCCGGAACGACTGCCAAGCATCGGGAATCGGGCAAGCGTTGACATGCAGAAGGTCTGGCGTCCAAACGGCTCCCTGACGGGGCGCATGCGATGGCTGGTCGGGCTGACCGCCGTCTCGGCGATGCTCGCGGCGTCGGTGCTGTCGAGCACCTACGTCTTCCTCGACCGCAGCAGCCGGCTCGCCGAGAAGGCGGGCCTGGTTGCCGGGCGCTACCGGACCGCCGCGGCCGCCGCCGCTTCCTCCTCGGATGAAACGGCGGCACGTGCCGTCCTGCGGCTCGCCGTCGCCGAGTCCGGCGCCCACGCCGCGTCGATCAACGGCGATACCGGCCTCGAGCTCGCGGCCACCGGACCCGCCGCGGTCCGCAGCGGCCAGGGCTTTACCTTCCTGCCCGACGTGGTGGTCGAGGTCCCGCTCGAGACCGAGTTCGGGCGCGTCGGCACGTTGCGGCTGTCCCTGTCGCGGCAGCCGGCGGTGGCGGCCGTGCTCGCGCTGCTGCCGGGACAGGCGCTGGCGCTGGTGCTGGCGCTCGGGCTCGCCGTGCTCGCAACGCAACGCATGCGCGCGACGATCACGCGGCCGATCGAGGGGCTGCTCGACACCATGCAGCGCGTCGCGCACGAGCACGACTATTCGCTCCGGGCACAGCCGGACGGCCCGGAGGAGATCGGCAGCCTGATCAACAGCTTCAACGAGATGCTCGGGCACACCCGCGAGCGCGACGAGCGCCTCGCCGAGCACCGCCGGCAGCTGCAGGAACTGGTCATCGAGCGGACGCGCAATCTCGAGGAGGCCGCCAGGGAGGCCGAGCACTCGAGCCGCGCGAAGGGCGACTTCCTCGCCCGCATGAGCCACGAGATCCGCACGCCGATGAACGGCGTCGTCGGCATGGCCGAACTGCTGCAGCAGACGCCGCTCGACGCGCGCCAGCTGCGGATGCTGCAGACGATGCGCCGCTCGGCCGACGCGCTGCTCGAGATCATCAACGACATCCTGGACTTCTCGAAGATCGAGGCCGGCAGGCTGCAGGTCATCAGCGACGATTTCGCGCCGGCGGAACTCGTCGAGGAAGTCTGCGAGCTGCTTGCGAGCCGCGCGCAGGAGCGGGGCCTGGAGCTGGTCTGCGACATCGACGCCAGCGTGCCCGCATTCGGCAATGGCGACCCCGTCCGCCTGCGGCAGATCGTCACCAACCTGCTCGGCAACGCGATCAAGTACACGGAAACGGGGCACGTCGTCGTCCGTGCGCGCGCCGCCGGCCAGGAGGACGGCCGGTTCCGCCTGCGGGTCGAGGTCGAGGACACCGGCCTCGGCATTCCCGAGGCGGAGATCTCGTCCGTGTTCGAGGCCTTCACGCAGGTGGATTCCTTCGAGACCCGCAAGCACGGCGGCACCGGGCTGGGCCTGGCGATCACCCGCCAGCTCGTCAGCCTGCTCGGCGGCGAGGTCGGGGTCGTCAGCAGGCTGGCCCAGGGGTCCACGTTCTGGTTCGAGCTGCCGCTCGCCAGGGCGGTGCGGCCGCCACGCCGCGAGGCCTGGTCGGTGCCACCGATGACCGTGCTGCTGGTCGAGCCGCATGCCCAGGCCGCCGCCGCGATCACGTCGCTGCTCGAGGCCGCCGGCGCCGCCGTGGAGGTCGTCGCGACCGGCGAGCGCGCCTTCGAGCGCCTCGCCGTGGGCGAGCCGGTTGGACTGGTCGTCACCGACGGCGCGTTGCCCGACATGAAGGGCTCCGAATTGCTGGAGCGGTTGCGCTCCTCCGGCCTGGCCGCGGTGCCGGTGGTGATGCTCGCGCCGGCCGCCGCCGCCGGGCGGCCGGCCGACGTCGCCGCCTGCGAGCCCGACGCGTGGCTGGCCAAGCCCGTCATCCGGAGCCGGCTCGCCGAGGCGGTCGATCGGGCGCTGGGCCTCGGCGCCGCCGGCGGCACGGGAAGCGGCGACACGTCCTCGTCGATCGTGCGCTCACTGGGACTGAAGGTGCTGCTGGTCGAGGACAGCCCGGTCAACCAGGAGGTGGCCTGCGGGATGCTGGAGGCGCTCGGTTGCGAGGTCGTCGTCGCAGCGGACGGCACGCTCGGCGTCGAGTACGCCCTCGGCCGCCCGTTCGACGTCGTCCTCATGGACTGCCAGATGCCGCTCATGGACGGGTACGAGGCGACACGCAAGATCCGGACTGGCGAGGCCTTTGCCGGGCGACGGCCGGTGCCGATCGTCGCGATCACGGCCAATGCCCTGCCGGGCGACCGTGAGCGCTGCCTCGCTTCCGGCATGACCGACTTCGTCAGCAAGCCGTTCACGCTGCGCCGGCTGCAGGCGGTGATGCAGGCCGTGACGGGCAAGGGTGGCGGCGAGGCCGCCACGAGCGCGGCCACCGGCACGACCGCCGCGCTGCAGGGACTGCCCGTCATCGAGGTCGGCCAGATCGAGGAGCTGCGCTCCCTCGGCCGCCCGCAGATCGTCCGCCAGGTGATCCTGCTGTTCCTGAAGCAGGCCGCGCAGAAGCTCGAGGAGCTCGACTCGGCGATCGCACGCGGCGCGCTGCTCGAGGTCGAGCAGGCCGCTCACTCGCTCAAGTCCGCCTCCCTGAGCGTGGGCGGCCGCCGCTTTGCCGGCGCCGCGGGCGACTGCGAGAGCGCGGCGAGCGCCGGTGATGCCGGCCGCGCCGCACAGTACGCGCGCCGGCTGCGGCCCGAGTTCCGCGCGCTGTGCAGGGCGCTGTCCGCGCTGGCGCAGGCGGACGAACGCGCCGCCTGAACGGGCCGCCGCTCAGCCCTCCAGCCGCAGCTCCCGCATCTTCCGCGTGAGCGTGTTGCGTCCCCAGCCGAGCAGCCTGGCGGCGTCCTGCCGCCGTCCTGCGCAGTGCGCGAGCGCCACGCGGATCAGCGCGCGCTCGAACTCCGGCACCGCGATGTCCAGCAGCGGCTTGCCCGGAGCCGTCACGTAGCGACGCGCCCAGCCCTCGAGCTCGCGCAGCCAGGCGGCCGTCTCCGGGGGCGCGGCATCCGCGCCGCCGAGGTCCGCGGGAATGTCCTCGGCGCGGATCTCGCGGCCGGGCGCGGTCACGGTGAGCCGCCGGGTGGCGTTCACGAGCTGTCGCACGTTTCCCGGCCAGCCGAACGCCGCCAGGCGTGCCGCCGCGTCCGGCGCGAGCGTCTTCGGTTCCACGCCGAGTTCCGCCGCCGCGGTCGAGAGGTAGTGCTCCAGGAGCTCCGGGATGTCGTCGCGGCGCGCCCGGAGGGGCGGGATCTCGATCCGGATGACGTTGAGGCGGTGCAGCAGGTCCTCCCTGAACAGGCCCTTGCTCACCCGCGCCTCGAGGTCCTGGTGCGTGGCGGCGATGACGCGCACGTCCACCCTGATCGGCGTGTTGCCGCCGACGCGGTAGAACTCGCCTTCGGCGAGCACGCGCAGCAGGCGCGTCTGCAGCGCCGTGGACATGTCGCCGATCTCGTCGAGGAACAGCGTGCCGCCGTCGGCCTGCTCGAAGCGGCCGCGGCGCAGCGCGTCGGCCCCGGTGAACGCGCCCTTCTCGTGACCGAAGAGCTCCGACTCGAGCAGGTCCGCGGTGAATGCCGACGTGTTGAGGGCGATGAACGGGCGCGCCGCCCGCGGGCTGTGCCGGTGCAGCGCGCGCGCGACCAGTTCCTTGCCGGTGCCGGACTCGCCGGTGATCAGCACCGTCATGCTCGAGCGCGACAGCCGCCCGATCGCCCTGAACACTTCCTGCATCGCCGGCGCGTGGCCGAGCATCTCCGGGATCCTGTCCTGGCGCTCGCCGGTCGCGCCCTGCGTGGTCGCCTGCGCGGCGGCGCGGCGCACGAGTTCGACCGCCTGGTCGATGTCGAAGGGCTTCGGCAGGTACTCGAACGCGCCGCCCTGGTAGGCCGACACCGCGCTGTCGAGGTCGGAGTGCGCGGTCATGACGATCACCGGCAAGCGCGGGTGATCCGCGCGCACCGTCTCGAGCAGCTTGAGGCCGCTTGGGCCCGGCATGCGCACGTCGGTGATCAGCACGTCCGGCTCGTCGCGGCCGAGCGCCGCGAGCGCGCTGTCTGCCTGCTCGAAGCTGCGCGGCTTCATGCCGGCCTGGCGCAGCGCCTTCTCGAGCACCCAGCGGATGGAGGCATCGTCGTCGACGAGCCAGACGTCAAGCGGTCTGTTCATGGGTCGTCCCGATTGGCAGGAGCAGGGAGAACACCGTCCGGCCCGGCCGGCTCTCGAACTCGACGAGGCCGTCGTGCCGCGTCGCGATGTCCTGCGCGACGGCAAGCCCGAGCCCGGTGCCGCCGGGCTGGGCGGTCACCAGCGGATAGAAGATGGTCTCGCCGAGCTCGGGCGGCACGCCCGGCCCGTTGTCCTCGAACTGGATGGAGGCCACGACGCGATGCCGCCGCTCGCCGATGTTCGCGCCGGTGAGGGCGCGCGAGCGCAACACCAGCTGCCCGTGGTTGCCGAGCGCCTGCACGGCGTTGCGCGCGAGGTTCAGCATCGCCTGGATCACCTGGTCGCGGTCGAGCTGCATCGAGGGCAGGCTCGGGTCGTAGTCGCGGACGATGGCGACGGCCTCGGGCGCCTCCGCGCGAACCAGCCGGTAGACGTGGTCGAGCAGCTCGTGGACGTTCACGGACTCGCGCCGCAGCGCGCGCGGCGGGCCGAGCAGGCTGTCCACCAGCGCGCGCAGCCGGTCCGCCTCGCCGATGATCACCCGCGTGTACTCGCGCAGGGACTCGTCCGGAAGCTCGCGTTCCAGCAGCTGCGCCGCGCCGCGCAGCCCGCCGAGCGGGTTCTTGATCTCGTGGGCCAGCTGCCGAGCCATCATGCGGCTGCCGCCGAGCTGCGCGAGCAGCGCATTCTCGCGGCTGATGCGGGCCTGCCGGGTCGTGTCCGAGATCTCGGCGAGCACTGCTCCGGGCGCGGCGGCCAGCACGAGCGGCGTGAACACGCAGTCCACGAGGTAGCGGGCGTCGCTGCGCAGGACCGGCACCAGCTCCCACTCGCGCTGCACGAGCGACTCGCCCCCGACCCGTGCACGGACGATCAGCGACTCCAGCCTGTCGCCGGCCGCCACGAAGTCGGCCAGCCGTCGGCCGCGCGCGGCGCCGAGACTCGTCGCGAGCAGCACCTCGGCCGCGACGTTGAGGTGAAGGATGCGCGGGCGGTCATCCACGACGACGACCGCGGTGGACAGCGAGTCGAGCAGCTGCGCTGCGTCGAAGGGCGCCGCGCGTGAGGCTTCAGCCGCCATGGCTGGCCTCCGGTCCGGCCGCTGGAAGCCGCCGTGCTGCTAGGCGGGCGGCGTCGCCGGTTTCGGCTTTGGCTTGGGCGGGGGCGGCCGCAGCGTCGGGCCGGTCGGCGGCTGGGCGATCGACTCCTGCCGCAGGTGAAAGTTGATCTGCGGGCTGGTGATGACCACGCTGCCGGCCTCGTCCGTCACCGCGGCCCGCAGGAAGTGCGTCCCGCGCGCCAGGCCGGTGATCGTCGTCGACAGGCCGGCGAACGCCGGCGCACGCTGGCCATCCACGAACACCACCAGCGTGTCGCCCGGTCGCAGGTCCCGGTCGAGGTCCAGCTGCACGTTGACACTGACGTCGCCGCCGAAGAAGACCTCGTCCGGCGCCGGGCTGATGATCCTGAGCGACTCGTAGGTCGGGCCGGTCGGCGGGCCGTCCTGGCGGTCCGACTCGTACAGCGCCGGCGGTTCCGCGTCCGCGGATGAAGGCGGTCCACCGTGGTATGGCACACGGACGGCGTCCGGGGAACCCGGCTGGTCGGCGTAATGAACGATGCCGTCCTTGTCCACCCACCTGTAGATCTCCTGCGGCTGTGCCGCCAGGGAGACGAGCAGTCCGGCGATGAGCATTGCTGTACGCATGGCGACAGCATAGCCCCGGCCACCCGAACTGACAAAAACGGGGACGGCATTCTGTGAACGCCGTCCCCGTCGCCATCCCCGGAGACGGCTTCAGAGGCTGTAATACATGTCGAACTCCACCGGATGGGTCGACATCCGGTAGCGCGTCATCTCCTGCTGCTTCAGGCCGATGTAGGCGTCGATCATGTCGTCGGTGAACACGCCGCCCCTGGTGAGGAAGCCGCGGCCCTCGTCGAGGTTCCTGAGCGCCTCGTCGAGCGAGTAGCACACCTCCGGAATGTTCTTCGCTTCCTCCGGCGGCAGGTCGTACAGGTCCTTGTCCGCGGCGTCGCCCGGGTGGATCTTGTTCTGGATCCCGTCGAGGCCGGCCATGAGCATGGCCGCGAATGCGAAGTACGGGTTGGCGGTCGAATCCGGGAAGCGCACCTCGATGCGCCGGCCCTTCGGGCTCGATACCCAGGGAATGCGGATCGAGGCTGACCGGTTGCGCGCCGAGTAGGCCAGCATCACCGGCGCCTCGAAGCCCGGCACCAGGCGCTTGTAGCTGTTGGTGCTGGCGTTGGTGAAGGCGTTCAACGCCTTGGCGTGCTTGATGATGCCGCCGATGTAGTACAGGCAGGTCTCGGACAGGCCGGCGTACTTGTCGCCGGCGAACAGGTTCTTGCCATCCTTCTGCAGCGACATGTGGACGTGCATCCCGCTGCCGTTGTCGCCGACGATCGGCTTGGGCATGAAGGTCAGCGTCTTGCCGTATCCGTGCGCGACGTTCCACAGCGCGTACTTCAGGATCTGGACCTCGTCGGCCTTTTTCGTCAGCGTGTTGGCGCTGACGTTGATCTCGCCCTGGCCGCCGGTCGCGACCTCGTGGTGGTGCACCTCGACCTTCAGGCCGAGTTCCTCGCAGGCCTGGCACATCGCGGTGCGCAGGTCCTGGAAGCGGTCGACCGGCGGCACCGGGAAGTAGCCGCCCTTCACCGTCGGCCGGTGACCGAGATTGCCGCCCTCATACTGCACGCCCGAGTTCCACGCGCCCTGCACGGAGTCGACGTGGTAACTGCAGCCGTTCATCTCGTTGGTCCAGCGCGCGCTGTCGAAGATGAAGAACTCGTTCTCCGGGCCGAACAGCGCGCCGTCGGCGATGCCGGTGGACTTCAGGTAGGCCTCGGCGCGACGGGCGAGCGAGCGCGGGTCGCGCGAGTAGCCCTGCATGGTCGAGGGCTCGACCACGTCGCAGCGCAGCAGCACCGTCGTCTCCTCGTAGAACGGGTCGATCACGGCGGTGCTCGGGTCGGGCATCAGGATCATGTCCGACTCGTTGATGCCCTTCCAGCCGGCGATCGAGGAGCCGTCGAACATCTTGCCGTCGGTAAAGAAGTCCTCGTCCACGAGGCGCGTGGGAATGGTTACATGCTGCTCCTTGCCGCGCGTGTCCGTGAACCGCAGGTCGCAGTACGAAGCCTCCTTCTCCTTGATCAACTTGAGTACGTCATGGGGGGTCATGCTCTGTCTCCGGGTAGTGGCGCATCGATGCTTGGGCCGCGCCGGGAGTTGCCGGGTCACGGCAGCGCCCGGCGATTCGGCCGGTCCCAAATTGGTGCACGAACTGTGCCACCAAAGCAACCTTTTAGAATCAGGAGTTTAGGAGGTCTCCCGTGAC
>JAGTSG010000011.1 GCA_018261655.1 Pseudomonadota bacterium | reverse complement strand
TCCCGGCCATGAACTCCGCGCCCTCGCTGGCCAGTCCACCCGCCGCAAAGAGCAGGGCCACTGCACCAAGCCGTGCCAGCGCGTGCCGCCAGGGCTCGTTGCGATCGTGCGTCGTTGCCGATACGTAGGCGGCACTCAATACCGCGAGACCGAAGGGGACGACCGACTCGACCATCTCCCCGGAGAGGGCCCGGTACCAGGGGAAGATCGAGGCCCACTCGGCGACGAGCCAGGCGGGCCCGAGGAACGCCACCCATAGCACCTGCGGCCAGTCGCGCAGCAGCCAGGCGGCCACGGCCGCGCCAAGGGCCCAGAGCATGAAGCCCTCGGGCCATTGCGCCTGGAGGTTGAAGATCTGGCCCGACAGGAAGATGCCGGCGCCGAGCGCTGCGGTGCCGACGGCATGCAGCGATGTGCCGAGCGCGGGGCTGAACCGGCTGCCGAACGCCGCGCCGAGGTGCAGCGCGGCCACCATCGCGACCAGGATCGCGAACCGCGACCACGACGAAAGGTCCTGCCAGTTCGCCGCGACGAACAGGAACACGCCTGCCGCGAGCAGCAGGCCGCCGAAGCCGAAGGCGACGACGGCGAGCCTTCCGGTCTGGGCCGGCCTGCGGGCGTCCTCCGCCGCGCGCAGCCGTCCGGCAGTGGCGGCGTCGATGAGGCCGGCTTCGAGCCAGCGCTCGATCGCCCGGGAAACGCTGTTCGGCAAGATGGTCATGGCATGAATTGTAGGCGTGCCCGGCGAGCGTGGACAGGACGCTGCAAACGGTCTGCCTGGCGGTGACGAGACCGCTGCCGGGCACTCAAACCGCGTCCTCCGGCCCGAACGGCAGCATTCCGGTGAGCGTCGACTCGGCCGCATCCCAGCTGTACGCGCGGTTCCGCCCGGCCGCCTTGGCCTGGAACAGCGCCCGGTCAGCGTTCTCGATGACCTGTTCGACGCTCAGCAGCGGATCGAGCAAGGCGAGGCCGATCGACGCGGTGGCGTGGATCGCCACGCCATCGACCCGGGCCAGCGGCAGCGCGGCGAGCCCCTCGCGCATGCGCTCGATCACGGCGTGGCCGGCGGCCAGGTCGGCCCCCGGCATGGAGACGAGGAACTCGTCGCCGCCGTAGCGGTAGACCTTGTCGAACGGTCGCAGGTGCTGCATGACGAACGCCGCGACCCGGGTGAGGACCTGGTCGCCCACGCCGTGGCCGTGGGTGTCGTTGATCGCCTTGAAGTGGTCCAGGTCGATGAACGCGATGCAGCAGGCCTGGATGCCGCGCCGCGACAGCTCGAGCTGCTCGCGCAGCTCGGCCAGCAGGTCGAGGCGGCGATGGGCGCCGGTCAACGCGTCGCGGTTCTGCAGGAATCCGTGGAGCTCGTGGCACAGGGACTCCAGTTCGAGGCGCAGCTGGCCGCGCGCGTGGACATATTCGTCGAAGTCCTCCTGCGGAACGGAGACCCCGGCCGCGCAAGCCCGCAGCAGGCGCGCGGCGGCGCGGTGCACGCGCTCGTGCTCCGACTGCATGGCCACGAAAGCGGGGTGCGCGAGGAGCACCGCGGAATCCTGCTGGTGGTACCACTGCCCGAAGCTGCACTCGCGGTGCGCGTCCGGGCCCAGGTCCCGGGGATCCACCGGCAGGCGGCAGACGATCGTTCGTGCGACCCGTTCGTGCCACTCGGCGTGGTCGTGGCTGGCCTGCTCGAGTTGCTCGAGCAACTGGTGCAACAGCGCAGGGTCGACGCCCAGCATCCTGACCATCCTGGCCGATGGACATCGCGATCGGCACTTGCCATCGCCCCACTCGTCACCAGTAGCACCGCCGGACGGGGCCTGCCATTCGGACATTCCGGCGCGGCGGGCAGTCAATGGCGCGATTGTGCAACCATGCTCCCATGGTGGGTCGAATCCCCGAAGGCGCGTCGCGACGCGGCACCCTCGTACAGCGCTGCGCGCGTGGACTCCTGCGGACCTTTGGCTGGCGCAGCGTCCTGGTGTGGCCGTCCGCGTCGAAGGGCATCATCGTCGTCTATCCGCACACGTCGAACTGGGACTTCATCATCGGCGTGCTGTACAAGGTCGGCGCGGGGCTGCCCGCCCGCTGGATGGGCAAGGACACCCTCTTCCGGTGGCCGTTGCGCCGCCTGTTCCTGCGCCTCGGAGGCATCCCCATCAATCGTCGCGAACGGTCGGGGCTGGTTGGCACCCTGCTCGCGGAATTCGACCGGCACGAGTGGATGTGGCTCGCGGTGGCGCCGGAGGGCACGCGCTCCCGCGCCGACCACTGGAAGTCCGGTTTCTACCGGATCGCCGTGGCCGGCAACCTGCCCGTCGGACTGGGCTACATCGACTATGCCACCCGCACCGTGGGCATCGACACCTACCTCAGCCTCACCGGGAACAAGGAACAGGACCTCGCCCGCATCCGGGCGTTTTACGCCGACAAGCGCGGCCGCCGCCCCGGGAACGCGAGCGACATCCGCCTGAGCCCCTGACCTGTGCGGCCGCCGGCGTCCGGCAGCGAAATCCGGGCCTGCCGCCGGCGGGAGTCCGCTGCCGGAAAGGCCTCCAACATCGGCCCGGGCCCGGCCGCCTTGCATTAGAATCGGCTCCCTGCGCCCGCGTCACCGGTGACCCCACATGATCAATCCGCGCCAGGATCTGGCCCGCATCACGCTGTCGGTCCTGTTCATCGGCGGCCTGATCGTCGGCTCGCTGTGGATCCTGCGGCCCTTCCTGGCTGCCCTGATCTGGGCGACGATGATCGTGGTCGCCACCTGGCCGGTCATGCGCCGTCTCGAGGCGGCGTTTGGCGGGCGGCGCGCGCCGGCCGTGGCGGTCATGTGCCTCGGACTCCTGGCCGTCCTGATCGTGCCCCTCGGCGTCGCGCTCGACGCGATCTTTGCGCATACCGGCGACGTCGCGGCGCTCGTCTCGAAGTTGCCGGAAACGGCGCTTCCCGCGGCGCCGGCGTGGCTCGGCAAGGTGCCCCTGGTGGGCGGGCGGGCGACGGCCGCCTGGAACGAAGTCGCCAGCGAAGGAATGGCCGGCCTTGCGGAGCGCGCCGAGCCGTACGCCCGGATCGTCGCCACCTGGCTGACGTCGCATGCAGGAAGCTTCGCCCTCGTCGTGGTGCAGTTCGTGCTGATCGTCGCCCTGTCCGGGGTCCTCTACGCCGGCGGCGAGTCCTGGGCGGCATGGGTGCGACGGTTCGGCGAGCGCCTGGCGGATGAGCAAGGCAGCCGCATGGTCGTCCTGGCCGGTCAGGCCATCCGCGGCGTCGCGCTCGGCGTGGTCGTCACCGCCCTGCTCCAGTCGGCGCTTGGCGGCATCGGGCTCGCCATCGCGGGCGTCCCTTTCGCCGGCGTCCTGACGGCGGTGATGTTCGCGCTCTGCATCGCCCAGCTCGGGCCGATCCTCGTGCTGCTGGGCGCGACGGCCTGGGCCTACTACAGCCTGGGTGCCGGCTGGGGCACCTTCCTGCTGGTCTGGTCCCTGGTCGTGGGGCTGATGGACAACTTCGTGCGCCCGGTGCTCATTCGTCGCGGCGCCGACCTGCCACTACTCCTGATCTTCGCCGGCGTCATCGGCGGCATGATCGCGTTCGGGATCGTGGGCATCTTCATCGGACCGGTCGTGCTGGCGGTCGCCTACACGTTGCTGGACAACTGGGTGTCCGGCCCGACGGCCCGGCAGGAACCGGCGCGGCCCGACGGCGTCCAAGCAGGCGTCTGACCCACCCGTCGAGCCGCCCGTGACGAAGACCCTGGCCGTGAACCCGGAGCCGCGCCCGCATCGCTATCTCGCCCGCTGGTGGGCGTGGCTGGCGCTGGTGACCCTGGTCGAGACCGCCCTCATCGCCCTGCGTTACGTGGCGGCCGCGGGCCCTGCCGGCGGGGGGCTCGGCTCCTGGATGCGCGCGCTGACGGTCGCGGGCCAGCTGGCGACGCTCGTCACCGTGCTGCTGCTGCCGGTGCTCGCGGTGGCGCTGCTGGTGAGACGGCCGCGGCCGGTCGTGGCGTTCGGCGCGCTGTGCTCGGCCCTGCTGCTCCTGTTCCTGCTCGTGGACAGCCAGGTCTACAAGCTGTACCGGTTTCACCTCAACGCCGGCGTGCTCGAGATCCTGGTCGGCGGCGCCGCGACCCAGACGTTCGTGTTCTCGCTGGAGATGTGGCTGCAGGCGATCGGCGTCGTGCTCGCGGTGCTCGTCACCCAGGCGGGCATCGCGGTCGTCCTCTGGCGCCGGGTCCGGACGGTCCATCACCCGCATCTCCGCGGCCGGCTGGTCGTGGCGGCGCTGGCCGGCCTGATCGTGCCGTATCACCTGGCCCACGCCTGGGCCGACGCGGCCGGCTTCACGCCGCTGACACGCGACGCTTCGCTGTTGCCGCTGGCCTACCCGCTGCGCGCGCGCGGTGCGCTGGACGGCCTCGGCCTCGAGATGCGCCGCAAGGAATGGCGCCTCGACCTCGCCGACCCGGCCGACGCGTACCCGCTCGAGCCCGTGAGCTGCGCCGCGCCGGCCGCCCGGCCGGACATCCTGCTGATCGTCATCGACGCCTGGCGCTTCGATGCGCTGCGCCCGGACGTGACGCCCAACATCTGGAAGTTCGGGCAGGATGCGGCCCGTTTCACCGACCACTTCAGCGGCGGCAACGCGACCCGCGCCGGCATCTTCAGCCTGTTCTACGGCATCCCCGCGACCTACTGGCACCACATGCTGCAGCAGCACCGCGGCCCGGAGCTGGTCTCGGCGCTGGTCGACGGCGGCTACGAGATCGGGATCTTCAGGGGGCCCTCGCTGAAGAGCCCCGAGTTCCACGACACCGTCTTCGCCCGCGTCGCCAGCCCGCGCCTCGAGTCCGACGGCGACACGACGGCGGCCCGCGACGAGGACCTCACCAGCGACTTCCGCGAGTTCCTGGCGAAGCGCGACCCGTCGCGTCCCTACTTCGCCTTCCTGTTCTACGACGCCCCGCACGCCTTCGCCATCCCCGAGGACTTCCCGCTGGCGTTCCAGCCGAGCCTGGAGCACGTGAACTACCTCGAGCTCGGCCCCGGCAGCGACCCGCTGCCGCTGTTCAACCGTTACCTCAACTCGGTGCGGTTCGTGGACTCGCTGGTCGGCAAGGTCTTCGCGGACCTCGAAACAGCGGGCAAGATGGACACGTCGGTGATCCTGGTCACCGGCGACCACGGCCAGGAATTCAACGAGAACGGCCTGGGCTACTGGGGCCACAACAGCAACTTCACGCGCTTCCAGACCGGCGTCCCGCTGCTGGTGCGCGCGCCCGGCATCGAGCCCGGGACCTACGACCACCGCACGAGCCACTTCGACGTGGCGCCGACCCTCATGACGCGCTACCTCGGCTGCACGACGCCAGCCGATCGCTACAGCGTCGGCCACGACCTGCTCGAGACCGGCGGCCGCGATGCACTGGTCATGGGCAGCTACCAGGACTTCGCCGTCATGGAGCGCGGCCGCTTCATCGCCGTGCGCAAGACGGGCGTCGAAGTCCTCGACCCGACCTGGAGGCCGATGCAGTCGGAGGAGTCCTGGGCCGAAGTGATGGCGCAGGCCGTCGAGCAGAACAGCCGGTTCCGGACGCGCGCGGCCGGAGGCGGCTGAGGCCGTACTTGTCGGGGTTGGCAGCGCCCCGGCCCTGGATCATCATCCCGGCCTGGCCTGCTGCCGTGGCGGGATCTTCATCGCTGGGGTCCAAGATGTCCGAAATCCTCGTGCCCGTGTCCTTCGGCGAGCTGCTCGACAAGATCGCGATCCTGCAGATCAAGTCCGACCGCATCGCGGATCCCGCGAAGCTGGCCAACGTCCGCCGCGAACTCGACGCGCTGAACGCGACCTGGGGCGCCCACCCCGCGTCGCGGATGGACATCGCCGACCTGGTCGCGGCGCTGCGCAGGGTGAACGAGGCGCTCTGGGACATCGAGGACGACATCCGCGACAAGGAACGCGCCCGCGCGTTCGACGAGGAGTTCATCCGCCTCGCCCGGGCGGTCTACGTGACCAATGACGAGCGCGCCCGGGTGAAGAAGGAGATCAACCTGCGTCTCGGCTCCGCCTACGTCGAGGAAAAGTCCTACGCAGACTACGGCTCGCCGGCCTGAGCCGCGGGCGCGCGGCCGGCCTGCGCGCAATAGGCGTCGAACCGGCCGATCACGTCGTCGATCGTGATCAGGTCCATCACGCCCGGCTTCTCGACACGCTGGCCCCAGCGCAGCCGGTCCGGCGGGCGCCGCATGAACCTCTCGGCCGCCTCCGCATAGCGGTTGACCGTCCAGCGCCGGTCCGAATACGGTCCCGACCGCTCCGCGTCCGTGCAGGCATGGAGGCCGAGGACCGGCGTCCCCACGGCATTGGCGACATGCGCCGGCCCGGAGTCCGGGCTCACGACCAGATCCGCACGCGCGAGCAGCGCAACCATCTGCTTGAGCGTGTCCTTGCCGATCAGGTCGAGGGGCGGCGGGTCACAGCGCGCGATGATCGCGTTCCCGACCTCGCGCTCGAGCGCGCTCCGGCCGCCGCTCAGCACGACGCGCCAGCCCTTCGCCATCGCATGGCTGGCGAGCGCCGCGTAGCCCGCGGCGTGCCAGTTGCGCAGGGGATGGCTGGAACACGCGGAGATGACCATCGTCGGGCGGTCGCCGGGCCACTGTGCCCGGGCCCAGTCCGCGGCATCCGGCGGCACCGGGATTCCCCAGGAGACCGGCCCGGGCTCGATCCCCAGCGGCACGAGGAACTGCCGGAACACGTCGAGGACGTGATGGCCGGCGGGCTCGATCCGCTCGTTGACGAACAGGCCGTGCCCTTCCTTGCTGCGCCCGCGGTCGTAGCCGATCCGGCGCCTGGCGGACACCAGCGCCGAGAGCAGGTTGGCGCGCAGCGCCAGCTGCATCTGCAGCAGCACGTCGAAGCGGCGCCCACGCAGCGCATGGCGAAGGTCCGCGAGCGCCCGGCCGCCGCCGCGCTTGTCGTAGACGGCGAACTCGACGCCCGCCACGCCGTCGAGCAACCTGCGCTCCGCCTTGCCCGTGATCCAGGTGATCGTCCAGCCGGGCCGCTCGGCACGAATCCGGTTGACCACCGGAAGGACGTGCGTGACGTCCCCCAGCGCCGAGAGGCGCAGGATGCACAGTGACTGCGTCTCCGGCGGAGTGCCCGCGTCCAAGCGACCTTACCTGCGATGCCCGGCAGGGTCGTGGAGCCCCGCCTGCGCGGACAGTAACAGCCCCCGCGTGGCGAACCAAGATCGTGTTTCCGCCGCGTGGCATGAACCACCGGCCCGCGCGCGCCGGCCAGCCAATTTCGGTAAAATCCCGCCCCTGCGCAACTGCCCCGGCCCCCGCGGGCCGGGCCCCATGTATGGAGTCCGCCATGTCCTTAGCCACCCTCCGGGCCCTGTGCCTGGCCGCCGTGTCCTCCTCGCTGCTGCTCACCGCCGCGCAGGCTTCGCCGTCTGCCGCCCCGGTCAAGCCTGTGACCGAGGATTTCTTCGGCACGAAGATCACCGACCCCTACCGCTACATGGAAGACGTGGCGGATCCCGTCGTTCAGGAGTGGATGAAGGCACAGGGCGCCCATGCCCGCGCGACGCTGGATGCCATCCCCGGCCGCGACAAGTTGCTGGAGCGCCTGGTCGCACTGCAGGGCCGCCGCGCGGCCACCGTCTCGGACATCGTCGAGACGCCCGGCGGCCGGCTGTTCTATTCCAAGCGCGGGCTGGGGCAGAACGTGTTCAAGGTCTACCTGCGCGAAGGGCTCGGCGGCGAGGAGCGCCTGCTGGTCGACCCGGAGGCCCTGCAGGCCGCGACCGGCATCCCGCACGCGGTGAACTACTTCGTGCCCTCCTGGGACGGCAAGTACCTCGCCTACGGCATCTCGGCCGGCGGTTCCGAGGACGCGTCGCTCTACGTCATGGACGTGGCGACCGGCAGGCAGGTCGGCGAGCCGGTCACGCGCGCACCGGACGGCGGCGTCTCGTGGACGCCGGACAACCGCTACGTCGTCTTCAATCGCCTGCAGGAAATGAAGCCCGGCATGCCGGCGACCGAGCGATACCTCGACCCGGTCGTCTACATGCTCGAGCCTGGCAAGCCGGAGGCCACCGCCACCGCGGTTTTCGGGCGTGAGCTGTTGCCCGCGATCGGCCTGCGCCGGCTCGACAACGCGACCCTCATCTTCCAGCCGGGCAGCCCGTGGGTGGTCGCCAGCACCAACGACACGACTGAGCGCGACGACAACCTGTTCGTGCTGCCGCTCGACCAGCTGGGCACGAAGAACGCGCCCTGGCGGCGCATCGCGAGCACGGCCGACGGCATTGCCGACGTCGCGCTGCGCGGCAACGACCTGTACCTGTACACCCATGCGGGCGCGCCGCGCTTCCGCATCACGCGGCTCGACCTGCGCAAGCCCGAGCTGTCGACGATGACCGAAGTCGTCCCGCAGCAGGAGGGCGTGATCGCCGGATTCTCACTCGGACACGACGCGATCTACGTGTCCCTGCGCAATCCCTTTGGCGTCGGCCTCGCCCGCCAGCCCTACGGCGGCGCCAGGCTCGAGACGATCAGGCTGCCGATCGAGGGCCTGGTGTCGGTGTACGGCGACCGCGCCCAGCTGCGCGACGGCGTCTTCGTCTATGCGACGTCATGGACCGACGCGCCCCAGGTCCTGGTCTGGGACGCGAAGACCGGCAAGGGCACGCCCTCGGGCCTCGCCGAGGCCGGCGACATCAGCTCCCTGCCCGACGTCGTGGTCGAGCGCGTGATGGTCCCGAGCCACGACGGCGTGAAAGTGCCGCTGACCATCCTCTCGAAGCGCGGCGTCGAGCGCGACGGCCAGCGCCCGGCGATCGTCTACGGCTACGGCAGCTACGGGATCAGCAGCGACCCGAACTTCAGCACGACCGTCTACGCCTGGCTCGAACAGGGGGGCGTCTATGCGATCGCCGGCGTCCGCGGCGGCGGCGAGCTGGGCAGCGAGTGGCGGCTGGCCGGCACCGGCGCGAACAAGCCCAACACCTGGAAGGACGGCATTGCCTGCGCCGAGTACCTGGTGAAGAACGGCTATACGTCGCCCGGGCGCCTGGCCGTCCGTGGCGGCAGCGCCGGCGGAATCTTCGCCGGCCGGGCGGTCACCGAGCGGCCCGACCTGTTCCGCGCCGGGGTGATTCACGTCGGCTCCACCGACACGACGCGGGCCGAGTTCAGCGCCAACGGCATCACCAACATCTCCGAGTTCGGCACCGTGGCGGACCCGCAGCAGTTCCGCAGCCTGCTGGAGATGAGCACCTACCAGAGCATCCGTGAAGGCGTGCCCTACCCGGCGGTGATCTTCGTCCACGGCATCAACGACCCGCGCGTGGACATCTGGCACACGCTGAAGACCGGCGCGCGCTTCCAGGCGGCGAGCTCGAGCGGTCGTCCCGTCCTGCTGCGGCTCGACGACAAGGCCGGCCACGGCATCGGCTCGACGGTGTCGCAGCAGCTCGGCGAGTCCGCCGACGTCTACGCCTTCCTGCTCTGGCAGATGGGGTACCCGGGCTTCCAGCCCGGCGCGGCGGCCGAATGACACGCACTCGCTGCTGACTGCGGAAGCCCTCCCGTGCCGTGGATCCGTACGTTCGCCACCCTGGCCCTGCTCGGCTTCACGGCCGTCGCCCGCGCTGCGGCCGGAGGCGAAGGTTCGCTGCTCGACGCCTTCCTGCAGGACGTGCGCAAGCAGGTCCTTCCGAACGGCCTGACGCTGATCACGCGCGAAAGCCCCGGCTCGGGCGTGGTGGCCATCAATACCTGGATCAAGGCCGGTTATTTCAACGAGCCCGACGAAGTGGCAGGGATGGCGCACCTGTTCGAGCACATGTTCTTCAAGGGGTCGAAGCGCTTCCCCGGCTCGGAGCAGATCGCCCGCGAGATTTCCGCCCTCGGCGGGCAGACCAACGCGGGAACCATCTACGACTCGACCAACTACTACATCGTCGTGCCGAAGGAAGGCTTCCGGCGCGCGGTCGAGATCCAGGCAGATGCGGTGATGAACCCCCTGTTCGATCCCGGCGAGCTCGGGAAGGAGGCCGAGGTCGTCATCGAGGAGTCGAACCGGAAGCTCGACAACGCGCCCGCAGTGGCGCTCGAGCGGATGTTCGCGACCCAGTTCACCCAGCATCGCATGCGGCGCTGGCGCATCGGCTCGAACGAGGTGCTGCGCAACATCAACCGTGACGACCTGGTCGCTTTCTTCGAGACCCTGTACCGGCCCGGGAACATCATCCTGTCCATCGCCGGCGACGTGACCCACGAGGAGGCCGCCGCGATCGCGCACGAGACCTTCGGGACGATGCCGCGCGGCCAGCTGGTGAAGGATCGCGGCCCGGCCGAGCCGCCGCAGGAGGAGTTCCGGTACGGCCATTCGACGGCCGACATGTCGCAGGGCTATTCGGTGCTCGGCTGGCAGACCGTGGGCGTCGGCCATCCGGACGAGATCGCCCTCGACGTGCTGGCCAGCATCCTGGGCGAGGGCCGTTCGTCACGCCTGTTCGTCAACGTCGTGGGCCAGGGCGCCGCGGCGACCTCGTCCGCTGCCCACTATGCCTTCGACGACGTCGGGGTCCTGTTCGTGCAGAGTTCCTTCGACGAAGGGAACCGGGTCGAGGCCGACCGCCGGGTCGTCGCCGAAGTCGAGCGACTCAAGGCCCACGGACCGACCGCCTACGAGCTGCAGCGCGCCAGGAACGGCGTGGAGGCGGCATTGGCCTTCGCCCTCGAGGACGCGCTGGGCCAGGCGACGACGCTGGCCAGTTCCGAGGCCCATTATGGCTACGAGGCGCTGCCCGACCGGCTGCGGAGACTCAATGCGCTGACGGCGGAGGACATCACGCGGGTGGCGCGCCGCTACCTCGGGCTCGGGCAGCTGACCCTCTACCACTACGCGCCGACCGGAACCCGCCTGCCGGACCGGGCGACGGCGCTGGCGGCCGTGCGCGAAGCGGCTACGCCGGTGCCGGCGGCGCTGCCCGCGGTGCCGGCTGGCCCGCCGTCCCGGCCCGTGCAGCCGGCTGCCGCCGCGGCCGCGGCCACCGAGATCCGGCTCGGCAACGGCATGACCCTGATCGTCAAGCCGCAACCCGGAGCGCCGATCGTCTCGACCGCCGTCTTCTTTCCGGGCGGGCGGACGGCCGAGAGCAGCCGCAACGCCGGCATCACGCGGTTGATGGTGCGCTCGCTGCAGAAAGGCACCCGCAGCAGGTCCGGCGCCGAGATCGACCGGGCGATCGAGTACCTGGGCACCAGCCTCGGCGTAGAGGTCGCGGCCGACTACTTCGGCCTGAGCCTCGCCGTACCGTCGAAGAACTTCGGGGCGGGGCTCGAACTGCTGGCGGACATGCTGGCGAATCCCGTCTTCCCCGAGAGCGGCGTCGGCGACGAACGGCGGCTGCAGCTGGCCGCGATCAAGCGGGCCTACGATTCCTCCACCCAGCGGCCCTTGCAGCTGGCCATGGAGGCGCTCTACCGCAGCCACCCCTACGGCCTGCCGGCGGACGGGTACGAGTCATCGCTCGCGACCCTCGGCTCATCCGAGGTCCGGGACTGGTGGTCGGCGCAGGTCGCCGCGGACGGTGCGGTCGTGGTGGTGGTCGGTGACATCTCGGCGGAGGCCGCGCGCGCGGCAGTCGAGAAGGCCGTGGCCGGCCTGCCGGGGCGGACTGGCGTGATGGCACCACTGGCCGCGCCGCCGGCGCTGCCGGCCCGGGTCGACGTCATCGAATACCGCGACCGCCAGCAATCGGCGCTGGTCTATGCTTTTCCGGCCATCCAGCGGTCCCACCCCGACTGGCCGCGCCTGCGCCTCGTGCGCTATGTGACCTCCGGACTGGCGGGAACGTTTTTCGCGGAGCTGCGCGGCCGTCGCTCGCTGGCCTACACGGTGTTCGCCACCGATGCGCCGAATGCGCGGGCCGGCGCATTCATCGCCTACATCGCCACCGACGCCAGCAAGGAGACCGAGGCGCGTGAGGCGCTGCTGGCGGAAATCCGGCGGCTCGACGAGGACGGGTTCAGCGCCGAGGACCTGGCCCTGGCGCAGAAGTACTTCGCCGGGTCGACGCGGATCGCCCTGCAGACCAATGCGGCGCAGTCGGCCGACCTGGCGCAGAACTGGTTCTCCGGGCTGCCGCTCGACTTCACCCGGCAGACCGCCGAGGCGGCCGGCCAGGTCACGATCGGGGAACTGCGCGAGGTGGCCCATCGCTACCTCGACGGCGATCGGTTCGCCCTGTCCATCGTCCGGGGCAAGGACTAGGGCAGGTCGGCGCTGCGACCGTCGCTGCGCTGCAGCATCGGTCGGGCGACGAAAGCGCCGCGCACATGCAACCATCCGGCGTCCTGCCGCATCATAGGTAAGGGCCCGCCCGGTGGCAGGGAACCGGTGGGCCCGTCGGCGCTCCATGGGGGGCGGGCACGGGAGACAACGAGGGGAGATGCCATGAACCGGACCAGAAGGGAATTCCTGGGAACGATGGCCGCGGGCAGCGCAGCGCTGACCATGCCGGCCTTCCTCGGCGCCTGCGGGGTGCAGCGCGCCGTCAGCGTCGCCGACAAGCTGCCGGAGAACCCGTTCATGGAGTGGTTCGGCGTCGACCAGGCGACGGTCGCGCGCGTGATGTCGGAGATGACGGCCAATGGCGCGGATGCGGCGGACCTGTACTTCCAGCACAGCCGCCGCAATACCCTGACGCTCGAGGACGGCATCGTGTCCCGGGCCTTCTCCGGCATCGACCAGGGCGTCGGCCTGCGTGTCGTGATCGGTGAACAGACCGGGTACGCATTCACGGAGGACCTGACCCTCGCGTCCATGCTGTCCGCCGCGCGCACTGCTGCGGCGATCGCCGCCGGCGGCCGGGTCGCCGCACCGCAGGCCTTCGCACCCCGGGACCTCGGCGGGCTTTATACCGTCAGCGTGCCGTGGTCCGAGGTGGGCATCGACCGCAAGCTGCCGATCCTGAAGTTCGTCGAGTCGAAGGCGAAGTCGTTCGACCCCGCCGTCGAGAAGGTCTCGGTCTACTGGACCGACGTGGACGAGCGCGTGATGATCGCGACGCTAGACGGCAGCCTCGTCATGGACCACCGGCCCATGGCCACGATGTACACGGTCGTGACCGCACGCAAGGGCGACGAGGTGCAGACGGGCTATTCGAATATCGCCGCCCGCCAGGAATTCGACTGGTACACCGAGGAGCGCCTGACCGCCATGGCGCGCGAAGCGGTCGACCGGACGGTCGTCCTGTTCGACGCGAAGCGCCCGCCGGCGGGCGAGATGCCGGTGGTCCTCGCGTCCGGCTCGAGCGGCATCCTGCTGCACGAGGCGATCGGCCACGGCATGGAGGCCGACTTCAACCGCAAGGGCACCAGCATCTACTCCGACATGATCGGCAAGCAGGTCGCGGAGCCGTTCATCACGATCGTGGACCAGGCCACGATCCCGGGCGAACGCGGCGCGCTGAACTACGACGACGAAGGCAACCCGGCCGGCAGGACGGTCCTGGTCGAGAACGGCATCCTGAAGTCCTACCTGCACGACCGCATCAGCGCGCGGCAGTACGGCTTGAAGCCGACAGGATCAGGGCGGCGCGAGTCCTACAAGCACGCGCCGATGCCGCGCATGAGCTGCACCTTCATGGAGGCCGGCCCGCACACGCGGGAGGAGATCATCGCCTCGGTGGACCGCGGGATCCTGGCCGAGACCTTCACCAATGGCCAGGTGCAGATCGGCGCCGGCGACTACACCTTCTACGTCAAGAACGGCTGGATGATCGAGGACGGCAAGCTGACCGCGCCGATCAAGGACGTGAACATCATCGGCAACGGACCGGAATCGCTGAAGCGGATCACGATGGTCGCAAATGACGCGCGGCTCGACACCGGCGGTTGGACCTGCGGCAAGAACGGCCAGGGCGTGCCGGTCTCGCAGGGCATCCCGACGGTGCTCGTGTCGCGGATGACGGTGGGAGGCGAAAATGTCGGCTGAACTCAGCAATCGGGCCGCCGAGGCCGTCGAGCTCGCCCGCAAGGCGGGCGCGGATGACGTCTGGGCCACCGCCGTCCAGCAGCGCAGCGTCCAGTTCGAATACCGCAAGGGCGCGCTCGAGAAGGTGCAGGACACGACTTCGCGCGCGCTGGCCGTGCAGGTCTACGCGAACGGCCGCTATTCGAGCCACCAGACGACGGACCTCGAGCCGGAACGGATGAAGGGCTTCCTCGCCGAGGCGGTGGCGATCACGCGCGCCCTGGAGCCCGACCCGAGCCGGCAGATCACCCCGCCTGAGCTGTTCCGCGACCGGCCCGGCCAGCCGCTCGACCTGGTCGACGCGCGGGTGCAGCAGATCGACCGCGACCAGCGGGTCGCGTGGTGCAGGGCGATCGACGAAGTCGCAGCTGCGCATGAGCGGGTCATTTCGGCTACCGGCGCCGTCGAAGACGGGTCGAGCCAGTCCGCTTCTGCCAGCAGCAACGGCTTCCTCGGGATGCAGGAGTCCACGTACTGCTGGTACGGCGCCAGCGTCACGCTGAAAGACCGGGGCGACCGCCGCGCCGAGGACGGCTTCTATGCGGGTGGGACGCACCTCGAGGCCCTGCCCCAGCCGGGCAAGGTGGCCCAGGTCGCGCTCGACCGCGCGCTTGCCAGGCTCGATTCAGAGAAGGGCCCTACCTCCAGGACCGCCATGGTCGTCGACGCGCGCGCGGCGGCGTCGCTGGTCGGGCGCCTGCTCGGCCCCGCCAACGCCCAGAGCATCCAGCAGGGCCGGTCATTCTGGGCCGGGCTGACCGGCCAGAAGGCCTTCAGCGACAAGCTGACGCTCATCGACGACCCGCTGATCCCGCGCGGGCTCGGATCGCGTCACTACGACAGCGAGGGCATCTCGGCGAAGGTCCTGCCCATCATCGAGGCCGGCGTCGTCCGCAACCTCTACGTGGACACTTACTACGGCCGCAAGGCCGGCCTCGCGCCGACGACCGGCTCGCGGTCCAACCTGCGCGTGCAGACCGGCCGGCACTCTCTCGAGCAGCTGCTGGCCGAGGTCGGCAACGGCATCTACGTTACCTCCTGGCTCGGCGGCAATACGGACGGCACGACCGGCGACTTTTCGCTCGGCCTGCGCGGCCACGTCATCGAGAACGGGCGCATCGGCCGTCCCGTGGGCGAGATGAACGTCACCGGGAACCTGCGCAGCCTGTTCAGCCGCCTCGAGCTCGTCGGCAACGACCCGTACCCGTACTCGACCACCCTGGCGCCGTCGCTGGTGTTCTCGGGCGTGGATTTCTCGGGCGCCTGAGAGGGAAGACGAGACTGGACGCCGCCAGGCACGCGGGGGTGATCGGCGCCATCGGCGCCTTCGGGAACGAGCTCGCGGCGTTCCGCCGCGACCTGCACGCGCACCCTGAAGTCGCCTTCGAGGAGCACCGCACCGCGGGGCGCATCGCAGCGGAACTCGAGCGGCTCGGCATCGACGTGGATCGCGGGCTCGCCCGGACCGGCGTGGTCGGGACCCTGCGCGCGGGCTCCGGCACGCGCGCCATCGGCCTGCGTGCCGACATGGACGCGCTGCCGATCGAGGAGCGCAACGGCTTCGACCACCGCTCGCGCCACGCCGGCCGGATGCACGCCTGCGGGCACGACGGGCACGCGACGATGCTGCTCGGCGCCGCGCGTTACCTCGCCGAGACGCGCCGCTTCGACGGGACGGTGCACTTCATCTTCCAGCCAGCCGAGGAAAACGAGGGCGGCGGGCAGGTGATGGTGCGCGAGGGCCTGTTCGACCGCTTTCCCGTCGAGGCGGTCTACGGCATGCACAACTGGCCCGGGATGCCGGCGGGACAGTTCGGGTTGCGGCCGGGACCCATGATGGCCGGCTTCAACCTGTTCGAGATCCTGGTCACGGGACGCGGCGCCCACGCGGCCATGCCGCACCAGGGCATCGACCCCGTGGTCGCCGGCAGCGCGCTGGTGCAGGCCCTGCAGACGCTCACGAGCCGCAACGTGGGCCCGCTCGACTCCGGCGTGGTGAGCGTCACCCAGTTCCATGCGGGAGACACCTGGAACGTCATCCCTTCCGAGGTCGTGATCCGCGGTACCACCCGCGCCTTCACCCCCGCCGTGCAGGACCTGCTGGAAGACGGCCTGCGGCGACTCAGCAGCGGCATTGCGGCGGCCCACGGCTGCGGGGTGTCGGTGCGCTACGAGCGCCGCTACCCTGCCCTCGTCAACAGCGAGCCGCAGTCACGGATCGCCCGCGAGGTGCTGGAGTCGCTCGTCGGCGCGGGCAATGTGCACTGGGGATGCGAGCCCACCATGGGCGGCGAGGACTTCGCCTTCATGCTGCAGGCACGGCCGGGCTGCTACGTCTTCATCGGCAACGGGCCCGGCGAGGGCGGCTGCATGCTCCACAACCCGCACTACGACTTCAACGACGACATCCTGGCGCTCGGCGCGTCCTACTGGGTGCGGCTGGTCGAGCACTGCCTCGGCAACGCCTGAGCGCGGGCCGCGGCCGTCAGCACCGCCCCGTCCGCTGCGGGCCGTCCCGTACAATGGCCCCATGACCGGGACACGGCAGACAGGGCCATTGACCATCGACCCGATCGGCATCGTGCACGGCCCGCTGGTCTCGAAGGTCGAGGCCGCCCGGCAGCCGCGTGCCGCGGCCGGCACGCGCGGCACCATCGAGCTGTTTCCCGGCCGGAATTTCGAGCACGCGCTCGAGGACCTGGAGGGCTGGGACTACCTCTGGGTGATCTACTGGTTCCACCTCAACCCTTCGTGGCGGCCCAAGGTGCTGCCGCCGCGCAGCACGTCCGGCCGCAAGGGCGTGTTCGCCACGCGCTCGCCGCACCGCCCCAATCCGATCGGCCTGTCGGCGGTGCGACTCGAGCGCGTGGACGGCCTGGTGCTCCACGTCCGCGACCTCGACATGGTCGACGGCACGCCGGTGCTCGACATCAAGCCCTACGTCGCCTATGCCGACGCGCACCCGGCCGCGAGGAGCGGCTGGCTCGACGAGGCGGGTGCCGCACAGGGCGAAACGATCCCCGCGGACCCGGTGGCGCGGTTTGCCGTCGCGTTCTCGCCCCTCGCCGCGCGGCAGGCCGCGTGGATCGAGGCGCGGACCGGCCTCGCGATCCGCGAGCGGATCATCGCGACGCTGGGTCTCGGGCCGCAGCCGCATCCCTACCGCCGCATCAAGCGCGAGGCCGGCGGATTCCGGCTCGCGGTGAAGGACTGGCGGATCCTCTTCGAGGTGCAGGGAAGCGAGGCACAGGTGACTGCCATCGAATCGGGCTATCGCCCGGCCCAGCTGGCACGCCGCGACGCGGCCGGCGAGCCGGCGCTCGCCACGCACCGTGAGTACGTCGCCGCGTGGCGGGAGTCCACCGGACCGGCTGCGGCTGTTGAAGACGGGCCGACGCATGTCGCCTGACGCTCCTCGCCCCTACGTGCCGGCGGACCGCGCCGTTCCCGAGCTGACGGTAAAGGCCATCGGCCTCGGCATCCTCTTCGGCATCGTCTTCGGCGCGGCGAACGCCTATCTCGGCCTGCGCGCCGGCCTCACCGTCAGCACGTCGATTCCCGTGGCGGTCATGACGGTGGCGATGTTCCGCCTGCTGCGACGCTCCGGCCGCGAGGGCACCATCCTCGAGGCCAACCTGTCGCAGACCGCCGGCTCGGCCTCGAGCTCGCTGGCCTCCGGCGTGATCTTCACGCTGCCGGCGCTCTTCATGTGGGGCATGCCGCCCGACCTGCTGCAGATGGTGTTGCTCGCACTGTGCGGCGGCGTGCTCGGCGTGCTGTTCATGATCCCGTTGCGCGAGTACCTGATCGTCCAGGAGCATGGCCGCCTGCCTTACCCGGAGGGCACGGCCTGCGCCGAGGTGCTGAAGGCGAGCCAGGGCGGCGGCACCCAGGCCGGCCACGTGTTCCTCGGACTCGGGCTCGGCGCCGCCTTCAAGGCGCTGACCTCCTGGCTCAAGGTCGTCCCGGACAGCCTGTCGCTGGCCCTGCCCTGGCCCAGGAAGGCCGAGGTCAGCATGGACCTCTCGGCCGCCCTGTTCGGCGTCGGCTACATCCTCGGGCCGCGCGTGGCGACGATCATGGTGGGCGGTGGCCTGCTGTCCGCGCTGGTGATCATCCCGTATATCGCCTGGTGGGGCGCGGGCCGCGTCGACCCGCTGTTCCCGGAGACGGTCAAGACGATCGCCACCATGTCCACCGCCGAGATCTGGAACCGTTACGTTCGCTACATCGGCGCGGGTGCGGTCGCGACCGCGGGCATCATCACGCTGGTCCGCTCGCTGCCGGTGATGATCGCCAGCTTCCGGGCCGGGGCCGCGCGCTTTGGCCGTTCCCGCGGCAAGGATGACGCGCAGCCGCTGCGCACCGAGCTCGACCTGCCCTACGCCTTCCTTGGTGCCGGAGTGATCGTGATCACCCTGGTGATGGCGCTGGTCCCGCAGGTGTTCAGCGTCATCGACGGCCTGCCCCACCAGCTCGCGGCCGCGCTCTGCGTCGTCGTCTTCGCCTTCTTCTTCGTCACGGTCGCGGCCCGCATCGTCGGCCTGGTTGGCGTGACCAGCAATCCGACCTCGGGGATGACGATCGCCGCGCTGCTCGGCACGGCCACGGTCTTCCTCGCCATCGGCTGGACCGATGCCACCGGCAAGGCCGCGGCACTGATGGTGGGCTGCGTCGTGGCCATTGCGGCCTCGATCTCGGGCGACATGGCGCAGGACCTGAAGACCGGCTACCTGCTCGGCGCAACGCCGCGCCACCAGCAGCTCGCACAGCTGGCCGGCGTGCTGACGTCGGCCACCTTCGTCTGCCTGTCCGTGCTGCTGCTGGCCGAGACCTTCGGCTTCGGCGGCAGGGACCTGCCGGCGCCGCAGGCTACGCTGATGAAGCTCGTCATCGACGGCGTGATCGACCGGTCGCTGCCCTGGGGGCTGGTCGGCATCGGCGCCGGGATCGCGCTCGTCGCCGAAGTGCTGCGTGTTCCCTCGCTGCCGTTCGCGGTCGGCGTGTACCTGCCGTTGTCCACCATGACGCCGATCTTCCTCGGCGGGTTGCTGCGCTGGATCCTGACGCGCGACCGGGATGCCGCGGAAGCCGGCGCCCGGACAGACCGCGGCGTCCTGCTGGGCTCCGGATTCGTCGGCGGCGAGGGACTGCTCGGCGTGGGCCTGGCCGGCGCGGCGTTCGTCCTGGGCCGCAGGCCGGACGGGCTCGGACACGACTGGGCAGGCGAGACCGGCGCCTGGCTGCTCGGAGCCGCGGCCTTTGCGCTGCTGGTCGCCTGGTTCACGCGCCGGACCCGGGGCCCCGGACCGGCCTAGCGCGCCGGCGCAGCGCCGATGGCCGCCCACAGCGCCGCGGCCTGCTGCGCAGCGCCGCCCCCGGACAGCGAAATGCCGATGTCGGGCGCGATCCCTTCGACCTCGTTGGTGCCGTCCCGCAGGAAGCGCGCGCAGTTCGGCGCCATCACGTCGAAGGGCGCAGCCTGCAGGCGGATGCGCCCGCCGCCGCCGACGTAGCCACAGCCGGCGCCTGCCGTGCGCTCGCCGAGCGTCCTCGCGACTCCGTTCTGCTGCAGCCAGACGACGAAATCCTCGGTCGCCGAGCCCGTCCTGCGATCCATCAGGATCCACAACGGGCCGGTCCACGCACCGGTGCCCTGCATCGTCGCGGTCTCGCCGGCGCCGGCGAAGACCGGACACACCGCTTCTCCGCGCCAGATCCCGGACCGGTCGCAGGCCGGTGCCACGATTCGCGAAGAGGCCCGTGACAGCGCGCGATCCGTGAACAGCGCAATCACCTCCCCCACCCACTCGGTCCCGCCGCCGTTGCCGGTCACGTCCACCAGCAGGCGGCGGGCGCCGCGCGCCTGCAGGTCGGAAATCGTACTGGTCAGCGACTGTTGCAGCCGGGCGCGGACGGCGAGTTGCAGCGCCCGCTCGTCCATGCCCGGGCGAAACACCGCGCGGCAGGACCCGAGATACCGGTCCTCGCCGAAACTCGCAATGCGCAAGGTCCCGAGGTCGCCCGCCAGCCCGTTCGGAAACTCCCCGCCGCCGAGCAGCGTCCATCCCGGCAGGCGCTGCACCGCGGGCGAGAAGTCGCGCCCTTGCTCCTCATAACCGGCCTCCGCGCAGGACGCCACCGGCAGGCGAGGCACAGGCGGGCCAGGATCCGGCCGCGCCGCGATCTCGCGGCCGTCCCGTCCGACCAGCCTGAGATGCGGGTCGTCGAAGGCCGCGACGAAGTCGCGCAGGGCCAGCATCGCGCGGAGGCGCGAATGCGCGTCGGCGATCGCCCGGTCGGTCGCGGCGTCGAGCGCCACCGGATCGAGCCCGCGGCGCTCGACCATCCAGTCGAGGTTGGCATAGCCCTGGGCCAGCTCTGTCCGGAGATGGACGTAATCGGCCCGCCACGCCGCCGCGTCGTAGGTGGCCACGTCCCAGGCCAGCGCCAGGCCGGCTGCGGCCAGCAGCGTGGCGAGGCCGCGCAGGATCCACCTCGGCAAGGCTGTACTCCCTGGGCAGGGTCGGGGCCTGAAATGATAGCCCGTCGGCTGCACGGCCACCGGCCGCCCGGGTTATCCTGCGCAACCTCCCAGGAAGCCCGGATGCCCCACGTGGACACTGCGCCGATCACGCGCGAATTCATCGCCGAACTGCCCAAGACCGACCTGCACGTGCACCTCGACGGTTCCCTGCGCCTGTCCACGCTGATCGAGCTCGCGCGCGAGCATCGCGTGGAGATGCCGAGCTACACCGAAGGCGGGCTGCGCGAGACCGTGTTCAAGGACCGCTATGCCAGCCTCGGGGAGTACCTGAAGGGATTCCAGTACACCGTGGCCGCCCTGCAGACGACCGAAGCGCTCGAGCGCGCCGCCGCAGAACTCGCGGAGGACAACCAGCGCGAGGGCGTCCGCTACCTCGAAGTGCGCTTCGCGCCGCAGCTTCACGTGCATCCGGGGCTCGACGCGGTGCAGGCGATTGCGGCGGTGGACCGCGGCCTCCGGCGCGCCCGCGACGATTTCAACCGGCGCCCCGCCATCGTCGCGGGCACCGAGCCGCCGTTCGAGTACGGGATCATCTGCTGCGCGATGCGCATGTTCACCGCGGGCTTCAGCCAGTACTACGCCACGCTGTTCGCGGCGCATCCCTACGCCCGCCCCAAGGAACTGTACGCGATGGCCTCCGTCGAGCTGGCGCGCGCCGCGGTCACGGCCCGCGACCTGCACGGCCTGCAGGTGGTCGGCTTCGACCTGGCGGGCGAGGAAGCGGGCTACCCGGCGGGCGACCACAAACAGGCCTACGACTATGCCCACCGCCACTTCCTCAAGAAGACCGTGCATGCGGGCGAGGCCTATGGGCCGGAGTCGATCTTCCAGGCCATCACCGACCTGCACGCGGACCGCATCGGCCACGGCACCTACCTGCTCGAGCCCGACGCCATCCGCGACGAGGACATCGCCGACCGTGAGCACTACGTGGACCGGCTCGGCAACTACATTGCCGACCGACGCATCACGCTCGAGGTCTGCCTGACCAGCAACCTGCAGACGAACCCGCACCTCGGGAGCCTCGAGGAACACACCTTCCGCAAGCTGCGCGCGCAGCGGCTGTCCACCACCCTCTGCACGGACAACCGGCTGATGAGCAACACCACGGTGACCGACGAGCTGCTGCTCGCCTGCACTCACCTCGGGCTCGACCGGCACGACCTGAAGTCGGTGATCATCTACGGCTTCAAGCGCAGCTTCTTCGCCGGCAGCTACCAGCGAAAGCGGCAGTACGTCCGCCAGGTCATCGATCACTACGAGGCCGTGGAGCGGCGTCTCAACCCGACCTCGTAGCGGGCGGCCGCACGCAGCGGCGCGACGCCACAGGACGCGTCGCGCGGGGTCCTCAGGCGCGGAAGTCGCGCAGGGTCACGTTGACCCGCGTCACGTCCCCGGCGCGCGCCGGGCCGTCGATGCCCTCGAGGACCACCACGAAGCCCGCATCGCCCGCGGATCCTGCGCCCGGAACCAGCGGGACGAACAGGGTGCTGGCCCGCTGGCCGACTGCGAGCACGACCGTGCCGGACAGCGGGCCGCTGAAGTCCTGCCCGGCCCGAGCTGAGCCCTCCTCGATCCGCCACCTGACCCGGAGGATGCCTTCCGGCTCGCCCCTCCGGCGAATGGGGACTGCCGCCGCGATCGCCTTGCGGCTCGCCACGAGGCTGCCGTTTCCGAAGGCCACCTGCTGGCCGGCAGGCCGATCGGTGCGGGCGGGCGCCAGCCTCGTGAGCGCGGGCGGTGCCCCGGTGTCGCCAAGGCGTTTTCCGTCGGCCGGCGCGGACGACGGATCGTCGGCGCCGTGCGCAGTCGCTGCCGGCTGCGCGGGGATGACGACTGGTGCCGTGTTCGTCCGCGCCGGGTCGCGCGGCCACGCGTTCCACGCCACGGCGATGACCAGCGCCGCCAGCGCGGCGAGCGCGGCGGGTCCGCGCCATCGCGTCGCTGACGAGGCAGCCCTCGACGGTTCGGCCCGCGGAACCGGGCGCGCATCGAATACGCCGTCGAGCAGCGCACTGGCGCTGGCGGGCCGGTCCTCCCGCTGGAATGCCAGCCCGCGCGCGAGCGCGGCCGCGGTCGCGTCACCGAGCGCCGCCGGACTGACGGGCTGCAGGCCACGCTCCTGGGCCTCGCGGGCGTTGGTCCTGCCGAAAGGGTGCGCGCCGGCGAGCAGCTGGAAGGCGACGCAGGCGAAGCTGTAGAGGTCGTCGGCCGCGCCCGGCGGCAGGCCGGACAGCACCTGCGGGCTCGCGTAGGCCGGCGTCGCAAACAGCGACTCATCCGGTCCCACGGCCACGCCGGTCTCCGGCCCTGACGGCGTCCCTCCGAAATCCAGCAGCCGGGCATCGCCCGCGGAGGTCACGAAGATGTTGCCGGGCTTGACGTCACCGTGGACGAACCCCCGCTGGTGGACCCAGTCGAGTGCCGCAGCACACGAACGCAGCACGCGCCTGGCCTCGTCGCGGGACATCGGGCCGTCGCCCTGCGCGAGCCGCGTGGCCAGCGACGACCCGTCCAGCAGCTCCATGACCTCGAAGACGTGGTCACCCTCGGCGGCCAGGCCGAACACGCGCACCACGCCCGGATGCGTGAGCCGGCGCAGCACTTCGTACTCGTCCGCCAGCCGCCGGGCCGCTGCCAGGGAACCGCGGTGCTCCGGACGCAATGCCTTGATGGCGACCCAGGGTTCGGCGTCGCCCGCGGCCTGCCGATCGAGGTCGAGCGCGCGCAGGACCTGGGAGAAGCCGCCGCGGCCAACGACGCGGTCGAGCAGGTAGCGGCCGCACAGCGTCGTGCCGGGCTTGAACGGGTCGTCACCGGGGGAACCGGTCACGGCCGGCGACGCGTGCCCGCCCTCGCCGACCGGGACGTCCTCGGTCGGGTCGTCGTTGGCGGACAGCTGTTCAGCGAGGTCCTGCGTCGGCTCGTCGTCGCCGGTGACGGCCACCGCGGGTCGCGAAAGGTCGTGCAGCAGGTATTTCGACTCGACCGCCATCCGGAATCCGTCCCGTGGCGCGACACGGCCCGCCCCACGGCGCAGGCGGAGTGGTCGCGCGGTCCTCGTGCCATCCCCGGCCGGTACGTCGCCGGCCCTGCAGGTCTGCGGCCTGTGGCCGCTCTTGGCATAAGGTTAGCGCTGCGCCGCGCGGCGCGACGGCCGAATCTCGGTAACTATGTAATATCCCGCGAAAAAACGCCGGCGTTATGTCATGTGGCGTGTGGCCGGCCGCGCGTGCCGGCGCGGGTCAGCCGGCCTCCGGCAACGGCGCTCCCTTCGACGGGGGCTCCTGCGCCAGCCGCGACGCCGGCCGCAGGAACGGGATGATCAGCACCGGCAGCAGCACCAGCGCAGCGTCCAGGAACATCACGAAGGCGTAGCCCTGCGCGTCGGAGACCGCGCCCTGCCAGAAGTTCGTATAGGAGATGGTCAGGTTCTTGAGCGCCATGTAGCCCGTGAACTGCGTGGCAGCGACCAGCGGATTGGTGAGCCCCATGAAGATCGCGGCGCTGGTGCCGTAGTGCAGCCCCATGCAGAAGCTGAACACCAGCGACGCGCCGAAGAACTGCGCGACGGTGATCCCCTGCACTCCCTCCGATGTGGCGAGCGCCACCGCCAGGTAGAGCGTCGGGAGCGTGGTCGCGAGGTACCACAGCACGAGCATCTTCCGCTGCCCGAAACGATCGGCCAGCCAGCCGCCGATGACGCAGCCGATGCCCGACAGCACCGTGCTGTAGACGTTGAGCTCGGCGATCTGCCCGTCGGACATGCCGAGGTCGACCTGCATGGCGCTGGCGACGCTGGTGCTGAGCGCCATGGCGCCCATCGGCAGCAGGGCGAAGGCGACCCCGACGATGGGGCCGGCCCCGGAGCCGAAAAACCCGACCCGCAGCTCGCGCAGGAAGCTGCGGACGTTCTCGACCAGCGCGGCCCACACGTCGGCCGCCCGCTGGGCGGCGGCGCTGGTGACTGACGGGTCGCGGACGAAGACGAACACGAAGGCGAAGATCGTGGCCAGCAGCAGGCTGACGTAGACGAAGGACGCGTCGAAGCCCCACTGGCCGGCGACGAACATCGCGCCGCCGCCGCCCAGGCCCTGGCCGATGTAGGCGCCGCCGAACATGAAGCCGTTGGCCGTCGCGCGCTCGTCCTCGCGCAGCGTGTTGATCGCGAGCGAGTCGATCGCCACGTCCTGCGTGGCGGAGAAGAAGTTGTGCACCAGCACCAGGGTGATCAGGAGGTCGAAGTTCCTGGTGTAGTCGATCTGCGCGATGGCGAAGAGCGTGAGGAGCATCAGCGCCTGGCACAGGATGATCCAGGCCTTGCGCCCGCCGAAGCGCCGGAACTTGACCAGGTCGACGAGCGGCGCCCAGGCCCACTTGAACGCCCACGGCAGGTAGAACGAGCCGACGAATGCGCCGATCTGCGCGACGTCGAGTCCCTGCCGTCGCATGTAGGCGGCCATCGCCACCGCGGCGAACCCGAGGGGGATGCCCTCCGACACGTACAGGATGCCGAAGGTCGCAATGCGGCCCTTCCGGCTGTCGAGCAGGTTATTCAAGCGTGTGCCCCCCGGACCTGGCATGGCCGCCGTGCGCGGCCTGCCGGCGCCCGGACGATACCAGAGTCCCGGCGCGCCTGCAGCGCGGGGGCCGGCCTAGGCCGCGGAACGCAGCGGCTCCGGCCGGCCGATGACGTAGCCCTGGGCGAAGTCGATGCCCATGCCGCGGGCCGTCTCGAGCGAGGCCGAGTCCTCGACCTGCTCGGCAATCAGCCGGAAGTTCAGCGTCCGGGCCAGCCTGACGATCGCGGCGACCATGGCCTGGTTGACCGCGTCGTGCGCCAGGTCGCGGGTGAACGCGCCGTCGATCTTGATGTAGTCCATCGAGAGGTTCTTGAGGTTGGCAAAGGCGCCGAGGTCGGTGCCGAAGTCGTCCAGCGCGAACTGGCAACCCATGCCATGCAGCACGCCGATGAACCTCCGCGCCAGCTCGAGGTTGCCGATCACGGAGTTCTCGGTGACCTCGAAGCAGACCTGCGACGGCGGCACGCCGGTCCGGTCCAGCGTCTCGACGACGAACTCGAGGAAGGATGGGTCACCGAGCGTCTGGCCCGACAGGTTGATGGCGAGGCTCTTGCCGTCCAGGAGCCGGATGGCGCCGCTGGCGATCGCGGCGAGCGCGGTCTGCACGACCCAGCGGTCGACCAGCGACATCAGGCGGTAGCGCTCGGCTGCCTGCATGAACTCCGCGGGAGAGGCGCGCCTCCCGGACTCGTCGGCCAGGCGCAGCAGGACCTCGAGGCTGGGACCGTCCTGCCTGCCCTCGCGTGCCGCGATGATGGGCTGGGCGTAGAGCTCGAACAGGCCGTCCCGCAGCGCGGCCTGCAGGCGCTGCAGCCACTGGATCTCGCCGCTGTGCCGCGCGACCGCCTCGTCGTGCGAGGAATAGACGTGCACGTGGCTGCCGTCCGACTGCTTGGCGACGTAGCAGGCCGAGTCCGCCGCGCTCATCACGTCGTCGAGCCCGCCGCTCTCGCGGCCCACCTCGACGAGGCCGACGCTGACGCCGATGCTGAAGATCCGGTCCTTCCACACGAAGCGGTAGTCGCTGACCGCGCGGCACACGTCGCCGGCGATCTGGCGCGCCTTCTCGAGCGGGCAGCCGACCAGCAGGATGCCGAACTCGTCGCCGCCGAGCCGCGCGACCGTGTCGGAGTCGCGGACCTTCTCCTTCAGCAGGCCCGCGACCTCGCGCAGCAGGTTGTCGCCGGCGAGGTGCCCGCAGGTGTCGTTCACGGCCTTGAACCGGTCGAGGTCCAGGTAGCACATGATGTGCGAATGCAGCCCGGCCCGGGCCGACTCGATGGACTCCGTGAGCCGCCGCTCGAACTCGCGACGGTTCACGAGCCCGGTCAGGGCGTCGTGGCTCGCCTGGTAGGACATCTGCCGGGCGAGCCCGCGCAGCTCGGTCACGTCGTGCAGCAGCAGGGCCGCGCCCGTGATCTCGCCGCGCTGCGCCTTGAGCGGCGCGGCAGACAGCTCGATGCTGCGCTCAGCGCCGGTGGAACGGGTCAGCATCAGCGCCCGCCGGCCGAGCGTGACCCGGCTGGCGGTGGCGATGCACTGGCGAACCGCGTCCGGCAACGGACGCCGGTCGTGCTCGTCCACGAAGGAGACGATCTCGGTGAACGGCCGTCCCGCCGCCTCGGTGCCCGACATCCCGCACAGCTCCTCGGCCAGGCGGTTCATGAACTCGACCCGGCCGTGCACGTCAGTCGTCACCACGCCTTCGCCGAGGGAATCGAGCGTCAGCTGGGCGCGCCCATCGGTGCGCTGCAGCGCCTCGCCGCTGGCGACGGGCGCCATCTCGGTGGCGGAAAACAGCACCCGCCGCGCGCCGCCGACCTCGAGCGTCGTGGCCTTCAGCTCGAGCCGGGTGACCTGCCCGTGGGAGTCCGCGATCTCGACCTCGGTCAGGGCCGGCGCTTCCTCGCCCGCGAGTCGCCGCGCCAGGTTGGCCTCGACGAGCCCGGCGTACTCGGGGGACACGAGCTCGGGAAGCCTGCGCCCGACGATCGCATCGGGCTCGAGCCCGACGAGCGCGCACAGGGCCGCATTGACCGCCTCGATCCGCTCGCGATGCACCAGGACCGGTTCGTTGGACGACGCCACCAGGGTGCGCAGCAGGGCGCGGTCCGTATCCCCGGCACCGCGCATCGCCAGCTCCCGTGCCGCCGCGGCGAATCGCGCCGCCGGGGACTCGTCGCCGCCCTCCGCTTCCGGCAGCTCGCCGCCGCGCGAAGACGCGGCCGCGGCCACGGCGTCGGCAACCTCGAGCGCCCGGCCGAGTTCACGACGCTGCCGCGCCACCACCGCCAGCAGGATGGCGGCAAGCAGCGCCAGCCCACCACTGACGATCTCGAGCCCGGTCATCTCGTCGTGCATCCCCTTCGGGTCTCCACCGCCGCCCCTCAGGCGGCCCGGCGGGACCCGTCTTGTTCTGCGCCCACGACATTTCGGAGCATATCGTAAGGTGCTGGAGCGACCCGCTGCGATTCACCATAATGATCGCCCGCAGCGCGCTTGTCGGTCCCGGGTGGAAACCTTAACCTTCCGGGCCCGAACCCGCGCCCGAACCGAGCCCGCCGATGAAAGCGAACGTCGAATCCGCCCGCCGCCAGATGATCGACCAGCAGGTTCGCGCCTGGGACGTGCTCGACGACCGCGTGCTCGGGATCCTGGCCGAAGTGCCACGCGAACGCTTCGTGCCGGAGGCCTACCGCGACGTCGCCTTTGCGGACACCGCGATCCCGCTCGGGCACGGGCAGAGCATGCTCGCCCCGAAGGTCGAGGGCAGGATCCTCCAGGCCCTTGCGCTCGGCCGCTCGGACGAGGTGCTCGAGATCGGCACCGGCAGCGGCTTCTTCGCGGCCTGCCTGGCCAGGCTCTCGCGCCACGTGCGGACGCTCGAGATCTTCCCCGGCCTGTCCCAGGACGCGAGCCGCGCGCTGTCGGCGCTTTCGGTTACCAACGTCACGGTCGAGACCGCCGACGCCAGCAGGCTCGACGAGAGCGGGCTCTACGACGCCATCGCCCTGACCGCTTCGTTGCCGGTGTACGACCCGCGCTTCGAACGCGCGCTCAGGCCGGGCGGCCGCCTGTTCGTCGTGGTGGGACGCGCGCCCGTCATGGAGGCGCGGCTCGTCACCCGCGTCGCGGACGACCAGTGGGTCAGCGAGACGTTGTTCGAGACGGTGATCCCGCCGATGATCAACGCGCTGCAACCGGATGCCTTCAGGTTCTGAGACATGATCGACCAGATGACCCCTGCCGACTTCGCCGAACGCCGCGCGGCCGGCGAGGACTTCGTGCTTCTCGACGTCCGCGAGCCGCGCGAGCTGGCCGTCGCGTCGGTCGCCGGCGCCGTGCACATCCCGATGGCCCAGGTGCCCGCGCGGCTGTCGGAACTGGACCGGGAGCGGCACATCGTGGTGATGTGCCACTCCGGGGGACGCAGCCAGGCGGTCGCCGGCTTCCTCCGGCACCAGGGCTACCCGCGGGTGTCCAACCTCATGGGCGGCATCACCCGGTGGAGTCGCGAGGTTGACCCCTCCGTGCCCTTATACTGACGCCCCCGCCCGGCCGCGACCTGCCGGCCGGGGAGTTGAAACAGGTTAGTTGGTGATATACCATACTACAACACCAGTATTCCCCTGGGGCCGAGCCCCTAGAGAAGGCGCATGAATATTCGAAAGTTCGTCCTCCCCCTCTTCGGCATCGCCGGCCTCGCCGCGCTGCCCGCCCAGGCGTCGGACCTCGCCGAGGTCTATGCGCGGGCGCTGCAGAACGATCCGCTGATCCGTGAGGCGGAGGCCAACCGGCTCGCGACCCTCGAATCGAAACCGCAGGCCCTGTCCGCCCTGCTGCCGCAGCTGAGCGCAGGGGCCGGCTATGACGCGCGCGAGGCCGACGGCGAGGCGCCGTTCACCGGGTTCAACGCCGACGGCGACATCGTGAGCCTCGTCGGCAGGTCGGACACCGAGTCCGACACGACCAGCTGGGACGTGACACTGCGCCAGAGCATCTTCCGCTGGGAGAACTGGGTGACGCTGCGGCGCGCGGACCGCGAGGTGGCACAGGCGGAAGTCGATTACCAGGCGGCCCAGCAGGACCTGATCCTGCGCACGGCCGAGCGCTACTTCAACGTCCTGGCGGCGAAGGACACGCTGACCGCTGCGGAAGCCACCTACGAGGCACTGGGCCGCCAGCTCGAGCAGGCCGAGAAGCGCTTCGAGGTCGGCCTGATCGCGATCACTGACGTGCAGGACTCCAGGTCCGCCTACGACTCCGCGACCGCGGCCGTCATCCAGGCGAAGCGGAACCTCGCGACCCAGCAGGAGTTCCTGCGGGAGCTGACCGGCGATTCCTTCGACACGCTGGCCAAGCCCGGCCCGAAACTGCCCCTCGTCGCGCCGGACCCGGCCAACGAGGAGGACTGGGTGAAGATGGCCATGGACCAGAACCTCCGCCTGGCGTCGAGCCGGCTGGCCGCGGAGATCACCCGCGACGACATCAGCTTCCAGCGCGGCGGCCACTATCCGAGCGTCGACCTGGTCCTGTCGCGCGGCAACCAGGAGGTGTCGGGCGACCGCACATTCTCCTTCGAGGACCCGATCACCGGCGAGCCCGTCGCCACGATCAGCCCGCTCGACAGCAACACCGACGACACGTTCGTCGGCCTGCAGCTGACGTTGCCGATCTACTCCGGCGGCGCCACCTCGTCGCGGGTGCGGCAGGCCGAGTACCGCCACCGCGCCGCCCGTGAGCGGCTCGAGCGCACGGCGCGCGAGACCGAGCGCGACACGCGCGACTCCTACCTCGGCGTCATGTCGGAGATGTCACGGGTCCAGGCGCTCGAGCAGGCGGTCGAGTCCGCGAAGGTCGCGCTGCAGGCGACCGAGGCCGGCTACGAGGTGGGCACGCGGACGACCGTGGACGTGCTCGAGGCGCGCCGCCGGCTGTTCGAGGCCGAGACCCTCTTCGCGCGCAGCCGCTACGACTACCTGATCAACGTCGTGAAGCTGAGGCTGGCCTCGGGCACGCTCGATCCGACCCACGTCGCGAGGATCAACGCGGCGCTGAACGAGACCGTCAAGCTGCGCTGAGTCGCGGCGGGCCCCGTCACGGCGCGTCGGGCGGGTCCCGGCGCGCCGCCCGGGCCAGGCGGTCCCGGATCGCCGCCCACTCCTCGCCGGCCGGCACCTCCTCCACGAGGATGCGCGACACGCCGAGCCCATCCAGCTCGCGCAACGACGCATAGAGGTCGTGTCCATAGCCGGGCGCATCCGCCGCGGCCTGGTGCCACGCCAGCGCACGGCAGCCTGCGGCCGCCGGGCGGCGCGCAAGCACGGCCACGCGTCCGGCTTCCCCGGCGGCGGCGCAGCGCCGGTCGAGGGTCGCGGCGTCGACCAGTTCGAGCGCCGTCGTCGGTGCGTAGTGCGCGCGCAGGGAGCCGGGGACCCGCGGCGCGGCCGCGCCGGGACCCGACACGGGGCCCGCGACGGCCTCGATCTCGGCACGCGCGATCCGGCCGGGCCGCAACAGCGTGATGGCTTCCCCGGTGACGCCCACGATCGTCGACTCGAGGCCGATCTCGCAGGCGCCGCCGTCGAGTATGAGGTCCACGCGGTCGCCGAGTTCCTCGCGCACGTGGCGCGCGAGAGTGGGGCTGACCCGGCCATGGCGGTTGGCGGACGGCGCGGCGACGCCGCCACCGAAGCGGCACAGGAGCCGCTGCGCCACGGGGTGCGAGGGCACGCGCAGCGCGACCGTCTCCTGTCCCCCGGTCACCGCATTCAGCACGCCCGGCGCGCGCGGCAGCACCAGCGTCAGCGGCCCCGGCCAGAATGCCGCGGCGAGGTCGCGCGCCTTGCCGGGAAATGCGCTCACCCATCCCTCGACCTGCGACGCCGAGGCGAGGTGCACGATCAGCGGGTGGTCGGCCGGGCGCTCCTTCGCCGCGAAGATGCGCGCGACGGCCGCCGGGTTCGAGGCGTCAGCGCCGAGCCCATACACGGTCTCGGTCGGGAACGCCACCAGCCCGCCCGCGCGCAACAGGCGAACGGCTTCATCGATCTGCGGCTCGGGCCTCCAAGTCATCGCGTGATGATAGCGGCTGGCCCGTCGCGCTGCCGCCAGCCTCGACGGCGCAGCGGCCCTCCTGACGTGGCCCGGCCTCGATCGCCTCCAGCGTGTCCCTCACGTCTCCCTCGAGCGGCGTACCGGCTGCCAGCAACGCGGCCGTCCGCGCCTCGGCCTCGGCTTGCCGCGGGCAGCCGGCGTCCAGGAGGGCCTGCGCGAGGTTGTTGTGCAATACGGCGTTGCCGGGTGCGAGGGCCACGCCGCGCTGATAGGAGGCGACCGCCGCTGCCAGGTCGCCCCGCGCGTAGGCGTTGTTGCCGAGGCCCAGCTGCGCCAACGCGTGCTCCGGCCAGCGCGCCGCGGCCGCAGCGTAGGAGGCCGCCGCGTCCCCAAGCCGTCCGGCGGCCTCGAGGCCGGCAATCGCCTCGAGGAAGCGCAGCGGTTCGGGATTCTCCGGCAGCGCGCCGGGCTCGAGCAGCACGACGGCCCAGCGGCCGCCACGCCGCCAGCTGTCGTCGAAACGCGCCCAGGACATGACCTCGCGTTGCCGGCGCCCGGATCGCAGGATCACCTCGTCGCGCCCGGCGTCGAGCCCGACGAGCACGGCGTAGTGCCACCGCGGATACGCGTCGACGCCCAGGTTCTGCAGCACGAGGAGCGGCCTGCCGGCGGCGAGTTCCGCGACGAGCGAACCCGGATCACCCGGCAGCACGTAGGCGAGCCGGCCGTGCCGCCTCGCCGCGGCGACCAGCTCGGCCTGCAGGCTGCCCTCCCGGCCCGGCAGGTACGACCCGGCGACCAGGTCGGCAGGCACGACCGGCACGCCGCTCGCCGCGAGCACGGTCGCGAGCGCAGCCGGGCCGCACTGGTGGTCCTCCTGCGGGAAGAATGGCGTCGCGGTCAGCTCGATGCGACGCGGCGCATCGCCCGGCAGCGACGCATCGAGCGGCGCCACCGTGGAGCAGGCCGCCATCCACGGGAGCAACAGGGACGCCAGGGCACGGCCGGACCGTGCGCGTGCGCCCCGGGTACGGGGCGCACGCAGGTCGCGGATCAAGGCACCTTCTTGAAGATGTCGATGGTGCCGGTGAACTCGAGCAGCAGCAGGACCAGGAACACGATGCCGATGATGGCCAGCGCATCGCCGCCCGCCGGCAACTCGTCGATGCGCCCGGCCAGCGCCGCGAGCTCGCTGTCCGTCAGCCCCGCGAGCCGTGCCTGGACCTGGGCGGGATCGACGCCAAGCGCGACGAAGCGCGCCTGCAGGTCCTCGCGGGCCAGCCCGGCCGTGACGGCACTGATGTAGCCGGCGCGCTGCTCGAGGCTGATGGCGCGATCCGTCGAGACGATCGCCGCCTGCGCGGGCATCGGCATCGCGGCGCCCACCAGGCTGATGCACGTCACCGCCACCAGGCAACGACGCAGGTGTTCAATGACCATGATGACCTCCATGCACGGAACCCCGGCCGCGAGATGCGGCACGGCGGCACTTTAGCCGTGATCGAAGCGATGAAACGAGAACCGCGTCGCCAATTGGCGACAGCCGCGCCGCCGCTCAGTCCAGCTCCCGCCGCAGCCAGGCATCGCCCTCGCGGTGCAGCTCCCAGGCGGGAAAGTAGTGCTCGTCGAGCTTGAGGGTGAGGACGTCCACGGAGCCGTTCCAGTTCACGGTCTTGAGCCGCAGCGAGGAACGGTCCGGCCGCCCGGACACGGCGCGGATGAAGCTGTCGAGGTCGGGAGTCGGCTCGCCGTCGACCTCGGTGATGCGCCGCCCCGCCCAGAGCTGGTAGCGGCTGGCAGGCGAGCCGTACATGAAGAACGCCACGAAGAGTCCCTCCGGCGGGATGGCGCGCTGGGCCGACATCGCGCGGTGCGGCGCGTGCAGGGTGGCGCCGGCCCAGACCAGCACGCGGTCGATGTCGCGGCCGTCCAGCGCGGCGCCGGGAACTTCGGCCACCTGCTCCGCGCCGTCGCGCCACAGCGTGACCCTGACGATGCCGGCGTGCATCGCGCGCTCGACCTCGCGGAAGCTGTTGACCACGCGGCCGTCGATCGCCAGCAGGAGGTCGCCCGGCTTCAGGATCCGCGCCGCAGGCGCGCCGGCGACGAGGCGGGTGACCGACATCACCTCGCGGCGCGCCGGGCTGTGCTCCGCGATGCGGTGCGCCCAGTCGTCGCTGAGCCCGAGGCGGCGTGCCTCGGCCAGCGACCTCGGGGCGAGCTCGGCCTCCAGCGAGTAGAGCGGAAGCCCGTCGCGGGCGCGGGACAGCATCTCGCTCACCAGCTCCACCGGAACGCCCTGGTTGTCCTGCTGCATCTGCCGGCCGTTCTCGAACGCGAAGCTCGACCACAAGGCCAGCACGCGTCCCCGCGCGTCGGCGATCACGCCGTCGAAGTCCGTCGGGCCACTGATCAGGCGGATGGTGGCGAGGTTGGACTCGCGGAACTGCAGCGTGCGTGACAGCGGGAAACTGACGGGATCGATCGACGCCACGCGCGAGCCCTGCGCGACCAGCCGGCCGTCCGCCTTGAGCCCGGCGACGACGACCTCCTCCCCCGGCCGGACTTGCCGTTCCGCGAGCGTCGCCGCGCGAACCGGCGTGCCGTTGATCGCCGCCGGATCGTAGGAGACCAGCGCCAGGTTGTGCAGCGGATGGACCCAGGCGACCCTGCCCGGGACTTCCAGGGTTCCGGCGAAGGTGATGTGCACGTCGCCGAGCGCGACCGGGACGGTGTTGCGGTCCCGCCTCCGACCGAGAACGGCATGTTGAAGCTGACCAGCACCAGCGAGGGCGCGAGGGCGTCCACGACCTCGTCTCCCGAGCGCGCGAACAGCGTGCTGGCGGAAGCCGGTGCCGGCGCCTCCGGCGGTTCCGGCAGCGCCTCGCAGGGCCACAGGCCCTGCGTGTCGTCGCGGCGGCAAATGCGCGCGGGGAACCAGCGGCGGTCGACGCGCAGCGGCCTGAGCTGGGGCGAGCGCGTGTCCTCCAGCGTGAAGTACTTCACCGGCGCGAACGTGCCGTCGGGCAGCGCGCCCAGGATCCGTGTCGCGTCCTCCACCGAGGCGACGGGCTGGCCGCCCAGCTCGATGACCACGGCGCCCCGTGGGATGCCGGCTGGTCCGAATACGTAGCCCGGATTCGCGACGAACGCACCGCTGACGGGAACGTTCATGTGCCGCGCCATCTGCCACGACAGCGTGTGCAGCACGCTGTCGCCGATTTCGAGGTACCGGTCCGGCGTGATCGAGCGCAGGTCGTCCACCCGCAGGCGTTCTCTGACGGGTCGCCCGCCGCGCTCGAGGTCGAGCGTGACCTCGCGACCGACCGAGCCGTCCAGCAGCTCCGCCAGCGTCGTGAAGTCGGTCACCCCTTTGCCCTCGACCGCGACGAGGATGTCGCCGACGGCGATGCGGCCGTCAGCCGCCGAACCCGGCTGCACCTCGGCGACGACCAGCATCCCGGTGCGAACCGGCGCCGCGCGTCGCGCGCTCGCCTCCGTCTCCGGCCGCAGGCCGAGGCGGCGCAGCTCGTCGTAAGGCGTGTACTCGAAGACGGTCTGCAGGGTGCCACGGGGCACCGGCAGTCCGCGGCGTATCAGGTCCAGCGCGCGGACGATGCGGTCCAGCGGGAGGTAGAAGCTGGACGCCGCCCCGGTGGACCCGCCCGCGTTCAGGGCGACGACCCGCCCGGCGATGTCGAGCACCGGCGAGCCCGAGGAACCTCCCGAGGTCCCGGAGGCGGCCTGGAAGTAGAAGGTGTTGAAGTCGTTGTATTTGCCGACGCCGTAGCTCGGCGCCTCGCGGTCGAGCCGCGCGAGCGTGCCGGCGAGGATGGACAGCTGCTCGCCGGCGTCATTGCCGACGACGCGGATCTCGGTTCCGACCTGGGCGCCCTGCGGGTAGAGCGGCAGCTCCGCCGGGCGGATGAAGCGCAGCTTCGAGGGGTCGTAACGGTAAAAGCCGAAATCGTGCACGGGGTCGCGGTAAACCGCCTTGAGCTCGACCTCCTCGCGGTTCAGGAAGACCGCCTGCGCCGTCACCGGGCCGGGCGTGACGACGTGGCGGTTGGTCAGGATCAGGCCGCGCTCGGCGTCCACGACGAAGCCTGTCGCCTGCGACGAGGCGTTCCACTCGGTGTCGAAGGCGCGGGTGGAATCGATCTGGATCGTGACCACGCCGGTCGCGATGCGCTCGAGCGTCGCGGGCCAGCCGCCGCTGCCGGTCTCGGCTGCGACCGCGGGCGACAGCAACGCGACGGCGATCAGGAGCAGGGCGCGGGGGGTCATGTCAGCCGATCCTGTAGCCGAAGGCCGCATGGAACCGGTCGCGGAACTCCTGTGGCGTGAAGCGGTGATGCTGCGTCCCGAGCTGCGCGATCTTGATCGCGCCCATGAGCGAGGCGACCCGGCCGGTGGTCTCCCAGTCCATGTCGTGCATCAGGCCGTGCAGCAGGCCGGCGCGATAGGCATCGCCACAGCCGGTCGGGTCGACGACCCGCTCGGCGACGACCGGCGGGATCGCCACCTGCCGCCCGCCGGGGAGGTAGATGATCGACCCTTCCCCGCCGCGCGTCACGACATACGCCTCGACGCGCGCGGCGATCTCCGCGGCCGACAGCCCGGTGCGCTCCTGCAGCAGCTGGCCCTCGTAGTCGTTCACCGTGATCCAGGTCGCCTGGTCGATGAAGCGATCGAAGTCCTGCTGGCTGAACAGCGGCATCGCCTGGCCGGGGTCGAAGACGAACGGGATGCCGGCCGTCACGAACTGTTCGGCGTGGGTGATCATCCCCTCGCGCCCGTCGGGGGCCAGGATGCCGATCGTGATGCCGGCGTCGGCGGGGACCGGGATGGTGAATGACCGGTCCATGGCGCCAGGGTGGAAGGCGGTGATCTGGTTGTCGTCGAGGTCGGTCGTGATGTAGGCCTGCGCGGTGTAGTGGTCTGCAAGGACCTTCACGAACCGCTCGGAGAGGCCGTTCTCGGCCAGCCAGCGCGAATAGGGCCCGAAGTCGTGGCCCACCGCGCCGCAGGGATAGCCCTCGCTGCCGAGCAGCTTCAGGTTGTAAGCGATGTTGCCGGCGCAGCCGCCGAAGTAGCGCGTCAGGGTCGGCGCCAGGAAGGCGACGTTCAGCATGTGGATCCGGTCCGGCAGGATGTGGTCCTTGAAGCGGCCAGGAAACACCATGACCGTGTCGTAGGCGAGGGACCCGCAGATCAGCGCCGTCATCGTGCAACCTTTGTCATGCCGGACCCGCGCACCTTACCCGTCCGCAGGTCGGCTGGCCACAGTGGAAGCGGGAGGGAACGACCGTCACCGGCCTGCGGCGACGGTCGCCGCCGTCGTCAGCCGGCCAGCACCGCCGCCCAGTTCAGGGCGAGCAGCACGAACGAGCCGAACACCGCCGCGGACCCCAGGTCCTTGGCGAGGCCCGACAGCGCGTGGCGCTCCTCGCCGATGCGGTCGATGGCCGCCTCGATGGCGCTGTTCAGCAGCTCCACGATGAGGACGACGACGACCGGGCCGAGCAGCAGCGCCAGCTCGATGGGCCCGTCCGCGAGCCAGAACGCCAGCGGCACCAGCACGGCGGCCAGCGCGCACTCCTGCCGGAAGGCGGCCTCCTCGCGCCACGCGCCGACCAGTCCGCGCCAGGTATTGCCGAACGCGTTGAGCAGCCGCATCAGGCCCGTCGGCTTCACGCGGCCGGTTCTCATGCGGCGGCAGGCTTCCAGGTCAGGTCGAGTTGCTTGGCCGCGCGGACGTCATCGAGACGCCGGACCGGGGTCGTGTAGGGCGCGCCACGGACCTTCTCGGGATCGGTGTCGGCCTCCTTCTGGATCGCGATCATGGCGGCGACGAAGCCGTCCAGTTCCTCCCTGGCCTCCGTCTCCGTCGGCTCGATGAGCAGGCACTCGGGGACGAGCAGCGGGAAGTAGGTGGTCGGCGCATGGTAGCCGTAGTCGAGCAGGCGCTTGGCGAAATCCATGGCGATCACACCCTGCTCCTTCGCCTGCCGCTTCATGGTGAGGATGAACTCGTGGCTCGCGCGGCGGTCCGGATAGGCGGCATCGAAGCCCGCGGCCTTCAGCCGTGCCAGCAGGTAGTTGGCGTTGAGCGCAGAGTACTCGGCCACGCGCCGCATGCCTTCCCGGCCGAGGATGCGCATGTACACGTAGGCGCGCAGCAGCACGCCCGCGTTGCCCATGAAGCCGGACAGCCTGCCGATGGACTGCGGCAGGTCCCGCTCGTCCAGCCAGCGGAACCGGTCCCCCTCGCGGCCGACCACCGGGATCGGCATGAACGGCTTCAGGCGGTCGTTGACGCCCACCGCGCCAGAGCCCGGCCCGCCGCCACCGTGAGGCGTCGAGAAGGTCTTGTGCAGGTTCATGTGGATGACGTCGAAGCCCATGTCGCCGGGGCGCACCTTGCCCAGGATGGCGTTCAGGTTGGCGCCGTCGTAATAGAGCAGGCCGCCGGCCGAATCGACGATGCGCTTGATCTCCATGATCCGTCGCTCGAACACGCCGAGCGTGCTCGGGTTGGTGAGCATGATGCCGGCCGTGTTCGGGCCGACCGCGGCCCTGAGCGCCTCGATGTCGACGTCGCCGTCCGGGCCGCAGGGGATCTCGCGGACCTTCATGCCGCACATGGTCGCGGTCGCCGGATTGGTGCCGTGGGCCGCCTGGGGCACGATGATCTCGTCGCGCGCGAGGTCGCCGCGCGCGCGGTGATAGGCGCGGATCATGGCGACACCGGCAAACTCGCCCTGGGCGCCCGCCATCGGCGTCAGCGACACGGCCTTCATGCCGGTCACTTCCTTGAGCATCTCCTGCAGCTCGAACATGCACTCGAGGAAGCCCTGCCCGGTGCTCTCCGGCGCCAGCGGATGCCGGCCGAGGAACTCGGGCAGCATGGCGTAGGTATTGCAGGCCTTCGGGTTGTACTTCATCGTGCACGAGCCGAGCGGGTAGAAGTTCGTGTCGATGCTGAAGTTCAGCTGCGACAGGCGCGTGTAGTGGCGCACGGCCTGCAGCTCGGAGACCTCCGGCAGCAGCGGACGCGAGCGGCGCCGGAACTTCGCGGGCACGTCGGCGCTGGCCGCGGGCGGCTGCTGCGAGGTGGCGGCGCGGCCCGGCCGGGACAGCTCGAAGATCACGGGTTCGCGGTTCTGCATGGCAACTCCTCAGGCGGCAGCCGCGCGGCCGAGGATCCCGGCCAGCGCGGAGGCGTAACGCTCGATGTCCTGGCTCGTGCGGGTCTCGGTCGCGCACACGAGCATGGCGTTGCCGAGCTCGGGATAGTCGCGGCCGAGGTCGAGGCCGCCGACGATGCCCTGCGCCGCGAGCGCGGCGAGCACCGGCTGCACCGGGCGGTCGAGCTGGATGACGGCCTCGTGGAAGCGCGGGCCGTCGAAGGCGCGGCGCAGGCCGGCGATTCTTGTGAGCGCGTCCACGAGCTCGGCGGTGCGGGCGATGCACGCGCCCGCGACCCGCTCCAGGCCTGCCGGGCCGAGCAGCGCCATGTAGATGGTCGCCGCCGTCATCAGCAGCCCCTGGTTGGTGCAGATGTTCGACGTCGCCTTGCCGCGCCGGATGTGCTGCTCGCGGGCCTGCAGCGTCAGGGTGAAGCCGCTGCGCCCGTCGAGGTCCACGGTCCGGCCGACGATGCGGCCGGGCATCTGCCGCACGTGCTCCATGCGCGTCGTCAGGAAGCCGAAGTACGGGCCGCCCGAGGACAGCGGGACGCCCAGGGGCTGGCCCTCGCCGCAGGCGATGTCCACGCCGCCCGCGCCCCATTCGCCGGGCGGCCTGAGCAGTGCGAGCGACATCGGGTTGACGACCGCGATCACGTGGGCACCCTGCGCGTGCGCCCAGTCGGTGACCGCATCGACGTCCTCCAGCTGGCCGAAGAAGTTCGGCTGCTGCAGCACCACGGCCGTGATGTCCTCCCCCTCGTGCGCCCTCAGGGCATCGAGCACCGCGCAGCCGGTCCGCGGGTCGTAGGGCAGGTCCACCAGCATTAGCCCCTGTGCGCCGGCGATCGCCTCGGTGCAGCGCCGGTAGGTCGGGTTGACGCTGCGCGGCACCAGGATACGGGACGACTTCGAGCGCCGGTTGGCGCGCACCGCCATCAGGCAGGCCTCGGCCAGGGCGGAGGCGCCGTCGTAGAGCGAGGCGTTCGACACCTCCATCCCGGTGAGGCTGGCCATCATCGTCTGGTATTCGTAGATGGACTGCAGCGTCCCCTGGCTGGCCTCGGCCTGGTACGGGGTGTAGGCGCTGTAGATCTCG
>JAGTSG010000119.1 GCA_018261655.1 Pseudomonadota bacterium | reverse complement strand
CTCGGACGTGCGGCCCTTGGCGCGCGCCTCCAGGTACTTGCCCAGCAGGATCAGCGTGACGATGGTCGCCGCCGCCTCGAAGTAGTAGTGCGCGGTGCCCGGTGGGAAGACCTGCGGCGCGACCAGCGCGACCAGCGAGTAAAGCCAGGCCGCGGTACCGCCGAGCATCACCAGGGTGCTCATCCCCGGGCTCAGGGTCCGGAGCTCGGCCCAGCCGTGACGGAAGAAGCGCGCGCCGGCGCCGAACAGCACCGGCGTCGCCAGCAGCAGCTCGATCACGCCGCGGGTCCGCTCGCCGAGGGTCGCGCTCATCCAGTGGTGACCGCCCGGCACCAGCATCGGCCCCATGCTCTCCACGAGCAGCGGCACCGTGAGCGCCAGGGCGAAGAGCAGGGTCCGCTGCAGCGACGCCAGCTCCACGGCTGCGAGGTCGACCTTCGGCGCCTCGGGCTCGGGGACCTCGTAGCCGGCCTCGCGCACCGCCTCGCGCAGCCGCGCGCCATCCGTGGCATCGGGGGCGAACTCGACGCGGGCGATGCCGGTCGCGAGATTGACGCTCGCCGCCGCGACGCCCGGCTCGGCACGCAGCGCACGCTCCACGCGCCCGCTGCAGTTGGCGCAGGTCATCCCGCCGACGGGGAACGCCAGCGACTGCACCGCCGCCGAGCGGGAGGCGTCACGCCCGCGCAGGGTAGCCCTCGGCCTTGACCGCGGCGACGAGGGCCGCGACGTCCGGCGTCCCCTCGACTGCCGCGCGGTTCACCGTGCGGTCGACCTTCACCACGGCGGTGACGCCCGGCACCTTCGCCATCGCCTTGCGCACCGCCATCTCGCAGTGGCCGCAGGTCATGCCCGTCACTTCCAGCTCGATCATGCTCGTTCTCCCGAGGTCGATGTTGGGGCGGCTCGCGGCCGCCGTCTGCAAGGTATCAGTCTAACGAATCGACGCGGAGTTCTCGGGCGCCCAATGTGCGGTATCGGGTGCGCGCAACGGCGAAGCCGGCCGTGTAGACTGCGGCGTCCTCCGCGGCCGGCGTCGCGAAATCTCACACTCATTGGGAGGTAATGGATCCGATGGTCACAACGCCTTCCCGGCAGGAGGTCGTCGCAAGTGTGATCGAGATCGTCGTGCGGCTCGCGCACGAGCGCGGCATCGAGATCGATCCGGACGCGCTCGACGAGCACGCCAACGTGCGGGACTACGACCTCGATTCCATGGACCAGGTGCTCATCCTCAACGAGGTCGAGGACCGCTGGCAGGTGACCGTCGAAGATGACGCGGCGCGCAGCGGGGAGAGCATCGGCGCGCTCGTGGACGCGGTCGAAGCGGCGTTGGCGACGAGGTAGCTGCCGTGTTCGCGATCACCGGCGTCGGGGTGGTCACGCCGCTTGGCCGGAACGCGCCCGAGCTATGGGCGGCGTTGCGCGAGGGCCGGTCCGCGATCGGACCGCTCGGCGAGGCGCTGGGCGGCGGTGTCGGGGCGATGTTCGCCGAGGCGCCGCAGCCGGACCTCGACCGGCGGCTGCTCGCGAGCATGGATCCCTTCTCGGTCTACAGCTGCGCCGCGGCGCTGGAGGCGCTCGGCCAGGCCCGCCTCGCCGTCGACCCCGAGCGCATCGGCGCGGTCATAGGCGTCGGCATCGGCGGCGTCACCACCACCGACCAGGGCTACCGCCGCTTGTATGCGGAGAACCGGCGCGTCGACGCGCTGACGATCCCGAAGATCATGCCCTCCGCCGCGGCCAGCAACGTCAGCATGGCCTTCGGGCTGAAGGGCCCGACCTTCGCCACCTCCAGCGCCTGCGCCTCCTCCGCGCACGCGATCGTGGAGGCGACACACTGGCTGCGGCTCGGCGTCGTCGACGCGATGGTCGCGGGCGGCGTCGAGGCACCGTTCGGGCTGGGCTCGCTGTCGGCCTGGCGCAGCCTGCACATCGTGGCGCCCGACACCTGCCGGCCGTTCTCGGTTCAGCGCAAGGGTCTCGTGATCGGCGAGGGCGCCGCCTGCCTGGTGCTCGAGCGCCTGGATAGCGCGCAGGCGCGTGGCGCCGAGATCCTGGCCGTTCTGGCCGGCTTCGGCGTGACGGCGGACGCCGGTCACATCGTCAAGCCGGACCAGGAGTCGATCAGCCGCGCCCTGCGCCTCGCGCTGGCCGATGCCGGGGTGGCACCCGAACAGGTGGGCTACATCAACGCGCACGGCACGGGAACCCAGCTCAATGACACGGTCGAGAGCGCCGCCCTTCGCGCGGTGTTCGGGGACGGCCGGGTGCCGGTGACCTCGTCCACCAAGGCGGCGACCGGCCACACGCTGGGCGGTGCCGGGGCGATCGAGGCCGTGATCACGGTCGGTGCCTTGCGCCAGGGGTTCGTCCCGCCCACCCTGAACTTCATCGCCCCCGACCCCGAGTGCCCGCTCGACGTCTGCCCAAACGTGGCCCGGGCCGTGGACATCGACGTGGCGCTCTCCAACTCCTTCGCCTTCGGCGGGCTCAACGTCTCGCTGGTTCTGCGCCGCGGCGTGTAGGCAACGTACCTGCCGGCACCGCGCCGGAATGGCTTGTCGTCCTTCCCCTTAATGGCTAGGGTTGGCAGTGACTGACCTGCGAGGATGGACCCCATGCGGCACCCGTGCGTTCGGTGGCTCGGCCTCGGCCTGATCGCCCTGGCGCTCGCCGGCTGCGCCTCGATGGCCCAGCGGCAGCTGTCCGACAACCTCGGCCGCGCGGTGCTCAACCAGGACGACCCCGCGACCGTGCGGGCCGGTGCGCCCGCCTTCCTGCTGCTGCTCGACGGCATGCTCGAGGGCGACCCCGACGAC
>JAGTSG010000118.1 GCA_018261655.1 Pseudomonadota bacterium | reverse complement strand
CCTGCGCGACAGCCTCATCGGTGCGGTGCCGATCTTTGCCCACAAGCCGTTCTTCATGAGCGACGAGTACACCCTGACCGACGCCAGCATCGCCCCGCTCCTGTGGCGCGTGCCCCTGCTCGGCATCGACCTGCCGCCGGCGGCGGCGAAGGTGATCGACGCCTATTCGCTGCGTCTGTTCAAGCGCGACGGCTTCCGGCTGAGCCTCACCGAGGCCGAGCGGGAGATGCGCCAGCTCAGCGGGTGACGGCGTGACCCCCAGCCGGCCCTACCTCATCCGCGCCGTGTACCAGTGGCTGCTGGACAACGACCTGACCCCGCACCTCCTGGTCGACGCAGATCTGCCCGGCGTCCGGGTGCCGGTGGCGCACGTCAAGGACGGGCAGATCGTGCTGAACGTGAGCCCGACCGCTGTCCAGCGCCTCGAGCTCGGCAACGACATGATCCACTTCGACGCGCGCTTTGGCGGCCAGCCGATGACCGTCTGGATTCCGCCGGTCGCGGTGCTCGGCGTCTACGCGCGGGAGAACGGCCGCGGCATGGTGTTTCCCGAGGAGGCCGCCGAGGAATCCGCAGGCGAGCCCGCGGCTGCGGTCCCGCCGGAGCGCGATCCCGAGCCGCCGGCCGGCCCGCCGCGCGAGCGGCCGGCGCTGAAGGTCGTGAAGTAGGCCCGTCGCCGACTCCGGTTCGTGTGACCACGGCATCTTCCGGCCCGGGCCCTGCGCCGGGAGCCGCTGCGCGGCCGCCGCCGAGGACTCTCGGTCTCGAGTCATTGCCGCCGCCGCAGCGGGATGACGTTCCCGCCGTACTCGGATGGCGAGGTGTCGGCGGAAGGCGTCGCCTTGGGCAGGGAAGGGAGCGGTACCTCGATGCCCGGCGCTACGCTGACCGGGGCGACGCGGAGGTCGCGCCAGCCACCGAGATCGAAGTCGGCGACCTGCGCGCCGAGCAGCGTCACGCTGCCGCGGTAGCGGGCCTCGGTGCCGTCATTGAAGTCGAAGTCGAACTGGCGGCGGAAGCGCAGGCCCTGCGGCGTCGCGCGCAGGCGCAGCCGCCGCAGCGCCACCGTATCGTCGAGCAACAGCAGTCCCCGCCGCCGGCACTCGATCCGCGCGCGCTCGGTGGCGATCTCGCGCGCCCGAGCGCTGTCCAGCCAGAACCAGATGGCGAGGACGCAGAGGCCGACGAGCAGGGCGGTATCCATGGCTCGGGTGCAGTGGGTTCGGGGCTCGTCGGCACTCTAGCACCCGCGTGCGCGCAACGCCGCCGCTCAGCCGAAGAACGCGCGCTCCGCCTCCTCCGGCAGCTTGATGCCCGCCGCGTGGGCGCGCCGCAGCAAGTCCCAGAAGTACCGATAGGTGGCGCGGTCGTGTAGCTCGCCGGCGTACTGGATCGGGCCCCAGTCGGCCTGCTGGGCGGCCAGCAGGATGTTCGCGCCGTCCGCGACCTCCGAGTGGTCGGGCGCCATCGCGTCGACGATCGGTCGAATCTGCGCGGGGTAGATCGACCACATCCGCAGGAAGCCGAACTCCTGGCGCGCGCGGCGGGCGTCGAGATAGGTGTTGTAGGGATTCTTCAGGTCCAGGGTGACGTTGTGGGCCGGCACCCGGCCGTTGGCGAGGGCGGCCGCCACCACCTCCGTCTTGGCGCGGGCGAGCAGGTGGTGCTCGAACTGGCCGGGTGACCGCATCGCGGAGGCCGGGATCGCGCCGTGGTGCCCCGAGACGAAGTCCATGAGGCCGAAGTCGAGGACCTGCACCCAATCGGTCGCCGCGATGCGCCAGACGTCGCGCAGCGCGCCGTGGGTTTCGATCAGCACGTGCAGCGGGATCTCGCGGCGGATCCCGGCGCGGGCCGCCGCGTGCTGGATGTAGCCGACCATCTCGGCGAGCCAGCCGATCCGCGTCGGTCGTCTTGGGGATGGTGATGTACGCGGTGAGGTCGCCGATGCCCTCCACCAGGATGTCGACGTCCTGGCGCCACGCCGGGTGCGTGTAGTCGTGGATGCGCACCCCGGCCATGCGGTGCCTGTTGGCCTCGGAGCGCTGCACCCGCACGATCATCTGCGCGTGCTCGCGCTCCTTGCCGGCGGGCGCGCCGTCCTCGCAGTCGCACGTGATGTCGAAGACGGGCCCGACGCTGTCCTGCAGCGCCATGGCCTTGAGGATCAGCTTCTCGGTGCCGGCGAAGTGCTCGCAGACCGGTATGGCGGGGAAGGGCTTCTCGCCGCCGAACAGCGCGGCGTCGGGGTGCACGGGCGTGGGCATGGGCGCTCCTCTGTCGCGGTTGGCCGCCGTCGGGCTCTCCGGCGGAATGTCACCACTTACCTTAGTAAATAACTTTACTGAAGCCGCCGGCGACGCGGGACTTCCGCCCTCGGCGTCATGGCTCCGGCCAGGGTATCCATCACAACTTGTTAATATTCAAAGGATCCTTCGGGGTGCTCGAGGTGATTTTTCGTTGTTGCGATGCAGCAATTCCTCGCCTAGTATTGTCGTCACTTCGGGTGAATGCAAGTCATTCCTGACCGCACCGAAGCCGGCTTGGACGACCCCGCGAGGCGCGCAATGTACGACACGTCGTACCTGACGGACGTCACCGACGAGGCGGTGCTCGGCGACTACTGGC
>JAGTSG010000039.1 GCA_018261655.1 Pseudomonadota bacterium | reverse complement strand
GGCCTGACCAGCGAGCACGAGGCCTGCGGCGGCGAGGCCGTCAGGCGCGCGTTCGTCGGCCGGCGTGCCGCCGCTTACCAGGCCTGGTTCGAGCACATGCCGGTGCGGGCCTCGCGGCTCCTGCCGCAGGGGGGCATGCAGGTCTACGGGTCGGTCGACTGGGGCAGGCTCGCGCGCTTCCTGTTGATGGATACGCGCCAGTACCGCAGCGTGCCGGCCTGCGTGCGCCCGGCCACGCCGGCCACCTGCGATACGGCCGCGGGCCGCAAGCTGCTGTTCGTCGGCGCAGGCGGCGGCCGCCTCGTCGGCCTCACCGATCCCGCCTGCAAGCAGGAACTCGATGAGCCCTCGCGCACCATGCTGGGGGCCGGGCAGGAGCGCTGGCTCGATGGCGCGCTGGCCGCGAGCGGGGCCACCTGGAACTTCCTGGCGCAGGGCACGCCGTTCGCGCCGATCTTCGAGGGCACCCGCGAGGCGCCGCTCATCTTCTCCGACGGCTGGTCGGCCTATCCGGCGGCGAAGCGGCGCCTGCTCGAGTCACTCGCCCGCCACGAGGTCGCGAACCCGGTGGTGCTGAGCGGCGACCTGCACGCCTTCTTCGTCAACGAGGTGAACGACGAGCGTGGCCGGACCGTCGCGACGGAACTGGTCACGACTTCCGCCTGCAACAACAACACGGACAAGACCGGGGTGCTGCCGCTCAACCCGCACATCCGGTTCCACGACGGGACGCACAGCGGTTACATGCGCTGCGAGGTCACGCCGCAGCGCACCCGGGCAGACATGGTGGCGATCGAGGACATGCGCGACCCACGCACGCCGCGCCGCGTTCTCGCCACGTTCGACATCGTCAACGGCGACCCGCGGCCCAGGGCAGCCAGTTGATGAAGCACGCACCCGCATCGCGGATGAAACCCATGGGTGCCGCTGAAACCCGCGCTGTCCCGCTGCGCCGGTGGCCCTGGATCGCGCTCCTGCTCGCGCTGTCATGGCCGGCGCATTCCCAGCAACTCGAGCCGCGTGCCTATTCGCCCAACCCGGTCGGCATCCACTTCATCACGCTCAACGCAGGCCGGACCGACGGCGACGTGCTGACGGACGCCGCCTCGCCGATCCAGGATTTCAAGGTCAAGGTGAATGAGTCGGCTATCGGCTATGGCCAGAGTTTCGCGCTCGCGGACCGGATGGCCAGTTTCGGGATCGTCGTGCCCTACGCCGCCGGCGAGGCGACCGGAACCCTCGACGGCGAGTCGCGCATCGTGCATCGCAACGGATTCGCCGACCTCAGGGTGCGGTTCACGGCCAGCCTGCTGAAAGGCTCCGCGCTCGACCCGGCCGCGTTTGCACGGCAGCCGCCCGACCGGACGCTGGGCGTGAGCCTCGTCGTGTCGGCACCCACTGGCGAGTACTTCGACGACAAGCTGGTCAACCTCGGCACGAACCGCTGGGGCTTCAAGCCGGAGCTGGGCGGCGCGCGCCAGTTCGGCCGCTGGACCGTCGACGGGACGCTCGGCGGCTGGTTCTACACGAAGAACCCCGACTTCCTGCTCGGCCCGAAGGAGCAGGACCCCATCGGCGTGGTGCAGGGCCACGTCAGCTACACCTTCGCGCCGCGCCTGTGGCTCGGACTCGGGCTCACCTGGTACAGCGGCGGCCAGTCGACCGTCGGCGGGGTCGAGCAGCCGGATTCGCTCGACAACTCGCGCGCCGGCATCACGCTCGCGCTGCCGATCGGCAAACAGCAGTCCGTCAAGCTGGCCTATTCGACCGGCACGTCGGCGCGCGCCGGCGGCGAATACGACAACTACGCGATCTCCTGGCAGTTCCTCTGGTTCGACTGAGCCGTTCGCCCGGCCTCGCGGTTCCCGCCAGGCGCCCCGCGCGCGCCGCTCCACCGGCATATCGCCTCACGGCCTGCTGAAGCGACGAGCCGTCAGGCCGTGCCGCTGTCCAGTACAGGAAAACGCGGGGATGCCTGCATCCGGCGCGGCACGCCCGCCGAAAGGTCCACGGCGGGGACCTCCAGGAAAACAGTTCAATCCAGCCAGAGGGAGCTGACTCATGTTCATGCAGAAATCGTTCTTCACCGCTGCGGCCGCGACGCTTGCGCTGGTCTTCGGCGCCACCTTCGCCACGGACGCCGAGGCCGGCAAGAAGGCCCGCAAGGCGCCGGCCAGGTCGCCGAACCTCGTCGAGGTGGCCTCCGCCGCAAATGCCAGCGGCCCCTACGCGGGCCAGTTCGACACCCTGCTCGCGGCGGTCGGGGCTGCCGATCCGATCGTGGGTGCTGCGCTGTCGAGCGGCGGGCAGCTGACGGTGTTCGCGCCGACCGACGACGCCTTCGATGCGCTGTTTGCCGAGCTCGCGCCCATCACGCCGGAGCAGCTGATCGCCGACAAGCAGCTCCTGACGAACGTCCTCCTCTATCACGTCGCCCCCGGCCGCCGTAACTCGAACGCGGTAGTCGGCTCCAGCCAGATCCGAATGATGGTGAGCGGCTTCGTGTACCAGGACGGCGGCAAGCTCATCGACAACAACGGCCGCGAAGTGGGTTTCGTCGTGACCGACATTCCCGCCTCGAACGGCGTCATCCACGTGATCGACCGGGTGCTGCTACCGTAACGGCAGCGTCCCGGCGTCACTGCAAGGCGCGCCCCGGGCGCGCCTTGTCTTTTGACGCCTGTTGGGTTCTGCTCCCACCATGCCGGCACCGCCGACTTCCTCGACTCCGCGCCGCGTGCTCGTGTTCGGCGCGCGTGGCTACGTGGGCACCAACCTGGTCCCGCGCCTCGTGCGCGAGGGACTCGCCGTCCGCGCCTCGGCCCGGATCACGGCGCCACTCGAGGCCCGTCACTGGACCGGTGTCGAGCTCGTCCAGGCCGACGCGCTGGTGCCGGAGTCGTTGCCCGCGGCGCTCGAGGGCATCGACACCGCGTATTACCTGGTGCACTCGATGGCCGCTGGCAAGGGCTTCAGCCAGCTCGACCTGCGCGCTGCACGCAACTTCGCTGCGGCGGCCGCGCAGGCGGGAGTTCGCTGCATCGTCTATCTGGGCGGCCTGTTCCCGGAGGACGCCGACAGCGAGCACCTGCTGTCACGCCGCGAGACCGGCGACGCCCTGCGCCAGGGCAGCGTGCCGGTGATCGAGGTCCGCGCCGGGATCATCGTCGGCCCGGGCTCGGCCGCCTTCGAGATCATGCGCGACCTGGTGCTGAACCTGCCGGTCATGGTCACGCCCCGCTGGGTGCACCGGAAGTCGCCCCCGATCGCACTCGAGAACCTGCTCGAATACCTGGTGCGCCTGCCGGCGCTCCCGCAGGCGCAGGGCCGGATCTTCGACGTCGGCGGGCCCGAGGTGCTGACCTACGGCGAGATGATGCGCACCGTCGCCGTGAAGGCCGGCAAGCGTCCGCCCCTGATCATTCCCGTGCCGGTGCTGACCCCGGCGCTCTCGGCGCGCTGGCTGTGGCTGGTGACCGCGGTGCCCGCCCCGGTCGCGCGGGCGCTGATCGGCGGTCTCAAGCACGACTTCACGGCCAGCGACGCGGAGGCCCGGCGGCTGGTGCCGCAACGCCTGCTGAACTTCGAGGAGGCGGTCCAGGCCGTGTTCGACGCCGAGGACCGGCACGAGGTCCAGGCATCGTGGACCGAGGGCGCTTTCCCGATGCGCGGCCACCGGCGCGAGCACGCGTTCTATGCCAAGCGCGCGGACGGCACGGCCGAGACGGCCGCAAGCCCGGAGGCGGTGTGGCAGGTGGTCAAGCGGATCGGGGGAAGGAACCGTTACTACGGCGCCGACCTGCTCTGGTGGCTGCGCGAGACGCTCGACTGGATGCTGGGGGGCCCCGGGCGCCATCGCGGCCGGCGCGACCCGGACGAGCTGCGCATCGGCGACTTCGTGGATTCGTGGCGTGTCACCGGACTGGACCCGAACCGGAGCCTCACGCTGATGATGGGCATGAAGGCGGCCGGGTCGGGCGTGCTGGAATTCGACCTGGAGGCGCTGCCCGCCGGCGGCTGCCGGCTGACCGCGACCGCCTACTGGCATCCCGCGGGCTTCTGGGGCCTGGCCTACTGGTACGCCCTGTTCCCGGCGCACCTGTTCATCTTCGACCGCATGACGCGGAACATCTGCCGGCTCGCCGAGGCGCGCGCTCACTCGTAGCGCAGGGCCTCGATCGGGTCGAGCCGCGACGCCTTGATGGCCGGAACCAGGCCGAAGGTGACGCCCACCACGGTGCAGAAGACGAGCCCGATCACCGCCCACTCGACCGGCACGGTGACTTCGAAGGAGGCGAACAGCGCCACGACGTTGCCCAGGCCGAAGCCGAGGGCCACCCCGGCCAGGCCGCCGACGTTACAGAGGATCACGGCCTCCAGCAGGAACTGGCGCAGGATGGTCCTGCGCGGGGCGCCGATCGACATGCGGATGCCGATCTCCTTGGTGCGCTCCGTGACCGACACCAGCATGATGTTCATGATGCCGATGCCGGCGACCACCAGGGCAATGATGCCGAGCACGAAGGCGCCGATCTTCACGCCGAGGGTCGCCTTGTTGAACTGGTCGATGAGGCTCTGGCTGCTGAAGAACTCGAAGTTGTCCTCCTCGGCGTGGCCGACGCCCCGGGCCCGGCGCAGGATCTGCCGGGTCTCCTCGATGGCGTCGTCCACGATCGCCGGGGACAGGGCGCGGACGGTCACGTTGACCGAACGCGTGAAGCCCTCGCGGTCGATCATGCCGTAGACCTTCTGGAAGGTCGTATAGGGCATCAGCACGTAGTTGTCATAGCCGCCGCCGAAGGCCGACTTCTTCGCGGCGAACACGCCGACCACCTCGTACTCGCGGCCATCCAGCTGGATCTGGCGGCCCACCGGGTCCTCGAAGGGGAAGAAGCGATCGGCCAGCGCCGCGCCGATCACCGCCACCCGCCGCGCCGAGCGCACGTCGATCTCGGACAGGTTGCGGCCCGTCTCGATGAAGTGCGTGTTGTTCTCCGAGTACTGCGGGTCGCCCCCGCAGACGTTGATGCTGGGCTCGGTCGTGTCGCCACGGTAGCGCACGGTCCGCCCGAACTCCCACAGCTCCACGCCGACCGACTGCACCAGCGTCCCGTGCCGGCGGATGGCCTCGGCATCCTCGACGCGGATCGGCGGGCGCTTGCGCGCCTTGCGGCGCTCCTCGTCGCTGGTGAATCCGCCCGCCGGGAACTTCTGCACCTGGAAGGTCTGCGCGCCGAGCACGCTCATCTCCTGCTCCATCGTGGCCTGCACGACCGAGATGCCGGTCATCACGCCGATGATGGAAGCAACGCCGAGGACGATGCCGACGAGCGTCAGGAACGAGCGCAGCTTGTTGGCGCGGATCGCGCCGAGGGACATCACCAGGATGTCGAGCCATTTCATGGCCAGGATCTCCGGAGGCCGCGGTCACTCATAGCGCAGCGCCTCGATCGGATCCTGACGGGCGCCCTTCCAGGCCGGCGCGATCCCGGCCAGCCAGGCCACGACGATGCCCACCAGCCCGCCGAACAGGCAGATCACCCCGGCCTCGAACATGAACTGCATCAGCACGCTCCGGCGGCGGGCGCCGATGGCCTTGCGGATGCCGATCTCGCGCGTCCGCTCGGTGACCGACACGAACATGATGTTCATGACGCCGACACCGCCGACGAAGAGCGCGATGCCGGTCACCATCAGGCCGACGCCGACGACGACACCCATGATGTTGTTGTAGGCGGTGACCAGGGTGTCCAGCTTGTTGATGGAGAAATTGTCGTCCTCGCCCGGCCGCAGACTGCGGATCTTGCGGAACTCGCCGATGACCTCGTATTCGAGGTCCGCCAGCGTGTCCGGGCTCATGCCCTTGATCGCCAGGTCCACGTCGAAGCCACGCTGGCGGCCACCGAAGATCTTGGCGAACGTCGTGACCGGGATGTAGACCTCGACGTCGGTCGACGTGCCGCCGAAGACACCCTGGCCTTCCTTCGCCATCACGCCGACGACGCGGAAGTCGCGGTTGCCGACGCGGATCTTCTCGCCGATGGGGTCCCTGTTCTCGAACAGGCGCTCCTTGATCTCCCAGCCGATGACCGCCACGGCGCGCCGGTACTGCAGGTCGAAGGGCATCAGGAACCGGCCGGTCTCGGGCAGGGTGCCGGACATCACCACCATCTTGTCGGTCGTGCCGGTGATCTGCATGGCGTCGAGCGTCTTGCTGCCGTAGCGGACCAGTTCCCGCGTGCCTACATAGGGGTTCACGACTGCCCGGCCGCGCAGCGCCTGGGCGAGCCGCTCGCCGTCGTCGAGCTCGATCTGCGGCCGTCGGTTGAAACGTGCGAACTCGTCCGGGCCGCGGATGATCCACGGCATCCGCGAGACGTAGACGACGTCCGCGCCGATCACCGAGAACGTCTCCTTGAAGTTGTTGGCGAGGCCATTGGCCGCGGTCATCGTGGTGATGACCGCCACGATGCCGATGATGATGCCGAGCGCGGTGAGCGCCCCGCGCCCCTTGTTCGCCATCAGCGCGCTGAGCGAGATCCGCGCCGACTCGGCGATGTCGAGCCCCAGCTTCATGGATGCGCTCCCGGCGCCACGACCGCGTCAGGGCCCCGGCGCCGTGGCGGCCGCTGCCGGGCGCCGCCGCGCGCCGTTGGTCACGTCGCTCTCGATCAGCCCGTCGCGCAGGCGGACCGTGCGCCTCGCATGGGCGGCAATGTCGTCCTCGTGGGTGACCAGGATGATCGTCTGGCCGGACGAGTACAGCTCGTCGAACATGCGCATGATCTCCTCGCCGGTCCTGCTGTCGAGGTTGCCGGTCGGCTCGTCGGCCAGGATGATCGACGGGTTGCCCACCAGCGCCCGCGCGATGGCGACGCGCTGCCGTTGCCCGCCGGACAGCTCATTGGGCTTGTGGTGCGCGCGGTCGGCCAGCCCGACCCGTTCGATCGCCTCCAGCGCGCGCTTGCGCCGCGACGCCCGCGGCTCGCCGGCGTACACCAGCGGCAGCTCGACGTTGTGCAGGACGTCGGCCCGCGGCAGCAGGTTGAAGGTCTGGAACACGAAGCCGATCTTGCGGTTGCGGATGTCGGCGAGCTCGTCGTCCGACATCTTGCCGACCGGCAGGCCCTCGAGCAGGTAGCTGCCCGAGGTCGGGGTGTCCAGGCAGCCGATCATGTTCATCAGCGTCGACTTGCCGGAGCCGGAGGGCCCCATGATCGCCACGTACTCGTTGCGGCCGATGGTCAGCGACACCCCGCGCAGGGCGCGGACTTCCGTGTCGCCCATGACGTAGGTCTTGACGACCTGCTCGAGCAGCAGCGTCGGCGAGCCGGCGGCCGGGGCCTGTGTCGCTTCCATGTCAGGCCTTCTCCGGCTTGTCTTGCGCCTCGTTGTTCACCTTGACCTTCGCGCCGCTCTTGAGGTCGCGCGAGATCGCGCGGTAGCCGCCCGAGATGACGGTATCGCCCTCCGCCAGTCCGGAGGTGATCTCCAGCAGGTTCTCGCCCTGGATGCCGGTCTCGACCTGGCGCGCCACTGCCTTGCCGTCCTCGAGCACGAACACGACCTGGACAAAACCATCCTCGTCCGCCTTGAAGCCGGCCGTGCCGTCGTCGGCGTTGGCCGCGGGCATGCCTGCCCCGGGCTGGTCCTTGTCCTTGTCCTTGTCCTCGCCCTTCAGCTGCTCGAGGGTCCGCACGGTCACGCACTGCACGGGCACGCTCAGCGCCCCGTCCTTGGTCTCGGTGACGATGTCGGCGGCCGCCGTCATGCCCGGCCGCAGCTCGACCGGCGGCTCCGCGATCGCGACCTTCACCAGGAACTCCGTCTTCTGGCCCTGGGACTGCGCCTGCGCCTGCCCGTTTGCGGTCTTGGCGCTATTGGCGATCTCGTAGACCCGGCCCGCGAGCTTGCGGCCGGCCAGCGCATCCACCTCGATCTCCGCCACGTCGCCGACCGCCACGGTGATGATGTCGTTCTCGTCCACGTCGAGCTGCACCTCCATCTCCGACATGTCGGAGACCACCAGGATCACGTCCTCCTGGAACTGCGAGCCGATGGCGATCTCGCCCTGCTCGCGGCGCAACTCGGTGATCACGCCTGCCATGGGCGCGTAGATCGACGTCTTGTTCAGCGAGTCCCTCGCCTGCTTGAGCGTGGCGCGGGCCCGGGCGGCGTCGCCGAGTGCCGCTTCGTAGCGGGCCACCTCGACCTTGTAGGCGGCCTCGGCCTCGTCGAGGCGCGCCTGCGAGTCCAGCTTGAGGCGGACGATCTCCGCGGCGCGCTTATATTCACGCTCCGCCTGCAGCATGCTCTCCTGCACGAGCTTCGCGTTGGCCTCGGCCGATCGCACGTTGGCCTGCGCGCTTTCGACCTGGGCGAGGTAGGCCTCGCGGTCGAGCTCCACCAGGAACTGGCCCTGCTCGACGCGGTCGCCCTCCTTCACGCCGAGCCGAATGATCCGCGCGCTGACGTCGGCACTGATCTTCACCTGGGTCTTGGGCTGGACCTTGCCGGTGGCGTTGACCTTCTGGATGACCTGCTGGCGCTTCGCCTCGGCGGTCTGGACCTCGAGCGGTTTCTCGCCCCGCCCCTTCAGGGCCACCACCACGGCGGCGGCCACTGCAATCACGGCCACGGCCGCGATGATGATCGTCTTCTTCTTCATCGATGCTCCCGTCGTTCGCGGTCCCGGGGTTCAGGCGGCCGAACCAGATGCCAGGATCCAATGGATCGATGGCGGGATGGTACGGTTCACTGGTGTTATAGTCAAGTACAACACTAAAATCTTATGCGCCTCCGGTCGAGACCCCGGTCTCGGGCGGCCCGCCTGCCGCAAGAAGGGCCCTTTCGCGAGCCGCCTTGTCCGCCTGCCACTGCCGCTGCGCCCTGAACCAGCCCTGCTGCTGGTACGGACGCCAGGCCAGGTCCACGTCGAGCGCCACCGGGTCGAACCAGCCGCGCTCGCGGGCCTCGGTGAGCAGAGCATCCGCGGCAGCGGCATCGTCATGCAGGGCGGCCAGCAGGGCGCGGTAATAGAAAATGGCGGGAACCTGCGTGCCTCCTGCGACGGCCTGGTCGAGCCGGTCGGACAGGTCGGCGAGTTCCGCGGCGTAATCAAGTCCCCCGGCCCGGCGCAGCGCGATCCAGTTGGCCTGCTGTGCCGCACCAAACCGGGTCCGCCACCAGTTGTGGAACACCAGGTCACGATCTGCCGGACCCTCGAGGGCGCTGGCGTAGTCCGCCAGTGCGCCGCCGCTGTCGCCGGTCAGCGCGCGCGCGTGAGCACGCGCAACGGTTCGCCACGGGTGCTGCGCCAGCTGCCAGCCGGGCCCGTCCAGCCAGGCCAGTGATTCCGCGAAACGCCCCGCGCTCCACGCGACCGTCAGCCACGCGTCCATGAAGATCGGCGCTTCCGGCTGCCCGGGCTTCAAGGAGTCGAGCAGCGCCTGCGCCTGGTCGACCTCACCGATCGCCGCCAGTGCCTGGGCCGCCGCGGCGGGCATATAGATCTGGAAGGCCATCGCATCTGCGGTGATCCGCCGGTATTCGCGGATGGCCGCGGCGGGATGGCCGAAGGCGAGTTCAATGCGGGCGCCGTAGCCCCCGGTGTCCTCGAGATTGCCGTTCATGCGCCGGGCGGCCGCGATCTGCCCGAGCGCACGGACTCGATCACCCAGCAGCAGGTAATCGTTGGCCATCGACCAGACCGGTCCCCAGGAAAGGGGGTTCAACTCCACGGCGCGCTGGCGCAGCGCCAGCGATTCATTGGGCCGGCCCAGGTAGGCGACGACGTTGGCACGCACCCAGACGGCACGGGCGTCATTGGGCGCGAGCTCGAGCGCGCGTCGGGAGGGGCCCAGCGCCTCGGCACTGCGCCACTGGTTGGTCTTGATCATGCACTGGACGACGAGCGCCTCGACGAGATCAGGGTCGAGGGCCAGCGCCCGGTCCACCGCCTCCTGCGCGCCGTTCATGGCTTCCTCGAGACCGGCCTCGCCGAACACGTAACGACTTCGGCGCGCATTGGCCAGCGCCGCCCAACCCAGGGCAAACTCCGGGTCCTCGGCCACCGCCTGTTCGAGCAGGGCCAGGTTGCGGGCCCGGCCCTCCGCACCGAGATCCAGCGGGAACCGGCTCTCGAGATAAAGCGCCTGGGCGGTCGCCGTTGCACGCACGATCGGGTCGATCGGTCCGGCAGGAACGCCCGGCAGGAGTTCACGGCGCAGCGCGGACAGGACCGGATCGAGCACGCCTGTCAGCGAGGACCGCTGCCTGGGAAACTCCTGGGTCCACACGGCCGATCCATCGTTGCCGCGCACCAGTTCCAGCGACAGCAGCGCCTCCTCACCGCGTTGCCCGAGCCGTCCGCGCAGCAGGTAATCGGTCCGCAGCATGGCCGCTGCCGCGCGCGGATCCTCCGTCTGGGACACGGCCAGCCGCGCCGACTCGAGCTCGATCAGCTCGAACTCCGGAACCCGCGCCAGCGCCTCGGCCAGGATGTCCGTCAGTCCGCGGGCCAGGATTTCATCACCCGCATCGACCGGCACGATGGGCAACAGTGCAAGCCGCGCAACCTTCGTCGCAGGCGGCGACGATGTACCGGCAGATCCGGGCAGGTATCGCTGCCACGCGATGAGGGCGATGGCGACGACGAGCAGCACGACGGGCACGACGACGCGCCAGGAAAGCGCCCGTCGCAGCGGGACGGCCGGCGCGACCGGCGACTCTACTGCGACCGGCGACTCTACCGTGACCGGCGACTCTACCGTGACCGGCGACTCTACCGTGACCGGCGACTCTACCGTGACCGGCGCACGGCTGCCGGGTGCGCCGTCGGCGGCGGCAGGCAGGCCGATGAAGCTGTAGCCCACGCCATGCACGGTGCGAATGAGGCGTGGGTGATCGGCATCGTCGCCCAGGGCACGGCGCAGGATGGCGATGATCCGGTTGAGCACTCCCGGGGTGACGAAGCGGTGTCCCCAGACGGCGTCGAGCAGGCGGTCGCGCCCGATCGCGACCTGTGGCTCGCGCAGCAGCTCCAGCAGGACGGCGTAGGCCTTCGGCTCGAGCGGAACCTCGGCGCCACCCTTGAAGACCCGGCGCGCGCGGGTGTCGACGAGCACGTCGTCGAATCGGTACTCGGCCGGATCCCCGCCCTCCGTGCTCACCTGCCGTATCCCTGAACAGCGCAACCCCGCGCCAAGATAGCAAAGCCGGCGCGGACCGACATCGTGCCGTCGGGGTCCAGGCCTCCGCCAAGTGGCCGTTTCGCCTCGGACCTCACAAACCTCACGCCCGCTCCATGCAACCCCTGCAAAGCCCCCCTCTGGCCCTCAAGCCCCGGCGAGGCCGGCTCGACGATGCTGGCTCCACGGCGCGGGCCCCTGGGTTGCCGTGCCGCCGGGCCACTCAACGAACCGAGGAGAGAGTCATGAACACCGTCATTCGCACCGTCGCAGCCGTCGTCACGCTTGCCCTGGCCGGCCAGGCCGGCGCGTCAGATGCCACCAGCCATCGCCTGTCCTGGGACTGTGCCCGCCAGGGGGCGCCGGGACTCGACGAAACCAAGGCGCTGTTCAACGTCGCCAACAACTACCAGGCGTCGCAGCTCCGTGAACGGCTGTACGCGCGCCTGCGTGCCGAGTGCCAGCGTGGACCTGCGCAGCTCGTGATCGTGCTGGCCGAGCCTGCGCTCAACCAGGACGTGCGCCTGGCGGCGGTGCCGACGGAGTCGGCGGTCGTGGAAGGGGAAAGGGTGGCGCAATAGGCACTGCGCCGGCGGCGGTACCGGCACCGCCGCCAGCCCGAGCTGGCGCGCGACAGAATCGATCCCGCGGCCACCGGGAACGTGCTGAGCTGACTTTTCACATCTCTTTAGGTTTCTCGCGAGCATTTTTAGGCCGGTAGGCCGCACGGTCCACTCGTCCGCCACTTTCAGGCGGACCCAGCCAACTTGCGAGAGGGGAACAACAATGATGAAGCGAATTGGGTCATTGCCGGGTGCCGCAGGATGGGTCGCAGCCCTGTACCTCGCGCTCTGCGGAACTGCGGTTTTCAGTTCGGAGGGCGCGCCGGTGGGCGGCCGGTCACCAGAGCGCATCCAGGGCGTCTGGAACGTGACCGTGACACTGACCAACTGCCTCACCGGCGTCCCGCTCCCATTTCCGGGCGCGACCTTCGACGCCATGTCGATCTTCGAAGCGGACGGCACGCTGCACGATACGAATGCCAACAGCCCGGTGACCCGCTCGGCTGCCTTTGGGCAGTGGGAACGGACCGGTCCCCTTCAATACCGCTTCGCCTTCCGCTTCTTCCGTTTTGACAACGGGGGCTTGCTGACCGGCTCACAGATTGTCAGGCATGACGTAACGATGTCGCCTGACGGCGAGAGTTACGTCTCAAATGGCACGGCCGAGTTCTACGACACGGCTGGCAACCCGACGATGCCCGACGGATGCTCGGAGTCCGTCGCGACGCGCTTCCGGTAACCAGGATCCGGTCGAAGCTACGCAACGCACGAGGGGGACGCAGCGGGTGGATGGCCACCGCGGAGGCGGGTGGGGCCGTCCACCCGTTGCGTCATGGTAGCGACCTGGCGGAGTGTGAGAGATCGAGTTGTGCAACAAGGGCCGAATAGCGGGGGTCGCCTCGGAGGGAGTCGAACACCGGCTCCCAGGGCAGCCACCCGATCAACGGCGAACGTTCGCCAAAGGCGCGCTCGAGCCACGCCAGGGCCTGGTCGGTATCGCCGAGTGCCGCGTAGACGGTCGCAATGTCATAGGCGGAGACATAGCGAATGCTCGATTCCTGCTCCAGTCTCTGCACCTCGGCAAGTGCCTCGCCGCGACGACCCGCCAACGCCAGGGCCTGCCCACGATAACCCGCGGATCCAGGCGTCGGCGTGCGTACCCGCTCAAGCTGTGCCAAGGCTTCGTCGTGGCGCCCAACACGCAGGTACGTCGCGGCCAGGTAGACCCGGGCGGTGGGCAGCTCCGGATCCATCTCCAAGGTACGAGTCAGCTGCTCGATGGCCTCGTCGTAACGGCGGTGGTACATCAACAGCATCCCGACCAACGCGCTGTAGCCCGGCATTGCTGGATCGAGCGCCTGCGCCTGGCGGGTGGATTCGATGGCCTCGTCGAAACGACCCGCGAGCCCCAACAGTATGCCTCGCCATTGCCAGGCAGGCGCGTAGTAGGGATCGAGCTGGAGGGCCCTGCGGTAGGCCTGGTGCGCCCCCGGCCAGTCGAGTTCGAATTGGGTCCTTATGTGACCGAGCGACGCATGAGCGGCTCCGAGGTCGGGCTCGAGCTCCAATGCACGGTCCACGGCAATCCTGGCCTGGGCGAAAGCCTCGCGCGGCGCGACGGCCCCGAAAACCCCCAGGATCGCGTGGACGTCGGCGATCCCGACATAGGCGAGCGCAAACCCCGGATCTCGCGCGACAGCCTGCTCAAAATCTGCGAGCGCCTGTCGCAGCCCGTCGACGCCAAGCCGCTGCAGCCGGTGATACTGCCCGTTCACGTAGAACTGATAGGCCTCCGCGTTCCCGGTATGACGATGGAGCGACTGCGCCCCGGCGGCGGCGACATTGGGCGTCAGCTCTGACCAGACCTTGGCGGCAATCGCGTCCTGCACCGAGAAAATGTCGCTGAACGGCTCGTCGAAGCTGGCCGCCCAGAGCTGGCGTCCATCGGACACGTTGAGCAGCCTTACGGAGACCCGCAGGTTGTTCGTATCTCGCTGGATGTAACCCTCCAGAACCGCCTCGACACCCAGCGCCCTGCCCGCCTGGATGGCGTCTTGCTCCGGATTTGCGTAGCGACGTACCGCGCTCAGGGGGCTCACCGTCAGGCTGGAGCCGTTCAGGCCGGAAATCAGCGTTTCCGTCATACCGAGCTCCAGCGACTCGTTGCGCCCGGTCGCCAGGATCGACTTGAAAGGCAGCACCGCCAGCGTCGCGACCTGTCGGGAAGGCGCCGGTGATTCCCGCACCGCGCGCGTAGCCATGACTGCTGCGACGCCGGTCAACGCAAGCACGAACGTGATGGCGAGCGCACCCGCTCTCCGGCGGCGGGTGGCGGCCGTGGACCCGGCATTCGCCTCCCGCTCGGGCTTCCCGTTGGCCGCGTGAACAGAATCGGATGGTTCGCCTGCGGGTGCAACCCGGACAGCCGCCACAAACTGATATCCACGACCCGTGACCGTCGCAACGAATTTCCGATCCGGCAATTCGTCCTTGAGCGCCCGGCGCAGGGTCGAGATGGCGACGTTCAGGTTGGCGTCGTCGACGATCGTCCTGGGCCAAAGTGCCCGGCTCAGTTCTTCGCGCGAAACCAACTGGCCGCTGCGCTGTACCAGGTAAACGAGCGTGTCGAAGGCCTTGCCGGACAGAGGCACGGAGGCGCCATCGTCACGAATCAATAGTCGCTGCGAAGGATCGAGCCTGAAGCGATCGAACTCGTAGACTGTGGGCCGTTCCTGCTCGTTCATGGCACCTGCTCGACAAGATCAGCGCCGCTGCAGAAATACCGATTCGACGACGCGCCGGCCACCTGACCGGAGTCTAACGCAGCGCCAAGTCACGGGGCGCTTCAGGTCCAGGATCGACAGCCATCGGAAGTGGTCAATCCGTTCAATTGGGCAAATTTGGCTGGTGCCGGGTGCAGGAATCGAACCCGCGACCTTCTGATTACAAATCAGCTGCTCTACCGTCTGAGCTAACCCGGCGATGGCCTGCGTCGAGGTGAAGAGGTGCCGGGCACGTGTCCCCGGGGGGCGCGTACCCGGTACCGGCGGGAGCGATGATACTTCAGCCCGGCACGCCGTCGGGTACGCCCGCGGGTGCGACCGGCTCGCTCGTCTGACCGGCCAGGTCGCAGGGTCGGACCTGCAGGCGGAAGATCCTCCCGGCATCGCCCTCGAAGGTCGCCGGGTCGGGCAACTGGTCGGGCGAGCTGATGTCCACGTCGATCCAGTAGACGGTGCCGTCACGCTGCCGCTCGGACACCTCGGGCGCGTAGCCGAGGGCACGCACCTCGTCCGCGCGCCGCAGCGCCCGCGGTTCTTCCGTGAACAGTCCGAGCGAGATGACGGGACCGCCGCCTTCGGTGGGCATCACGTAGGCGTCGCCGATTCCGGACTGGCGCAGGCGCTGGACGACCTGTTCCGCGGCCCCGGCGTCCGCGAGGCCTGCCAGCGAGACCCAGTACCCGGCCCAGACCGGGCCTTCGGTCGCGCGCTGTCGCGGCTCGAGGCCCGCGTCGCGCAAGCCGGTCGAGGCCCGTGCGGCCTCCGTCAGGTCGAGGAAGGGGCCGATGCTGGCGCAGCTCACGCCGGGCTCGATTCGAAACGACGGGAGCGGTGGCGCTGCGGGCGCCTCGCTCGCCAGCACCAGACGGGGCGCCGTGGCGGAGGCCGGCGCCGGCTGGACCGCAGGCGCCGCGATCCACCGTGACCACGCGAAGAAACCCACGTTGGCGAGCACCAGCAGGACGATCAGTCCGCGCATCGTCAGGTGACTCCTTCGGCCATGACCGCCAGCCCGTCCAGCACCAGGCCGGACCGCACTTCGACCTCGACGCCCAGCAGGGGTTCGACGCGCGCGGCGTCGCCGCCGCCGAGGAAGACGCGGGGTCGGGTCCCGACGACGCCGGTCACCCAGTCGATGGTCCGCACGGCGAGCGCGGCCAGCGCGTGGGTCGCGCCGAGCTGCAGTGCCGCCGCCGTGTTGTGCCCGAGCATGTCGCTGCCGGCCGCCGGGGCCCGGTGCGCGGCCGGCGCGATGTCGCTGGTCCGGCGCAGCAGCGAGTCGATCATCAGGTCGCAGCCCGGCACGATCAGGCCACCGAGATGCGCACCCCCGGCATCCACCGCGTCGAGGGTCATGGCGGTGCCGGCCGCGATGCAGACCAGCGGGCCCCGCGCGCGCTGCCATGCGCCGATCATGCCGCACCAGCGGTCGGGGCCGAGCGACTCGGGATCCTCGTAGGCGTTGCGGATGCCGCCCGCCTCGCGGCTGGCGCGGACGAACTCCGGCCGCACGCCGTGCCGCGCCAGCGCCCATTCGCCGATCGCGTGCGCGACGACGGGACCGGCGACGTTCGACACGAGGATGCGCTCGCACCGGGCGGCCGCGCTGTCGAGGCCATTCACCCAGTCGGCCGACGGCACGCCGCGGTGCAGCACCGCGCCACTGCCGGACAACCGGCCATCGGCCAGGACCGCCCACTTGGCGCGCGTGTTGCCGACGTCCACGAGCAGCTTCATGCGGCAGGCCTCACCGTGACCTCGCCGGACACGATGCGCTCGATCCGTCCGGACGTCTCGAGCACCAGCGCACCATCATCGTCGATGCCGCGCGCGACGCCGTCGAGCACCTGGTCGCCGTGCTGCAGGCGAACCGGCCGCGCCGCGAGCGCGTCCGCCGCGCGCCATTCGTCGCGGAACGGCGCGAATCCCGACTGCTCGAACTCGGCCAGCGAGAGCGCGAGCTGGCCGATGAGCGTGGCGGCCAGCGCGCTGCGCGACGGCAGCGTCGGCAGGCCGAGGTCCGCGAGTGCCGTCGGCTGCAGGCCGGTGGCCGCGATGGCCTGTCGTGCAGCGTCGGACAGCGACACGTTGAGGCCGATGCCGACCACCACGTAGGCCGGCCCGGCCACTTCGGCGCGCAGCTCGCACAGGATGCCGCCCAGCTTGCGGCCGTCGTGCAGGATGTCGTTCGGCCACTTGAGCGTGACGTCCGCGATGCCGTGCCGCGCGAGCGCGCGGCGCACGGCGACGCCGGCCGCGAGCGACAGCGCCGACAGCTGCTGCGGTGCCTCGGCGAAGCACCAGTTCACCGACAGGCACAGGCCCGACCCGAACGGCGCGAGCCATTCGCGTCCACGCCTTCCACGGCCCCGGCTCTGGAACTCCGCCAGGCAGGCATCGAGCCGGCCGGGCGGCAACGCGTCCCCGTGCAGCAGCGCCTCGTTGGTGGAGTCGATCTCGTCGGCCAGCGTCAGGCGGCGAAGGCGGTCCCTGGCGAGCGCCGGCAGGCCCGCGAGCAGCGTGCGCTCGTCGAGCAGGTCGATGGGCCGGGCCAGTCGATAGCCGCGCCCGGCAACGGCGCTGACCTCCAGGCCCCACTGCTCGAGCTGCTGGACGTGCTTCCACACGGCGGCACGGCTGATGGACAGCGACGCGGCCAGCGCCTCGCCGGAGTGCTCGCGCCCGTCGGCCAGCAGGCGCAGGACCTCGAGGCGGCGGTTCAACGGCCCGCGCCCCGCGGCCGGAGGAGCCAGAGGTGCTTGACGCGGTTCTCGTTGCCGGCACGCATGCGCGCGATGTTGGCGCGGTGCGTATAGATCATGAACCCGGCCATGAGGACCGCAAGAACCAGCAGCGGCACCGGCGCCGGCCGCTCGAGCACCACCAGCGCCACCGGCACGGTGACGGCGGCGGCCATGGTCGCCAGTCCGACCATGCCCCAGATCATCACGCACAGCAGCCAGACCGCGAGCGCCGGCGCGAGCGTGACCGGCGCCAGCACGGCGAGCGCGCCGATCAGCGTGGCGGCACCCTTGCCGCCCCGGAACTCGTGGTACATCGGCCAGACGTGTCCGGCGACGACCGCGACCGCGCAGGCGACCGCGAGCCACTCGCGGGACACCTCGGGATCCAGCCCCACGCCGGGAATGGACCAGCCGGGCAACGCGCCGACGGCCAGCAGCGCCTTGCCGACATCCACCAGGACGACGCCGGCCGCAAATGCAGGGCCCTGGGTGCGCAGCGCGTTGGTGCCCCCGGCATTGCCGCTGCCCAGGCGCCGGATGTCCACGCCGCGCATCCGGCCGACGAGCATCGCGCCCATCACCGAGCCGAGCAGGTAGGCAATCAGCGATTTCAGGCCGAGTTCCAGCACGAGGGGGGGTCCGGCAGCGACGAAGGGACGGGATTCTAGCACCGGCCCGGCAAGCGCCGGGCGGCGCCCGGGCTTCAGCCGACCCGCGCAGCCGGCCCCTCGAGCCGCGGCAGGAAGACCTCGGCGAGCATGCAGCGCAGGCTGCCGCCGCCGCAGCGCTCGATGGTCGGCAGCGCCGCGGTCACGATCCCGCCGTGCCGGCCGAGCTGTGCGCGCCGGGACGCATCGAGCGCGTTCCACGCCGTGTCGGACAGGGCCACGATCGGCGTGCCATGCACCGAGCGCAGCGCCAGCATGTTGCCCGCGAAGGCGTTCATCTGTGCGCGATCCAGTTCGACGAGCTCGCGCCCGGCCGCGGCCAGCCCCTCGCGCAGCCGGCGTCGCTCGACGGGGTCGCCCACGGCGTCGAGGCAGGCCGCGGCGAATCCCTCGCCGACGCACATCAGCACGTTGGTGTGATACACATCCTCGCCCTTCGGCCCGCTGGCGCGGAACGCGTGCGGGACGTAGCCGAGCTCCGCGGCGAACTGCTCGAGCGGCCGCCGGGCCGTCCGCGGCGAGAGGCACGCGTAGGCGACGCGCATCCGGTGGTCGAGCACCAGGCTGCCGGTTCCCTCGAGGAACAGCGCACTCGATTCCCAGCCGGTGAGGTCCAGCACGCGCCGTACCGTGAAACCGCGCGCCTCGATCGCGGCGATGACGTCGCGGCGGCGCTCCCGCCGGCGCAGCGGCGACAGCATCGGGTACAGCACGGCGGTCCCGTCGTGGTGCAGGCTGAGCCAGTTGTTGGGGAACACCGCGTCGGGCTTCGGCGGATCGGCGAGGTCGTCGACGACGATGACCTCGATGCCGGCGCGTTCCAGCGCATCGACCGCAGCATCGAACTCGGCCACGGCCGCGTCGCGGTCCCGCGGCGTCCCCGCTGCCGCAGACTGGAACGCGTTGCTCGCCGCCGTCTCGGGGTTCGCGCCGAAGGCCGCCGGCCGGATCATCAGCACCGTGGAGGCGCACTGGGCGAGCGGCGGCCGCGCCACCGGCGCAGCAGGGTCGGAGCTGGGCATCATGGTGCCGGCAGTCTAGCCGGTTGCGACCTGGGCCAGCGCGACGATGCGCTGGCGCGCGGACACGACGACCCCGCCCGGCGGCTCGACGGTCACGGCGAAGAGCGCGGCCTTGCGCACCGGCAGGCGCGCGTGGATCGGCACGACGACCTCGTCGGTGCCGGCCGGCATGTCGAACACGCCGCCGTCCACGGGATAGCGATCATCCCGCGTGCCGTCGAAGATCCAGAGCTGGTACTGCTCCAGGGCGGCGTCGTTGGCGGCCAGGCCCCGGAACCGCATGTAGCCGGTCTGGGTCGCCGGGTCCCAGACCACGTCGCCGGCCAGACCGCCGGCCGCGGCGTCCTCGGTCGGCGTCCAGGATTGCTGGATGACGCCCTGCCTGGAGGCGATCAGGGCGGCGCGCTGCTCGGCGAGGGTCGGCACGGGCAGCGGGATGCCCGCAACCTGCGCCGGGGGCTCGGCGAGCCGCGGCCACCATGCCGTCACGGCGAGCAGCAGTGACGCCGCGGCCGCGTACCAGCCGAGGAGCGAACCCCGCACGGCGGCAGTCGCGGGCGGCGCCCCGAACTGCACGACCTTTCCGGCCGCCGTCGCCCTGACGGCTTCCCGGCCCCGCTCGGCGATCCGCGCGCGCAGCGCCGCCGGCATCGCCTCCTGCGGGAGCCGCGCGGCCAGCGTCAGCGCCGCGGCGGCGGGCGCCAGCGCGTCGCGGGACGCTCCGGGCGACCGCGCGAGCCGCGCGTCGAGTTCGCGTGACTCCGCCGCGGCGAGGCCCTCGGTCTCGAGCTGGACGAGCAGGTCGGCGAGCGTGGCGTCGTCGAGGAACGAAGCGCTCAAGCGTCTCCCTCCGCGCCGGCCACCTCGGGGCCGATGCCCATCATTTCCCGCACCTGGATCAGGCCGCGCCGCATGAAGGTCTTCACCGTGCCGAGCGGCAGCTGGGTGACGCGGGCGATGTCCGAGTGCGACAGGCCGTGCAGCAGGCCGAGTTCGATGACCTTGCGCTGCTCGGGCCTGAGCCGCGCGACCACCCTCGCGGCCCGCTCGGCCTCGACGCTGATCTCTGCCGCGGTGTCGGGCGTGTGGAAGCCGAGCTCGTCGAGCACGTCCGTCGACTCCGTCTGCACGCGGTTGGCGAGGCGCCGCATGCGGTCGATCAGGCGGCGGCGGGCGATGGTCGTCACGAACACCTTTTCCGAGCCGGCGGCCGGGTCGAAGCGGTGAGCGCTGCGCCAGATGTCCGTGAAGATTTCCTGCACTGCGTCTTCCGCGTCCGATGGGTTGCGCGTCAGCCGGCGGGCGATTGCCCAGACGAGGGAGCCGTACTGCTCCATCACCTCGGCGACCGCGGCCTCCTCGCCGCGCGCGATGCGTGTCATCAGGGACTCGGTCATGTCGAGTTCCGCCTGCCTTTTCGGCGCAGGGTTTGCGGTGGATTCAGTGCGGGCCGACCGTCGCGGGCGACCGGGCTGTCTCAACGTGGCTGCGTACTCCATTGGCTCATTGTACAGTATTTGTACAGCGTGTACAGTGTACACTGTGTGTGATCGGCAAAGAAAAGGGGCGCGGCGGAAATCCGCCGCGCCCCGCTCAGGTCAGGCCCGTTCCGGTCAGAACTCGATGCGGAAGCCGAGCTGGACGCGCCACACCGACGGCAGCGCCGAGCCGCTCTTGTTCGGAGCCTGTGCGGTCGGGTCCGCGGCCGTCTGGTTGATGGGCCGGTACACGTACTGCCCTTCGCTGTTGATGCTGACGGCATCGAGCACCGGCGCCACGTAGGGGAAGCTCACCTGCTCGAGCCGCCCCCAGTCGCTGTTCAGCAGGTTGGTCAGGTTCTCGATGTCGA
>JAGTSG010000117.1 GCA_018261655.1 Pseudomonadota bacterium | reverse complement strand
GCTCGCCGGGCTGGCAGGCCAGTCGCTCGCGGCCGGGCCCCTGACGCTCGACCGCGTGGATGGTTTGTCGGGCGCGACCCTGAGCAGCCGCGCGGCGCTTGAGGGCCTCAGCCGCACGGCGCGGGCCGTCGGCCAGGCCGCCTTCGGCCGGTCCTTCGGCGCGGCCCCGCCGCCGCGCCCTCCGCCCTGGCGCCAGCCCGCCGTCCTCGCCACCGTCCTGCTCCTGCTGGCATTCTTCCCGGTCTGGCGGTCCGGCGGGGACGGCCCGCGCCTGCTCTACCAGCTGGCAGCGCTCGGGGTGCTCGGGTTATGGCTCAACACGCCGCTGACCGAGATCGACCTGATCAACCTCAGCCTCGGTCAGGTCGGTGGGCTCGGCGACAACCCGCAGCGCTGGCTGCTGATCGGGTTCGCGGCGGTCACCACCGTGCTGCTCGGTCCCGTCTGGTGCGGCTATGTCTGCCCGTTCGGCGCCCTCCAGGAGCTGCTCGGCCGGCTCGGCCGGCGGCTCGGTCTGCGCGCCTACCCCGACCGCCCGATCGAGACCCGCGTGCGATTCCTCAAATACGTCCTGCTGGCGGCCCTGCTGCTCGTCGCCTGGTGGACGGGCGAGGGCCGTCACGCCGCCTTCGACCCGATGCAGCACGTATTCGCGTGGCGCCTGGCCGGCTGGCTCGGCGCCATTGCCGTGGTGACACTCCTCGCGTCGCTCGTCTACTACCGCTTCTGGTGCCGCTACTTCTGCGCCGTTGGCGCGTTCCTCAATCTGGGCAACAAGCTGGCGCTCCTGCAGCGCCTTGGCCCCCGGCGCCGGATCGAGCACTGCGACCTCGGCGTCACGGACGACTTCGACGTCGACTGCATCCGCTGCCATCGTTGTGTCGACGCCGTCGACGTCGGGCTGCCGCACCATCCGCCGGCGCGGGCGGCGGCGAAACCTATACTCGAGGAGGCGCGGGAATGACGGCGCAGCGGGGTTGGCACCTGCGCCGGCGCGACCTTCGCTTTCTCGGGGTGGTGGCGGTGAACCTCGCCGCGATCGGTGCCTTCCTGGCGACGGAGGCCGGTGCTCCCGAGACCGCGGTGGGCGGCTGGCGCCGGATCGACCGGGCCGCGCTCGAGAGTCGGATTGAGTCGGGTGAGCTGAGCCGGAAGGAGGCGTCGTGGTATCGGGAGGTCGAGCCGCCGAATCGGTGACGCCCTCGTGGTGGTGCAGAGACGGTTGTCCAAGGGGTTATGACCGACGTCGCTTGTGACCTCTGCCCGCACCGCTGCGTGATCCCCGAAGGCGCGGCGGGGGATTGCCGCGTCCGCGTGAACCTGGGCGGCAAGCTCCGCGCGACGACCTACGGGCGGCCGTCGGCGGTCCACGTCGACCCGATGGAGAAGAAGCCCCTCTACCACTTCCTCCCGGGCCGCCCCGTCTTCTCCATCGGCACGGCGGGCTGCAACATGCACTGCCGCAACTGCCAGAACTGGCAGCTGTCCCAGCGCGGCGGGGAGGAGATGGAGACCGTCCACCGCGCGATGCCGGACGAGGTCGTCGCCCTGGCGCGGCAGGAGGGCTGCAGCGCAATCGCCTACACCTACAACGACCCGATCGTGTTCTACGAGTACGTCGAGGACACGGCCGCGGCGGCCCGGAGCGCCGGGATGCGCAACGTCTTCGTCACGGCAGCCTTCATCAACCGCGAGCCGCTGCGGCGCCTGTGCCGGGTCCTCGACGCGACCACCACCGACGTGAAAGCCTTCGACGACCGCTTCTATCAGGAGGTCTGCAGCACGCGCCTCAAGCCGGTGCTCGACGCCCTCGTGACCTTTCGGGAGGAGGGGGTCTGGGTCGAGGTGAGCCACTTGGTGATACCGACCCTAAACGACGACCTCCAGCAGATCCGCCGCCTGTGCAAGTGGGTGCGGGACGAGCTGGGCGCCGACACGCCGTTCCACTTCCTCTCCTTCCGCCCCATGTACCGGATGCAGAATCTTCCGCCCCACCTGTCGCAAGCCGATCGCCGGAGTGTGGACATGACCGGTCGCGAGCCATTTCCGTTCACGCGGCGCCGCTTCCTCGCTGCCGCGATTGGCGCCGCCTGCGGCTGGGCGGCGCTGCCGATGACTCGGGCGTTGGCCGCATTGCAGTCTTCGACACCGCGCGGGCCGATCGAGCTTTCGCTCGCGGCGGCTGACCTCTACGCGCCTCACGACCTCGCCGGTTGACCCGCCATGTCTAGCCGACTCGTTGCCGTCCTCCTGCTGCTCGCCACCGCCACGCTGGCCGTCGCGGGGGAGCGCGTGCGCCCCGCCGTGCTCGCAGGCGCCTGGTATCCGGGCGAGGCAGCCGAGCTCGGCTCCTACCTGGACCGGACCCTCGATGCCGCGCCCGCCTGGTCTGCCCCCGGGGGCGAGCGGCTCGGGGCGCTGATCGCCCCCCACGCCGCTTACGCTTACAGCGGTGCGGCCGCGGCCGCGGGCTATCGCGCCCTGCGGGGCCAGGCCTTCGACCGCGTGATCCTGCTCGGCCCGAGCCACCACGGCGCCTTTCGGGGCGCGGCGATCGCCGACGTCGACGCCTACGCCACGCCGCTCGGCGAGGTGCCGATCGACGCTGCGGCGGTCACGCGCCTGCGCGCCTCGTCGCTGGTCGGGGCGGGACCCGACGGTCCTGACCGGGAGCACAGCCTCGAGATCCAGCTGCCCTTCCTTCAGCGCGCGCTGGCTCCGGGCTGGCGGCTGGTGCCGATCCTGGTCGGCCGGCTGGAGGCGGAAGACTACGCGGTGCTGACCGACGCGATCCGGCCGCTGCTCGACGGCCGGACGCTCGTGGTGGTCTCGACCGACTTCACGCACTACGGGGCACGGTTCGGTTACGTGCCTTTCGCCGCGGACGCGGACGTGGCAGGCCGCCTGGAGGCCCTGGACAAGGGCGCGCTCGCGCAGATCGAGGCACGCGATCCGAAAGGCTTTCTCGACTACCAGGAGCGGACCGGCATCACCGTCTGCGGTTTCCGGCCGGTCGCCCTGCTGCTCCATCTGCTGCCGTCGGATGCGCGCGCCTACCTCGTCCGCTACGAGACCAGCGGCGCGCTGCTCGGCGACTACCGCAGTTCCGTGAGCTACCTGGCGATCGCGCTGACGATCCCCGATCGGCTGGCGGAGCCCGCGGCCTGGGAACCCGAGTCACTACGGTGGCTGCACCGCCTCGCCGCGCTGCGCGTCCGGGACGCGGTGGCGCCGACCGATGCGTCCCGTGTGTCGTTGGGCGCTCTTGCCGACGCGCTGCCGGCACAGGTGCGCGAGCCCGCGGGGGCCTTCGTGACGCTGCGCAAGGGCGGCCGGCTGCGCGGCTGCATCGGCTACATCGCGCCGATCAAGCCCGTCTGGCAGGCCGTCCTCGACAACGCGGAGGCGGCCGCCCTGCGCGACACCCGTTTCCGGCCGGTCGAGCCCGAGGAGATCAATGACCTGGACATCGAGGTGAGCGTGCTCACCGAGCCCGTGGCCATCGCGGACTGGACCGGCTTCGAGGTCGGCCGCCACGGCATCGTGCTCGTGAAGGGCAGCCGTCGCGCCGTCTTCCTGCCGGACGTCGCGTTGGAGCAGGGCTGGGACCGGGAGCAGACGCTGACTCACCTCGCGCGCAAGGCCGGGCTGCCGGCCGACGGCTGGCGCGAGGGCGCGCAGTACTTCGTGT
>JAGTSG010000093.1 GCA_018261655.1 Pseudomonadota bacterium | reverse complement strand
CGCGCAGGGCGCGGTGCTCCGGAGCGAGCGAGTTGTGCTTGCGGAGCGAAGCGGAGCCGAGCGAGCGCAGCGGGCACCCGCCCGACGAGCGCCCGTGCCGGCCAGGTGGCGACACGGGACCGGCCGACTGAAGACCACGCCAGGCCGCCGCGATCTGCCCGGCGAGCGCCCGTGCCGGCCACGTGACGCGGCGGGACCGGCTGCGCCGCAGCGCTAGAGGATCAGCGCCAGCGCGACGTTGCGGCCTTCGGCGAGCAGGACGTTGTAGGTGCGGCAGGCCGCCCCGTTGTCCATCACCTCGAACCCGATACCGCGCGCCGCCACTGCGGCAAACACGGCGGGTTCCGGAAAGACCTGCCTCTCGCCCGTGCCCAGGATGAGGATGTCGGGGCCGAGGCCGAGCGCGATCTCGAGCGCTGCCTCGACCTGCGCAACGTCGCCGACCGGCCAGTCCTCGACGATCGAGGTTGCAGTGACCACGAGGCTCTGCCGGTACGCGCGCCCGGCGATCCGGACCTCTCCCTGCATCCGGGCCGTCACTGCGTTCGCGGTCGCGTTGTCGTCGAGCGTGAATTTCATCGAGCCGTCCTCGTGACGCGAACTATACCGGCCATGACATGCCGCGGCCGCTATGATGTGCGCCCGATGGACTGCCCCATGCCAGCCAGTGCCGTTGCGCCCGACCCAGGCGCGTCCGGAGCGCGCCGATGAAGCGACGCGAAATCCTCAGGCGCGCGCTCCGGCCTGATTGCCGGCTGCCCGACTCGGTTCACCCGGTGCTGCGCCGGGTCTATGCCGCGCGCGGCGTCGGCGGTGCCGAGGAACTCGAGCTCGGCCTCAGGAACCTGCTGCCCGTGTCCCTGCTCGACGGCGTCGAGGCGGGGGTCGACCTGCTGCTGGGCCACCTCGAGCGAGGCGCGCAGGTGCTGATCGTCGGCGATTACGATGCCGACGGCGCCACGAGCACCGCGTTGATCCTCCGGCAGTTGCGGCGCCTCGGCTACCACAACGCAGGCTTCCGGGTACCGGACCGGATGCGACACGGCTACGGGCTCACGGCCGCGCTGGTAGCGGAAATGGGCGCCGAGCCGGCCTCCCTGATCGTCACGGTGGACAACGGCGTCGCCGCCCACGGCGGCGTCGAGGCGGCCCGCGAGCGCGGCATGCAGGTGCTGGTCACGGACCACCACCTGCCCGGGCCCGACCTGCCGCGCTGCGCGGCCATGATCAACCCGAACCTCGCCGGTTCCGCGTTTCCGAGCAAGGCGCTCGCCGGCGTCGGCGTCGCCTTCTACCTCATGGCGGCGCTGACGCGCCGGCTCGAGGCGCAACGCGGCCTGCGCCAGCCGGCCGCGGCCGACCTGCTGGACCTCGTCGCGCTCGGCACCGTCGCCGACCTGGTGCGGCTCGACCGCAACAACCGGATCCTGGTGGACGAGGGCCTGAAGCGGGTCCGCGCGGGCCGCTGCTGTGCCGGGGTCCTGGCGCTGGCCGAGGTCGCGGGCCGGGACCCGCGGACGATGACCGCGCGCGACCTGGGCTTTTCCCTGGCGCCACGCCTCAACGCCGCGGGGCGCATCGACGACATGACGGTCGGGATCCGCTGCCTCGCCACCGACGACCCAGCGGAAGCGCGGGCGATCGCCGCGCAACTGCACCAGCTGAATCACGAGCGCCGCGGGATCGAGGAGCGGATGCGGGCCGAGGCGCTCGACATGCTGCGCCGGGTGCGCATCGAGGAGGGTTCGCTGCCGCCCGGTGTCGCGCTGCTCGACGAGGGCTGGCACCCGGGCGTCGTCGGCCTGGTGGCCTCGCGCATGAAGGACCGCGTCCATCGGCCGGTCGCGGCCTTCGCGCCGGCCGACGGGGACGAACTGCGCGGCTCCGTCCGCTCGGTCGAGGGGGTGCACGTGCGCGACGTGCTCGAGGCCATCGACGCGCGCGAGCCGGGACTGATCCTCCGCTTCGGCGGCCATGCCATGGCGGCCGGGCTCACGCTGCGGCGCGACCGCTTCCGCCGTTTCGCCGACGCCTTCGCCGAGGAAGTGGGGCGCTGGCTGTCGGCAGAGCAGATGCGCGGCGTGATCGAGAGCGACGGCGAGCTGTCGGCCGCCGAGCTGACGCTCGACACGGCGGTGGCGGTCCGGGACGGCGGCCCCTGGGGCCAGGGCTTTCCGGAGCCGCTGTTCGACGGCGTCTTCGACGTGGTCGAGACCCGCGTGGTGGGCCAGCGGCACCTGAAGTTCTGGGCACGTCCTGGCGGCGAAGGCCAGCCGGTCGAGGGCATCGCCTTCGGTTACTACGCCGACCCGGCGGCCGTGCGCGTTGAGGCGGGCAGCCGCCTGCGGCTCGCCTACCGTCTCGACACCAGCGACTTCGGCGGGCGCCTCAAGCCCGAGCTCAAGGCGGAGTCGGTGGAGCCGCTCGGGAACGCCTGATCTGGTAAAATTCCCGTTTTCGCCCCGGACATCGCCCCTCATGGAATTCGCGCCCCTCCGCCGCAGCCTCAAGGACCTCGAGCAGCGCCTCGCCGCGCTGAGGGGGTACCTTTGAATACGATCGCAAGCGCGAGCGGCTCGAGGAAATAAACCGCGAACTGGAAAACCCGCGCATCTGGGACACCCCGGAGCGGGCCCAGGAACTGGGGCGCGAGCGGTCCCGGCTGGAAGGGGCGGTGGTCGAGCTCGACGGCATCGCCAAGGGCGTCGCCGACTCCGCCGAGCTGCTCGACCTGGTGGAGGCCGAGGACGACGCAACCGGATTTGCGGAACTCGAGCGCGACGCGGCGGCGCTGGAGAAGCGGATCGCGGCGCTGGAATTCACCCGCATGTTCCCCGGCGAAATGGACGCGCACGGCGCCTATCTCGACATCCAGGCGGGCGCGGGCGGCACCGAGGCCCAGGACTGGGCCGAGATGCTGATGCGCATGTACCTGCGCTGGGCCGACGCGCGCGGCTTCAAGATCGAGTTGATGGACGAAAGCCGCGGCGAGGTCGCCGGGATCAAGGGTGCGTCGTTCAGGATCGACGGCCCCTATGCCTACGGCTGGCTGCGCACCGAGACGGGCGTGCACCGGCTGGTGCGCAAGTCGCCCTTCGACTCCGGCAACCGGCGCCACACCTCGTTTGCTTCCGTGTTCGTCTCGCCGGAGGTCGATGAGGACATCAACATCGAGGTGAACCCGGCCGATCTCGAGACCGACACCTACCGCGCCAGCGGCGCCGGCGGCCAGCACGTCAACAAGACCGACTCGGCGGTGCGCATCCGGCATATGCCGACCGGGATCGTAGTCGCCTGCCAGAGCGAGCGCAGCCAGCACAAGAACCGGTCCACGGCCATGAAGATGCTGAAGGCCAAGCTCTACGAGCTCGAGGTCAACAAGCGCAACGCCGCCGCCAAGGTGCTGGAGGACCAGAAGACCGACGTCGCCTGGGGCCACCAGATCCGCTCCTACGTGCTCGACCAGTCGCGCATCAAGGACCTCCGCACCGGCGTCGAGATCGGCAACACCCAGGCCGTCCTCGACGGCGGCCTCGACCCCTTCCTGGAAGCCAGCCTGAAACAGGGACTCTGAGCCGATGAGCGACGAACAGACGCCGGTGCCGGTGGACGAGAACCAGCTCATCGCCGAGCGCCGCGCCAAGCTGGCGCGGCAGCGCGAGGCCGGCATCGCTTACCCGAACGACTTCCGCCGCGACGCGCTGGCGGGAGACCTGCACGCCACCTTCGGCGCGCACTCCAACGAGTCGCTGGAGGCGCATCCGGTGCGCGTCCGCGTGGCCGGCCGGATGATGTTCAAGCGGGTGATGGGCAAGGCCTCGTTCGCCAAGCTGCAGGACGCCAGCGGCCAGCTCCAGGTGTACCTGCAGTCGAACGTCCTCGGCGACGCCTACGAGGAGTTCAAGGGCTGGGACGTCGGCGACATCGTCGCGGCCGAAGGCACGCTGATGCGCACGCGCGCCGGCGAGCTGTCGGTGAAGGCGGAATCCGCGCGCCTGCTGGTCAAGTCGCTGCGGCCGCTGCCGGACAAGTGGCACGGCCTGTCGGACACCGAGACCCGCTACCGGCAGCGCTACGTGGACCTGATCGTCAGCGAGCGCAGCCGCCAGACGTTCCAGGCGCGGACCGCGATCGTCCGTTACCTGCGCGCCTTCCTCGATGCCCAGGGCTTCATGGAAGTCGAGACGCCGATGATGCAGCCGATCCCTGGCGGCGCCGCGGCCCGCCCGTTCGTGACGCACCACAACGCGCTCGACATCGACATGTACCTGCGCATCGCGCCCGAGCTGTACCTGAAGCGGCTGGTGGTCGGCGGCTTCGAGCGCGTCTACGAGATCAACCGCAACTTCAGGAACGAGGGGCTGTCGACGCAGCACAACCCCGAGTTCACCATGCTGGAGCTGTACCAGGCCTTTGCCGACTTCCGCGACCTGATGGGCCTGGTCGAGCGCATGATGCAGGGCCTGGCCGATACCGTGCTGGGCACGCGCCAGGTGCCTTACCAGGGCAAGGTCCATGACTTCAACGGGCCGTTCGCCCGCATCTCCATCGAGGAGCTGGTCCTCAGGGAGAACCCGGGCTTCGACCCGGCGCGGATCCGCGACCTCGACTACCTGCGCGGCGTCGCCGCCAGGCTCGGCATCGAGGCCGGCAGGCACGATGGTGCGGGCAAGCTACAGACCGAGATCTTCGACAGGACCGGCGAGCACACGCTCCAGCAGCCGACGTTCGTGCACTCCTACCCGGCCGAGGTGTCGCCGCTGGCGCGCCGCAACGACCTCGATCCCTTCATCACGGACCGTTTCGAGTTCTTCATCGGCGGCCGCGAGATCGCCAACGGCTTCTCCGAGCTGAACGACCCCGAGGACCAGGCGGAGCGCTTCCGCGAGCAGGTGGAGCGCAAGGATGCCGGCGATGACGAGGCCATGTTCTTCGACGCCGACTACGTCCGCGCGCTCGAGTACGGCCTGCCGCCCGCCGCGGGGCTCGGGGTCGGCATCGACCGCGTGGTGATGCTGCTGACCGACTCGCCCAGCATCCGCGACGTGCTGCTGTTCCCGCAGATGAGGCCGGAGGCGTGAAGTGGCAGCGGAGATACCAGGTACCAACCTGTCCCGCCCTGGGGACAGGCTGGTACCTGGTACCTCGTCGGTCATGACTGGTATTTCCGCTCTCCCCATCGGCGTCTTCGACTCCGGCGTCGGCGGGTTGACCGTGCTGCGGGCGCTGCGCGCCGCGCTGCCGTCGGAGGATTTCCTCTACCTCGGCGACACCGCCCGGCTGCCTTACGGCACCAAGAGCGCCGCGACCGTCGCGCGCTACGCCATGCAGGCGGCGGAGGCGCTGGCTGCGCGCGGCATCAAGTGTCTCGTCGTCGCCTGCAACACCGCTTCCTCGGTGGCGATCCCGGCCCTCGCGGTGCGACTGGCGCCGATTCCCGTGATCGGCGTGATCGAGCCGGGCGCCGCGGCCGCTGCGCAAGCCACGCGCAGCGGACGCATCGCGGTGATCGCGACCGAGGGCACGGTCCGCGGCGGCGCCTACCCGCGCAGCCTCGCGGCGCTGGCGCCACACGCCGTGGTGACCCAGAAGGCCTGCCCGCTGTTCGTCGCGCTGGCCGAGGAGGGCTGGACGGACGGCCCGATCGTCGAGGCGGTGGTGCGACGCTACCTGGAGCCTGTGTTCTCCGGGGACGCGGCGCCGGACACGCTGTTGCTGGGATGCACGCATTTTCCGGCGCTCGTCGCGCCGATCCGTCGCATCGTCGGCCAGGGCGTCACGATCGTCGACTCCGCGGAGACGACCGCGGCGGCCACGGCCGCGCAGCTGGCCCGCCTCGGACTCCAGCGTGCCGCGGGCATCGGCGCCGTACGCATGATGGCGACCGACGGTCCCGAACGATTCGCGCGGGTCGGCTCGGTGTTCTCCGGCGAACCTATTGCGGCCTCCGAAGTCGAGCTCGTGGACCTCTGAGCCGGGCGGTCACGCCTCGCCGGCCTCCGGCACCGCGTACGGGAGCGGCTCCGGCGAGCAGGTAAGGGCGCCCGTCTCGTCGGTCAGGCCGACGCCCGCCGCATCGAGGTTGACGACTGCCAGCAGTTCGCGGATCCCGCCGCGCGACGCGAATCGCACGACCTCTCCGACCTTCGCGCGG
>JAGTSG010000038.1 GCA_018261655.1 Pseudomonadota bacterium | reverse complement strand
TGCCCACGCGCGGCGGGTCGCCTGACGCGGCGACACCGCCCGCCTAATTCTCGAACCGGTACGAGAACTTCACCAGCAGCTGTTCGTCGTCGCGCAGGCTGAAGCTGTCGCGGACCTCGCCGGCGGCACCGTCGGTCACCAGGCCCTCCTCGTACCCGCCGCGGCCGTACACCACGTACAGATAGGAGAGCGGCGCGAACTCGAACCGATAGCGGACCTGGAACCCGAGGCTGCTGACGCTGAAGTCGTCCACGGGCTCGTCGCTCGGGATCGCGTGGCCGGCGGAATCGACGCGGTAGGCCTGGCGCAGCCGCGCCTCCAGGCCGATGGCCTGCAGCTTCACGCGCAGTTCGTGGCGGTTGCTGGCCATCCAGGTGAGCCCGGCGCTCAGGTCGATCTCGCGTCCGTCGAAGCTGCCAATCAGGTTGTCGTACTGCCAGACCAGCCAGTCCGGCGTGTGGTTGAGCTCGATGCCGGCATGGACCTGGAAAGCGTCGTTGATGAAGTAACGCGGCTCGACGTAGGCGTCGTAGCCAATCTGCTCGTTGCCCGACAGCCCACCGCTGAACGCCTGCAGCCTGACCTGGTATCCCCAGTGGCCCTGGCGCGGCCGCTCGTAGCTGAAGGAGCTGTTGAAGTTCGGCGGCAGCCACAGCGCGCCGTGGCCGCGCGTCAGCAGGTCGTCGTAGCCGGCGCTGTTGACGTTGACCTGGGCGTACTCCGAGCTGCCGTCGCGCAGCCGGCTGTCGCGGCTCAGGCGGAACTGGTGGCCCATCAGCTGGCCGTGGTCGTTGTAGTCGGTGCTGACGCGCCCGCGCCAGTCCTTCGACGCGTAGCGCGACTCGGCGGGCAGCTCGGTAAAGCGGCGGCTCACCTGCCAGTGCAGGTAATTGACGCTGTTGCGTTGCAGGTACCCGGCATCGTTGATGTCGAGTTCGTTGCCGAAGTGGATGCCGATCCACTGCTGGCGCCAGCCGTGATCCATCTCGTAGTCGGCCCAGACGGTGGCGCCGCCATCCCGTGTCGTCTCGCCGCCCTCCGCGACGTCGCTGCCGATGAGTCGCGTGCGCACGTTCCAGTGCGCCGTCGGGCGCCAGTCGTGGTCGAGACCGACGACGCTGGCCTCGCGATCGAGGTAGGGCCTGTCCACGTGTGTCGCCATCAGGCCGAGGTTCTGGCTGTCGAAGTCGCGCACCAGGCGCAGCGCAGTAAAGGTGCGGCCGACGGCATCGGCCTCGTCGGCGGCGAACAGGCCGTACTTGGTGGCGCCCAGGCTGCCGTTCAGCTTGAGGGCGGCGACGATGTCGCCGAGCCCCTCGCCGTCGTCGGCGGTGCCGCCGACGCGCCGCGTGTAGAGCAGCTGGCTGTAGTCCGACGGCGTCGTAAATTCGAAGATGCCCTGGTTCTCGGTAAAGAAGGGGCGCTTGTCGCTGAAGTAGGTCTCCACGGCGCCGAAGTTGACCACCAGGTCGTCGCTCTCGACCTGCCCGAAGTCCGGGTTGATCGTCGCGGTCAGCTGTACCTGGCCGCTCGGCTTCCAGAACACGTCTGCGCCCGCGTCAGCGTGGTTGTCCTGGTCCACGGCATCGTAGACGCCGGAGACGTACGGCGTGATGGCCAGCAGCGCCTGGCTGTAGTCGGGCACGGAGACCGGCTGGAAGTCCGACAGGAAGCGCGGCCGCTGGTAGCTCGCCATCGGCCAGGCGACGCGCTCGCCGGTGGTGCCGACGATGCGGTCGACGTAGATCCCGAGCGTGCGCTCGTCGGCGGCCTTGCGCATCGGCGCGATGTGCCAGGGCACCAGGATCTCGACGCTCCAGCTCTCCTCGTCGCCGGCGACGGCGTGGTGCCAGTGGCCGTCCCAGTCCGAATTGAAGCTGGACTCGTTGGTGATGATGGCGTCGTAGACGCCGTCGGTGGAGCTGACCGTGAAGTTGTAGCCGGTGCGGTGATCGCCGTCGAAGTCGACCATCAGGTTCACGCGGTCGACCTGTTCGACGAAGTCGCGCTGCACGCGCTGCAGCGTGCGCGGCACGGAGGGCGGCTGGACGTTGCGGAAGGCCACCGCGAGGCCTTCGGGCGTGGCGAGGATCCACGCCTCGGTGGCCAGCGTCGCGGGCTCGCCGTTCAACGGCTGGACCTTGCGGAAATCGGTGACGTGCCGCGCTTCCCTCCACTCCTGGGAGTCGATGCGGCCGTCGATGTCCACCGCCAGGGCGGGCAGCGCGAAGGCGCCGGCCAGCAGGTACAGCACCAGGCCCGTCAGCAGGCCGAGCCGGCGTTCGCTGCTGGATGCGTGCCCGGAGCCGGCGCCCTGGGCCGGCGTCAACGCTGCGATGTCCACTGGCAGCCCCCTTGAGCGTGTTCGCACCAGATCGGCGGCCGGCAGGAGCCGTCCGCCTTGTCAGTGAGATGCGGGGGATGCGCCGCGGGTTGGAATCAGCCTGAAACGGACGGGGGCCTCTGGCCGCGTCTCCGTACGAGGCGCATCATGTTGCCCTCAGGCCAAAGACCCACCGGACGAGGCCGCACGATGGACAGCGTCAAGATCAATCGCGCGCCGGTCCTGACCCTCTGGTCGGCGGTGGTGGCCGAGCGGCTCGGGTTCAACGCGGACGAGGCGCTGACGCTAGGCAAGGCCGTGGCCGGCCTGACCGCGCAGTCCAAGGGCCAGCGGCTCGGGATCTTCACGCCTTCTCCGGAGGAGGTGCGGAAGAAGCGGGCGCAGAAGGCGAAGCAGGCTGGCGTGTTCCGGCTGGAGCTCCTCGGTCGCGCGGTGCCGGTGCTGCACACGGACGACGGGCTGCGCGCGGTGGGCAAGGACCAGAAGCCGGTCACGCCGCAGAGCGTCGAGAAGTACCTGGCGTCGAAGTTCGGGGATGCACTGGCTGACGTACGCTCCGCCATGACGGACCTGGCCCGGTCGCGCCGGCCCGCGGCGCTCGCGGAGGAGGCATTCCGCTTGTACGAGGCATTCCGGCCCGGGGTGCCCGCGGGCGAGTCCGGGTGGGGTGCCAAGGGCACGCTCAGCATCCGGAAAGTCCGGGCGCTGGCGGAGAAGGGGGAGTAGCGCGGTGTGGCACGCGAAGGCAACGGGTCTAGACTACCCGGGGCTGCTCACAGCGGGGGACGTTCAATGAAGATCCGCAACCTGGCCAAGGGCCTGCAGTACCGGGGTGAAGTCTCGGGCATGAGGCAGACCTACCACGTCTTCGAGAGCGGCAAGGCCTACGTGGTGATGTCGGAATCGCTGACCAAGCCGGATACCGGCTACTTCAACCTGGTCAGCGCCACGGCCGTCAACTATGTGCGGCGCAACTACGCCGGTCACCAGAACCTGACGGCACCGGGCCTGGCGACCCGCTCGCGCAAGCCGCGCCTCGTCAAGAGCGCGCTGCAGGCGCTCAACATCCTGTACGTGCTGGTCGCGACCGGCCAGGCGACCCGCGACGACCGGTACAGGGACCGCTCTCTGCACTTCAACATTCATCCGCGCTGAGCGCGACCTCGCTCGACCGCGGAACACGGGGCGACCCATGAGCCGGGCCTTCGTCAAGGAATCCGACGACGCCGAGGCGGACCTGCTGCCCGAGCTGGTGGTCAGTCCGCATCGCAACTTCGTGACGCCGGCGGGGCTCGCCCTGATCGAGGCCACCGTCGAGCGACTGCACATCGCAACTTCGTGACGCCGGCGGGGCTCGCCCTGATCGAGGCCACCGTCGAGCGACTGCAGGCCGCGCTGTCGGAGGCCCGCGCGGTCGATGACCGCGCGGCCGTCGCGCGCGTGCAGCGGGACCTGAGGTACTGGACCGATCGGCGCCGGACCGCGGAAGTCGTGCTGCCACCCAGCGAGAACGACGTGGTCCGCTTCGGTTCGACCGTGCTGCTCGAGCACGGAGATGGGACGCGGGCGCGGTACCAGGTCGTAGGGGAAGACGAAGCCGATCCTGCCGCCGGGAAGGTCTCGTACGTTTCGCCGATCGCCAGGTCGCTGCTCGGCGCCGCTGCAGGCGACGTCGTGGCACTAGTCAACGGTGAGGCGGAGATCCTGGAGATTCGTTAGCGACGACCGCCGGCACAGACGAGGAAGTAATGACCAGGAAGAGCGCGCCAGCGGACGTCGAACACCTGGCGGTCGAAGTCGGCCGGCATCCGGATTACCGGGTGCTCAGGCGGCTGGACACGTCCATCGATCGAGTATCCGGCGCTCGCCGGGCCCGGCGTCAGTCGCGCAGCGATCCTCGACACCGAGACCACCGGGATGGAGTTCGGCACCGACAAGCTGATCGAGCTCGGGATCGTGGTGTTCGAATATGCGCGCGAGTCCGGGGCCGTCGGGCGCGTGCTCGGGACCTACGACGGGCTCGAGGATCCGGGGATGGCGATCCCGCCGGCGTCCACGGCGATTCACGGCATCACGGACGAGATGGTCGCCGGCCAGCGGCTGGACGAGGCGGCCGTGAAGCGGCTGATGGACGGCGTGGCGCTGGTGATCGCGCACAACGCCGGGTTCGACCGGAAGTTCGTCGAGGAGCGCTTTCCCTGGTTCGCGTCCCTGCCGTGGGCGTGTTCTTTCCGGGAGATTGCCTGGGATGGGGCCGGGATCGGCTCGGCCAAGCTCGAGTACCTGGCCTATCAATACGGGTTCTTCTATGACGGGCACCGGGCGGAGGTGGACTGCCGGGCGTTGCTCGAGATCCTGAGGCGACCGCTGCAGGGGATGTGGGGCGCCAGGCCGGATACTTCAGGCGGCGTCGGCACGCAACCCAGCCTGTTTGCCAGGGTGGCCGATACTTCGCGTCCGGCCACGGCGCTCAAGGTACTGCTCGATCGGGCCCGGGAGCCGACCTACCGGGTGTGGGCCACGGGTTCGCCGTTCGAGACCAAGGACGTGCTCAGGGCCAGGCAGTACCGCTGGGACGCGGACGCTCGCTGCTGGTGGCGGGAGATGGCCGCAGAGGACCTCGAGGCGGAATTCGCCTGGCTCAAGACCGCGGTGTACGGCGGGCGTAGCACGTCGGTGGAGGTCGACGTGCTGGACGCGAAGGTGAGGTACTCGGGGCGCGCGGGCAAGAGGGAACGGCGGGCGCTCTAGGCCGCCAGGCGGGTCGCATGGTCACACGCACTCTTGCCTACGCCTGGGCCGCGCCGAACACCGCGCTCGGCGCATTGCTGGGCCTGGTCATGTTGTGCCTCGGGGGTCGCGTGCGCTGGCAGTCCGGCACCGCCGAGTTCAGCGGCGGGGTCGTGGGTCGCCTGATCGACGAACTGCCGGCGCCGTGGCGCTTCAGCGCCATTACCTTCGGCCACGTCATCCTCGGCATCAGCGAATCGACGCTCGCAGCCGTTCGTCCCCATGAACGGGTCCACGTCCGGCAGTACGAGCGCTGGGGCCCGCTCTTTCTGCCGGCCTACCTGCTGTCGAGCGCCTGGCAGGCGGCGTGCGGGCGCTGCGCCTACCGCGACAACGCGTTCGAGCGGGAGGCGTTCGCGGTCGACTGCCTCCCGCCGCCGCGGCACCGCATCGACCTGGCCCGCCGTCACGCGCAGGTCGTGCCTGCGGAATCGGCGCGACCCCTGCCCGGCGCCGATCGTCCGTACCGATGAACTGACGATCCAATCGTCACCAGATACCGGGAAAAGACGCCTGGGCCGCGTGTTGACTAACTAGTTCGTATACTCTAGCCTCGGTGCGTGATCGAGTGATGATCGGGGCTCCGTTGGCGTCCGGCAGCCCGTCATCTGGCAAGGAGGCGGGCATGGCACTGGCGACCAGGTTGACTGTCGGTTTCGGCGGATGGCGGCCGTCGTCCGCCCTGGTCCGGGCGGTCGTCGCCACGGCCGCCGTGTTTCTCCTGCCAGGCGTCGCGCGCGCCCAGGTCGTCGAACAACCGATTCCCGGTGACCCGGTCCGGATCGACACGGGCCTGGTCAGCGGGAAGCTGCTGGACTCCGGGGTCAAGGCCTACCTGGGCCTGCGCTTCGCGCAGGCGCCGACCGGCGACCTGCGCTGGAAGGCCCCGCAGCCGCTCGAGCCCTGGACCGGTGTGTATCACGCCGACCGGAAGATGCCCGAGTGCATCCAGGTCCTGCGCCCGCACAACATCAATCACTATTTCGGCGAAGAGGCGACGAGCGAGGACTGCCTGTTCCTCAACATCTGGGCCCCGGGAAGCGCCAGGGCGGGCGACAAGCTGCCGGTCATCGTGTTCATCTACGGCGGCGGGTTCACGATCGGCTCCAGCGGCATGGCCCTGTATGGCGGCGAGAACGTCGCGCGCTCCGGCGCCCTCTTCGTCAACCTGAACTACCGGGTCGGCCTGCTGGGCTTCATGGCGCACCCGGAACTGACCGCCGAGTCGCCGGTCCGCTCCTCCGGCAACTACGGCATCCTCGACCAGGTCGCCGCGCTGCACTGGATCCGTCGCAACATCGCCGCGTTTGGTGGCGATCCCGACAAGGTCGTCATCTCCGGGCAGTCGGCCGGCTCGATGTCGGTGTCGCTGCTCCAGTCCACGCCGCTGGCCAGGGGCCTGTTCCGCGGCGTCGTCGGCATGAGCGGCAGCCTGTTCTCGCGCCCAGCCGGGGCGGGGCTGCGAACGCTCGCCGAGGCCGAGAAGACCGGGATCGAGGTGGCCGAGCTGCTGAAGGCGGACGGTATTGCCGCGCTGCGCCAGGTGCCGGCCGACCAGCTGCTGTCCCTTCAGCAGGACTGCCAGATGGGTTGCAGGGGCACCGTCCGGGTCGGGAACGCCAACATCGACGGCTACCTGCTGCCGGCCTCCCCGGACCAGTTGTTTGCCGAGGGCAGGCAGAATGACGTGCCGGTCATCACCGGCTTCACGCGCGACGAGGCGGCAGGCTTCACCCGCGATGGCCTGACCAGGGTCGACACGAAGGACCAGTTCGACGCCGAGGTGAGCCGTCTGTACGGCGACAAGGCCAGCGAATTTCACAAGCTGTATCCGGCAGCGACGGATGCGGAAGCGCGCGCGATGGCATCCGCCGCCGTGCGCGAGGCGGGCTGGCCGGCACAGGGCTCGTGGGGCTGGGCCCATGCCCAGCATCGTGCCGGCAAGGCACCGGTGTTCGTGTACCAGTTCTCGCACGTGCAGCCGTTCAACCCGGCGGTCCAGCCCGCGGACCACCCGGAACGCATCGGCGCCTACCACACCTCGGACGTCCCCTACTGGTTGCAGACGCTCGACGCGCTGAACATGTTCAGGCCGACCCGGCTGTGGACGGACGCCGACCGTGAGCTGGCGCGGTCGATGACGTCCATGCTGATCTCGTTTGCCGAGACCGGAAACCCGTCCACCGCGGCGGCCAGGTGGCCGGTCTGGACGCCGGACAAGCCGCGCCTGCTCGACATCGGCGACACCCTGCAGGTCAGGCCGATGGATGCCGCGCGATTCGCCTTCCAGGCGGCCAATCCGCCGCTGGCGGAGCCCCCCGCCACCGGGCGGAGGACGCCGCGCGACTGATGGCCACAGTGGGTACGGGTTCCTCCCGCGCGCATGACAACGAGGTCGAAACGATGAAGACGATGATGGCGCTGGCGTGGCTGTGCATTGCCGGAGCTCCGCTGGCAGGCACTGCCCAGGCGGCCTCGGTCGGCGAGCGGATCGCCAGCCAGGCGGACGTGGGCGAGGGGGTTCAGGCGGTCGGTCTCGATTCCTTCGCGAACGTGTCCCTCGCGTTTCCCGGCGGCGTCACCGGCCTGCCGAACGTGACCTATCAGACCTTGCCGGGCTACCGGCCGATGACGCTGGACCTGTTCCTGCCTCCGGAGTCTTTCAGCAAGGCAGGGCCGAGGCCGTGGGTCATGTACGTCCACGGCGGCGGCTGGGTCATGGGCGGGCCCCGTCGCAGCGGCGCCTACAGCGACTGGCCGAAGGTGCTGGCGTCGCTCGCTGCCGAGGGCTATGTCGTGGCGTCGGTCGGCTACCGGTTCTCGCGGGAGGCCCCGTTCCCGGCGGCCATCCAGGACGTCAAGGCCGCGATCCGCTGGCTGCGGGTCAACGCGGTGAAATACAACCTCGATCCGGCGCGCGGCATGACGTGGGGCCAGTCCGCCGGCGGGCACCTGGCGGCGCTGGCCGCCGTGACCTGCGGCGTCCCCGCGCTGGAGCCTCCGCCACGGGCAACGTCGAGACCAGCCCTTCGAGCCCGGAAGGAGCCGACGAAGTCTCCGACTGCGTCCAGGGCGCGGTGGCGTGGTACGGCATGTATGACCTGGAGACCGCGTACGCCCAGACGACCGGGAGCACCTCCGCGCCCCCGAACATCATGAACCTGTTCCTGGCCTGCCAGGATGCGCCGTGCCCGGCCGACCGGCTGCGCGCTGCGTCGCCGACGAGCTACGTCGACGCGAAGGATCCGCCGATCTTCCTGATGCACGGCACGGACGACCAGACGGTCAGCGTGGACCAGACCACGAGATTCCACGCGGCCCTGCAGGCGGCCGGGGTACCGACGAAGATGGTCGTCGTTCCCGGCGTCGGGCACAGCTGGATTGGCAAGACGCCGGAATCGACGCGCGACACCAGCAAGGGCGCGCTGCAACAGTCGATCGACTTCATCGAGGCCACGATCGGCGACGCGACCACCAAGCGTTAGCCCATGTCACCCGGTGAGGTTGCGCGGGCTACGGGACCGGCGGCGCGCCCACCTCGAACTGCAGCTTCCTGAGCGCGGCCGAGGTGAACGGCACGGCGTAACCCTCCGACACCGGCGACCCGGTGTCGGTACCGACGTCGAACATCGCGTCCAGCGCGTACAGCCTCGGCAGTGTCCGATCGATCCGGCCCGAGCCGATCTCGAGACCGTCCTGCTTCAGCGTCACCGTCGCGCCCTGTCCCCGGCCGCCGCCGTCATAGACAACCCGGGCCTCGAGCTCGTGCCGGCCCGTCGCGAGCGGGCGCGTCGAGACGATGTCGAAGCGCTGGATGCCCGCGAGGTTGTAGTGGAACACCAGCTTCCCGTGCAGCACGTAGAAGCCATATCCGCCCGAGCGACCGCCGTGCGTGACCAGCATGCCGTCCGCCCGGCCCTCCGACAGCTCGACTTCCGCAGTGATGTAGAAGGACCGGTTCACGGTGGGTGGCGCATTCGCGGTCAGGAGTCGCGTCGTTCCCGGATAAAAGGTGAAGCGGGTCTGGCTGCCGATCCAGCTCGGCTTGCCTTCGCCGCCCTCGCCGCGGTGGATGGGGAGCGCATTGTTCCGCGCCGCCTCCGCCCAGTGCAGGTCCTGCAGGGCTGCCAGCCTGTCCGGGTGTTTCTTCGCCAGGTCCACGGACTCGCTGAAGTCGCCGTTGACGTCGTAGAGCTCCCAGCGGCGGCCCCTGACCTGCCCGGGCTTGTTGGCGACCAGCTCCCAGGGGAAGGTCACGGGCGTGGTCGCAGCGACCCAGCCATCGTGGTAGATGGCGAGGTTGTCGTAGATCGTGAAGAACTGCGTGCGCCGGCGCGAAGGCGCCTCTGCGTCGTCCCAGGTGTAGGCCATCGAGATCCCGTCGAGCGGCATCTGGGCGACGCCGCCCACCGTCGCGGGCATGGCGACACCCGCAGCTTCGAGGATCGTCGGCATGAGGTCGATCACGTGGTGGAACTGGGGCCGGAGCGTGCCGGGCTGCCTGATCCTCGCGGGCCACGACATGACCATGCCATTGGCCGAACTGCCGAAGTGCGAGGCGATGACCTTCATCCACTGGAAAGGCGCGCTCGTCGCCCAGCCCCAGCCGGCCGGGAAGTTGCTGTGCGCGTAGCGGGTGCCGAGCAGATCGAGCTTGCCGGCCGTGTCATCGAGGTCCTCCACGAGTCCGTTGAGGATCGAGCTCTCGTTGAACGCGCCTGACAGGCCGCCTTCGCCGCTGCCGCCGTTGTCGCCCTGGAGGTAGATGACCAGGGTGTTGTCCCTCTGGCCCATGTCGTCCAGGGCCCCGATCACGCGACCGACCTGGTCGTCCGCGAAGGCCAGCGCGGCGGCGAAGGCCTCCATCTCCCGGGCGTAGACCCGTCGCTGCGTGTCGGAGAGGGAGGACCAGGCCGGGATCTGCGCGGGACGCGCCGTCAACCGGGTGCCCGCCGGCACGATGCCGAGCCGCTTCTGGCGCGCGAGCGTCTCCTCGCGCATCGCGTCCCATCCCTGGTCGAACGCGCCCCGGAACCGGGCGACCCACTCGGCGGGTGCGTGGTGCGGGGCGTGGGCCGTCCCCGGGGCGAAGTAGAGGAAGAACGGCTTGTCCGGGGCCGTCGACTTGCGTTCGTTCATCCACCGGATCGCCTTGTCGGCCAGGGCCCGGTCGAGGATGTACCCGGGATCGTCCGCGGGCGGCTCGATCGGCGTCTGGTCCTGGTAGAGCGTCGGGGCCCACTGGTCGGTGTCGCCGGCCATGAAGCCGTAGAAGTGCTCGAAGCCCATCTGCGTGGGCCAGTGATCGTAGGGACCGTTCGGACCGGTCTCCCACAGCGGCGCGAGGTGCCACTTCCCGAAGACGGCCGTGCTGTAGCCGTTCCTCTTCAGCACCTCGGCGACGGTGGCTGCGGTGTCGGGAATGATCGTGGTGTAGCCGTCGTATCCGGTGGCCCGGTCCGTCACGGCGCCCATGCCGACGCGGGTGTGGTTGCGTCCCGTCAGCAGCGCGGCGCGGGTGGGCGAGCACATCGCCGCCGTGTGGAAGCGGTTGTAGCGAAGGCCGCGAGCGGCGAGGGCGTCCAGGGTCGGTGTCGGGACCGGGCCGCCGAAGGTGCTGCTGGCGCCGTAACCGACGTCGTCAGTCATGACCACGAGCACGTTCGGCGCGCCGGCCGGCGGCCGCACGAGCGCGGGCCAGGCCGCCGGCGAGGAGTCATCCACGGTGCGCCCGGCGTGGCGCGCCTGCCCGGGCGCAGGGCCGGGCCGGTCCTGGACTGCGGATTGCGGCGGCGGGGACGCCTGCGCCTGGGTCGGCCACGAGGGCAGCGCCAGCAGCAGCGCCAGTCCCGACGCACCCAGCACCAGGCGAGAGTCCTTCATGGGCGCCTCCGCAATCGGCCGGTCAACCGGCCTGGTCGCGCCTCACTCATTCAACCAGGGGAGCGAGCGATAGGCCAGGCAGTCGCTTTGATACGAGCCCAGCCACAGCTCGCCGCCGACCAGGACCGCCGCCGACGCGCCATTGAAGGTCGGGTCGGGCGGCGCATAGGCGACGATGCGGAAGGTCATGAGCTGAGGATCGAGCTCGGCCACGACGGTGCCGCGGTGACAGCGCATGTCGTCGGCCCGGCCATCGATCACCTTGCGCGTGCCGCCGCAGGCCGGTTCATCGTACATCATGCCCGCGGTGATCAACTTCCCGCCGTCCCAGTGGACGTTGTCGGGCATGAAGCCCGGCGCGACGGACTGGACCGGCGGCGCCGCGGGATCGTGTCGCGAATAGCGCAGGATCGCGTGGCGGCCGAAGGCGACGACGAAGAAGCCGCTGTCATCGGCCGCGGTCTCGATGCCGTTGTTGCCCGGCAGCTCGGTGCCCGGAACCCGTTCGAAGCCCGCGGTGCCGGGACGCCACTGGTAGACGCCGCCAGTGTTCCTGCCCTCGACGAAGTCGGCGAACGTGTCCCCGGGGTGGACCAGCACGGTGACCAGCAGCGTGCCGTCCGAATACGACGCGACGCTGTTCGCGGCCAGCGCCGCCGGCAGCAGCACGCAGCCCCGCCACGCGAGCGTCGGCACGTCCGGCCGCGCATCGACGTCGAAGACCTCGACGCTCTCCCGTCCGCCGTGATTGACCACGTAGAGCCGATACCGGCCCTCGCCGGCGGCACGCAGGCTCAGTCCCTGGGCATTGAAGAGTTCCGGGTCGGGGGCCGTCTGACAATGCGGAAATGCGTCCGCGGGCCGGCCGACCTCGGCGCTCGTACCGCGGTACGCCGGTCGCAGGGATCGCCCGGCCGTGTCCACGAGCTTCAGGCCGGCCCCGGCGCTGAAGCCGCTGGCGATCACCCAGCGGGTGCCCGGGATTCGCGCCAGGTCCTCGGGGCGCGTCTGCCCGCAGAGGAGCCCGAATCCGGAGGCGGGCGGGCACGCGGCGGGAGCGGACCAGGCCGGCTCCCGGGGCATCGCACCGGCGGCAATTACCAGCGCGGCCAGCGCGATGGCGTTGCGGAGGCGGCCCACGCGGCCCGCCCGAACGGGGCGGCGGTTCCCGAACCGCCGCCCCACCAGCGTCTTACAGCGAGAACCGCATCCCAAGGTAGTACTGACGCCCGATCGGATCGTAGACCGACGGATCGGTGCTCCACTGCGACGTCGAGACCTTGACCGACAGCTCGTCCGTGAAGTTGGTGATGCCCGCGCGGAATTCCAGCCTCTCGGTCGGCGAGTAAGTGCCGAACAGATCGTAGGTGTTGTACGTGGGCGTCCCGGGCGCCGGCGTCGCCGGCGTCGTCACGGAGGTGATGTCGTCCATCGACTCGAGATAGCGCCAGCGCAGGCCGACGGAGAAAGTCTCGGTCTCCCAGCCGATGTCGGTCATGGCCTTCCATTGCGGGTGCGAGGCGCCGACGGCGATCGTGTGCACGAAGTCCTGGGACGGCTCGCCCGAGATCGTCTGGATCTCAAAGGAATTCACGTAGCTGACGTAGGTGTGGAAGAACAGGTTGCCCGGGGCGTCCGCACCAAAGGCCGACAGGCTCGGTCGCCAGCTGTAATCCACGTCGACGCCGTCGGTCGAGAGGGCGCCCAGGTTCAGGTAGGGCGTCTCGATCAGCTGCAGCAGGCCGTTCGCATCGCGGTGCAGCAGCTGGCAGAAGACCGAGTCGTTCGAATAGGTCGGGTTGGTGCCGTCGAGGTTGTAGCACTTGCTGAGCGTCGTCAGTCCCGGCACGACGGAGATGACGTCGTTGATCTCGATGTTGTAGTAGTCGACCGAGAGCGACTGGTTGCCCCACAGCTCGGAGGCGGACGTGGAGGTCCACTGGACGCCCACGTTGAACGTGTCCGCCGTCTCGGGTTCGAGTTCCGGGTTGCCGCTCAGGACGCCCGCGGTCGCCGTGGTCGGGAAGGTGTAGGTGTCGATGATGTCCAGCGGGATGCCCTGCTCGAGGCACAAGTCCCGGACCTCGTCCCCGCCGGCCCCGGTCCGGGCCGTGGAGCGAACGTCGCAGGGATCGCCGATCGAGGTCGGCGGCGTCCCGAACGGGACCTGGCTGCCCACCTCCGCCGCATACAGTTCGCCGATGCTCGGCGCGCGAACCGCGCGCTGGTAACTCGTGCGCAGCAGTATCGAGTCGACGGGCCGCCACTTGATGTCGCCTTCGTAGGCGTTCACGCCGCCGGCGGTGCTGTAGTCGGAGTAACGGTAGCCGGCGCCCAGCGTCAGGCTCCTGGCCATCTGCGCGTCCGCGAGCAACGGCACCTCGATCTGCAAGGCAAACTCGGTGACGTCAATGTCGCCCTTGGCGGCCTGCGAGGCGAGCACCGCCTCGATGTCCTGCGAAGCGAGGGCGTGGTCGGGATTGTACTCGTAGGTGTTCTCGCGCCAGCCGGCCAGCAGGGCCGCCCTGACGTTGCCGGCCGGCAGCTCGAAGAGCGAGCCCTGGACCGTGCCCTGCACGATGGACTGCTCCAGCCACTCCGTGCTGGTGGCCGTGGTCGTCATGTAGTCCACGCACTCCTGCGAAATGACGGTACTGTTGACGATCCCGAACGGGTTGAAGCCGCCGTCACAGATCGAGTCCCCGCCGTCCGGCGCGTTCAACAGCTGCTGTACGCGACTCTTCAGCACCGCGTGGAACATCGTCTGGTTGTGGTCGGTGCTGTCGATCGACCCGTAGAGGTCGTAGGTCCAGTCCTTGAAGGGCAGGTCGCCCTTGGCGCCCAGCAGGTACTGCGCCGTGGTGTACTGCTCGTCCCAGCCCTTGTAGTGAATGCCGACGTAGCGACCGTTCCAGGTGAACGGCGCGGTCGGGTTCGGTCGCGTGGCCAGCAGGCCGCTCAGGTCATCGGGAATGAACGGATTGGTGACCGGGATGGTCGTCAGTGTGCCGAATTGCGTCAGGCTGCCGCCGCTCTCGGTATAGACCGTCGAGTCGACGTACATCAACTGGCCGTAGAGGGTCAGCGCCTCGCTGACTTCGTAGTCGAACTTGCTGAACAGCGACGTGCGATCGGTCGGGGTGACGAGCAGGAACTGGGGCCCGACCGGCATGCGGACGTTGCCGCCCAGCACCGCATAGCCATCCGTCGTCGGGCCCTTGTAGTTCTTGGCGCCGGTCTGCGTGAAGAGCGTGCCGTCGTCATTGAAGCCCAGGTTCAGGTTGTTGGCGACCGGTGTAACCGCCCCGTAGCTGGCAAACAGCGCGTTGACGGCATCCTGGTTCGGGAAGTTGCCGGAAGACGGAACGAACGTTCCCTGGCCGATGAACCCCGACGGCGTGACGAACTCAAAGAACTTTCTCTCGGAGCCGTACATCCCTTCGCGGTCCGTGTAGCCGACCGACACCAGCACGTGCCCCTTGTCGTCGGCGAAGCTCGATCCCAGCGCAAAGGACGCCGCGACCTTCTGCACGTCGCCGCGGCTCGAGTCGCCGAACTGGACGTCGGCCTCGATGCCGTCGAAGTACGGGACGGTCATGAAGTTCACCACGCCCGACATGGCGTCCGAGCCGTACACGGCCGAGGCGCCGCCGGTGATGACGTCGATGGACGACACGGCCATCTCGGGGATGGCGTTGGTGTCCACGTTGCCGTTGATGTCCGACAGCGGCAGCCGGCGCCCGTCGAGGAGCACCAGGTTGCGGTTGGAGCCCAGGCCGCGCAGGTTGATCGTCACCCGGCCGCCCGTGCCCTGGCCGCCCGAGAAGACGCCGGACGTCGCGTTGAACTGCGGCATCTGGTTGAGGTTCGCGATGAGCGACACGTCGCCGCCCTTCTCGAGGGTGTCCATCCCGGTCGAGACGATCGGGCTCGCCGACACCTGGTTGGGGCTGCGGATCAGGGAGCCGGTGACCACGATCTCTTCCAGCTTCGTGGTTTCGGTGGTCTCGGCAGCGAACGCCGGCATGGCGGCCAGCGGCGCGACGGCGGCGGACCACAGGACCGCCCTGACGGACGAGCGCAGGCCCCGGCGGATCGCGGCGCGTTGGGATGTATCAGTACTCATGAGCCCCTCCAGAAGTGTCACTTGGTGATCTCCGACAAGCGTCAGCCCGTCGTGCCCCTGCCTTCAATTGCCGAAGCTACACGTACTAGTTCGTACATGTCAATGACCGGCTGGGGCGAGGCGTTGACCGGCATGTATTCAGTCCAGAAGCCCGACCCTGTCCAGCGCCGGCCGGCTCAGTCGATCTCCACCCGCCGGACCTCGCCGACGACGAAGATGTAGGACAGCGCGCCGATGGCGGCGACCGTGCCGACATAGGCGAGCGCGCCGACGAACGACCCGGTCCGGCCGACGATGATCCCGATGACGATCGGCGTCACGATGCCTGCCAGGTTGGCGACCAGGTTGAAGATCCCGCCCGACAGCCCGATCAGCCGCTTGGGCGCGACGTCGGTCAGCAGGGTCCACCCGAGGTTGACCATGCCCTGGCCGAAGAAGGCGATCGACATGATCAGGATCACCAGTTGGTCGCTGTCGACATAGTTGGCGGCAATGATCGTCGAGGCCAGCAACAGTCCCGTCAGGATGGGCAGCTTGCGCCCGACCGTGGCGGAGCCGGTGCGGTGAATGATCCTGTCCGACAGCCACCCGCCCGCGATCACGCCGACGGAGGCGGCGATGAAGGGCAGCACCGCGTAGAAGCCGACCTTCAGCCACTCCATCTGGCGCTCGGTCGCCAGGTAGGTCGGAAACCAGGTCAGGAAGAACACCAGCGTCGAGTTGCCGCCGAACTGGCCGATGGCGGCGCCGAGGATCTGCCTCTTGCGGAGCAGCAGGCCGATGTTGCGCCACTCGAAGCGCGCGGGCGGACCGGCATGGCCGAGTCCGCCACCGGCCTCGATGTAGTCCAGCTCCGCCTGGTTGACGCGCGGACTCTCGTGCGGATCGCGGTACATCCTGAACCAGATGGCCGCAAACACGAATCCCAGGCCGCCGGCGATGATGAACAGGGCGCGCCAGCCCAGCGTCGCGACGATCCAGAAGAGCAGCGGGCTCAGGAAGGCGAGCCCGAAGTACTGCCCGACCGAGTAGGCGCTGGTGGCGCGGGCGCGCTCGTGCTGGGGAAACCAGCTGCTCAGGATACGGCTGTTGGCCGGGAAACACGGCGCTTCCGCGACACCGAGGCCGAGGCGGTAGAAGACCAGCGAATACAGCCCGGTCGCCAGCCCCTGCAGGAACGTGAACAGCGACCAGACCGTCACGGACCAGAAATAGGCCAGCCGGACGCCGACCCGGTCCAGGAAGGCGCCACCCGGAATCTGGGCCGCGGCGTAGGTCCAGGAGAACACCGAGAACACGATGCCCATCACGACCGCATCGAGTCCCAGCTCCTTCGTCATCGAGGGAGCGGCGACGCCGAGCACCGCGCGGTCGAGGTAATTGATCATGGTGCCGACGCTCATCAGCACGAGCACCACCAGGCGCGCCCGGCTGCGGCCGGCCCCGGCCAGCGGCCGGCCCGTCGGATCTGTTCCAGCTTGCATTCATCCCCCCTCTGGTGTCCCGGGCGCCCGCCTGTCGCGCGCACCGGCAGGAGTCTGCGATGGTCCCATGCCGCCGCTGCGCCGCCCGGGCGCGTCCGGCCGTTCAGGCCACCGAGGGAACCGACGCATCGGTTCCCGCAAGGCTCCGCCGCGCGCTGACGAGCTGGTCGAAGTCGCGGCGCATCTGCCCGGCATCCGCCTCGATGCCGGTGAACAGGCGGAAGGCGGCCGCTGCCTGGTGCACCGCCATGCCGCTGCCGTCCAGGTGGCGGCATCCCAGCCGGCGCGCCAGGCGAAGCAGCTCGGTCTCGAGCGGAAAGTAGACGATCTCGGCCACCCAGTGCGAGGGCTTCAGCAGGTCCGGGCGCAGCGGAAGGCCGGGGTGGCGCACCATGCCGGTCGGCGTGGCGTGGACCAGTCCGTCGGCGAGCGACATCACGCGGTCCAGGTCGGAACTCGCGGCCGCGCGACCGGGACCGAAGCGCGCGCACAGCGCCGCGGCCAGCGCCTCGGCCCGCTCGGGCACCTTGTCGCAGATCGCCAGGTGTTTCGTGCCCAGGTTCAGCAGGCCGTGGGCCACGGCGGCACCGGCCCCGCCCGCGCCGAGCAGGACGACGCTGTCGCGCGGCGCCGAGTCCAGTCCTTCACGGATGCTCTGCGCCGATCGCCGCCGCGTCGGCGGACAGCTCGTCGAGCAGGGGAATCACCGCCTGCTTGCAGGGATGCGTGATGTTCAGGCCGGAGAAGCCGGTCAGCTGCGCGGCATCGAGCAGCCGCGGCAACGCCTGGACGTCGACGCCGAGCACGTCGAGGTCGAGCAGCCGGTACATGTACAGCAACCCGTGGCGTTCGCCCTCGCCCTCGTGCATGGCGGGCGAGAGCGATGCCTGGATGCTCGAGCCGATGAGCCCGACGAGATAGGGGGGCTTGCGCTTGAATTTCATGGTGTCACGGCGTTGCGACGTGTGAGATCTGCTTGCCGGGCGAGTAGATGTCGAGGATGTTCCAGTGACCCGTCGTCGGCGTCGGGTTGTTCTTCATCGGCACGTCGATCACGAAGGGCCGGCCGGACTGCAGGGCGCGCTCGAGCGCGGGCCTGAGTTCGCCTGCCGATTGCAGCCGGACTCCCTCGCAGCCGTAGGCCCGCGCGATCTGGGCGTAGTCCGGCTTGATGTCGCTCCAGTCGCCCGATGGCGCCGGGAACACCGTGCCGTAGGTCGTGCCGAAGTGCGCCTGCTGCAGTCCCGCGATCGTGCCGAAGGCGTTGTTGTTCATCACGATCCAGGTGATCGGCAGGCCTTCCGCGACCGCCGTGGCGAGTGCCGCGGGGTTCTGCCCGAAGCCGCCGTCCCCGACCATCGACACCACCACCGCGTCGGGTCTCGCCAGCTTGGCGCCGATGGCCGCGGGAGGCCCGAAGCCCATGGTCGCGTAGCCGCCCGGGGTCAGCACGCTGCCGGGGGTGTAGACCGGGAACTGCTGGCCCACGCCGTTCTTGTTCCAGCCGACGTCGGTCGTGATGATGGCGTCCCGCGGCAGCAGGTCGCGGACTTCCGCGAGGATGCGTTCCGGCATCATCGGGAAGGCGTCGCTGCGCTGCATGGCCGCGTTCCGCGCGGCGAATTCGCGCCGGGCCTCGGCGATCTGGCGGATCGTCGCCTCGTCGCGCCGCCCGCCGGGGTACATCTCCCTCGCCACCTCGACCAGCACCGCGAGCGCCTCCTTGAGGTCCGCCACGGCGCCGACCGCGGTGGGGTAGTTGCGGCCGATTTCCGAGGGCTCGATGTCGATGTGCATCAGCCGCGTCGGGGGAATGTTGAACGTATAGCCCGGATACCACGAGCTCGAGTCCGCCTCTTTGAAGCGGGTGCCGAGGGCGAGCATCTGGTCGGCCGCCAGGCAGGCCTGGTTCACCAGCGCGGTCCCCCAGAACCCGCTCATCCCGAGCACCAGCGGGTGGTCGTCCGGGAGGACCCCCTTGCCCATCAGGCTGTGCGCCACCGGGATGCCCATGTGATCGACGAAGGCCTGGAGTTCGCCACTGGCGCGCGCGCCGATCACGCCACCCCCCGCGTAGATGACCGGACGCCGGGCCTGTCCCAGCGCGGCGACGATCTCGCGCGCCGTCGCCGGCGAAATCGAGGGGCGGCGCAGTTCCCTGGCGTTGTGATCCAGCCGGTCGAAGAGCGCCGGGTCCAGTTCCTGCGAGAAGACGTCCATCGGCACGTCCACCAGCACCGGCCCGGGCTGGCCGCTCTCGGCCAGCAGGAACGCCTTCTCCATGATCTCGGGCAGGAGCGCCGCGCGCTCGACGCGCCACGCGCGCTTGACGAAAGGCCTGTAGATCTCGAACTGCGCGCCGTCGGCGTGGAGGTTGACCTCCTGGTGCGGGTGCTTCCCGTAGTAGTGCGAAGGCACGTCGCCCGCGATGACGACCATCGGGATGCAGTCCAGCGCGGCGTTGGCGACCCCTGTCGCGGCGTTGGTGAGCCCGGGCCCGAGGTGCGTGAGGACGACCGAGGCCCTGCCGGTCACCCGCGCGTAGCCGTCGGCGGCATGCGCGGCGACCTGTTCGTGCCTGACGTTGACGAATCGCACGGAACTGCCGGCCATGGCCGAGAGGACCGCGATGTTGGTGTGCCCGCAGAGGCCGAAGACGTGCCGGACCCCGCGACGTTCCAGGTACCGGACCAGCAGCTGCGCGGCAGTGGCCTTCATGGTCAGAAGGTCTCCGAGTTGTAGAACTCCCCGAACAGCTCCTGGTCCGGCGGCCGGTCCTCCGGGATGGGGCGACTCACCCACGTGGTCTGCAGGAAGTGTTTCAGGTGGATGTTCTCGTTGGTGATGTTGCCGCCCCAGATCCCGCAACCCAGGCTCGAGGTCATCGGCATGCCGTTGGTGAACGAGCCCGCGTTGGCCTTGGACTGCGCCTGGCGCACCATCATCCGGCTCACCGGCGCGAGGCGCGCGAGACGGTCGATGTGCCCGTCGTCGTGCGAGTAGATGCCGCAGGAGTGCCCCTTTCCGCCGACTTCGTAGATCTGTGCAACCATGTCGAGCGCCTGGTCGAAGCCGTGATAGCGGTAGACCGCCAGCAGCGTCGTGAGCTTCTCGCGCGAGTAATTGTGCTGCGGGCCGATCCTGTCGTTCTCCACCATGATGAACTTCCGGTCGGCCGGGATCTCGAACCCGGCGGCCCGCGCGATGACCTGCGGCGGGCAGGCGACGGTGTCGGGAAGGCGATGGCCCTCGTCGTCCCACATCACCTTCTCGATGGCCGCGGCCTGCGCCGCCGTCGCCAGGTAGCCGCCCTCCCGGATGAGCGCCGCGACCATCGCGTCGTAGATCCGGTCGTCGATCAGGATGTTGCCGTCGGCCGAGCAGCCGGACCCGAAGTCGGAGGTCTTGGAAGTCCGCGTGTTGCGCGCGGCGATGTCGATGTCGGCCGTCTCGTCGATCACCATCGTCGAGTTTCCGGCGCCGACCCCGTAGGCCGGCTTGCCCGAGCTGTATGCGGCCCGCACCATCGGCTGGCCGCCGGTGGCGAGCGTCAGGTCGCAGCTTGCCATGAGGTACTGGGTCACCGGGATGCTGGGCGTCTCGATGCACTGGAACAGGTCGGCCGGCGCCCCCTGGCGGCTGATGGCCTCGCGCATGACGCGCACCATCTCGAAGGTGGTGCCCTTCGAGCGCGGGTGGGGGGAGAAGATCACCGCGTCCAGCGCCTTCAGCGCGTAGATCCCGGTGTAGGGAGGCGTGAGTTCCGGATTGGTGGTGGGCACCAGCGAGGCGATTACGCCGGCCGGCTTCGCGTACTTGACGATGCCCTTTTCGGGAATCTCCTCGATGATGCCGGTGCTCTTCTGGCGCAGCGCGTCGCGCAGCACGCCGATGATCTTCATCCGCTTGGAATTGCGGCCCTCCGGGTCGCCCAGGCCGCTCTCCCTGACGCTCATCTCGACGATGCGTCCGAAGGTCTTTTCGTTGGCCGTCGCCCAGCCGAGCGCCTGGCACAGCCGGTCGATGCGTGCCTGGTCGTAGTCCCGGACCTCGCGCATCGCGGCGCGGGCGCGGGCGATCATTTCGTCGATGGAGCGACGCTCAGCGTCGGTCAGTTCCCTGGCCATGGCCTCTCCGGGGCAAGCAGGTCGTCGACCTGGTCCGGCTGTACTGTGTACGAACTGGTACGTCCAAGTCAATGGCGGGCGGGGCAGGCCGCCCCTGCGCGGCCTTCAGTCGCCGGCGACGACCAGCGCCAGGGCGAAGCCGTCGTGGCCCTTGAGCCCGACCGTCTGGATGGCCGTGGCGCTGACGCGCGGATCCCTCGCCATCAGTTCGTTGAGTCGCCGGACGCCGAGGACCGCCGGATCCGGGTTGCCGGGATCGGCGACGGCGCCCTTGCGGATCACGTTGTCGACGACGATGAGGCTGCCGCGGCGGGTGAGCCTCAGGGCCCACTCGAAATAGGCGGGGATGGAGGGCTTGTCGGCGTCGATGAACACGAAGTCAAAGGGGGCGGGCGGCCTGCCCTCGAGCAGCGGCAGCTGCTCGATTGCCGGACCGACGAGCACCTCGCAGCCGGCGTCCAGGCCGGCGCGGGCGAGGTTGGCGCGCGCGACCGCGGCGTGGGCGGGATTGATCTCCAGGCTGACGAGCCGGCCACCGGGCCCGAGCGCCCGCCCGAGCCAGATGGCGCTGTAGCCGCCCAGGGTCCCGATCTCGAGGATGGACTTCGCGCGCAGCATGCGGGCCAGGATCTGCAGGAACCGGCCCTGCGGCGCGGTGACGCCGATGGCCGGCAGGCCCGCGGCATCGCAGGCCTGCCGCGTCGCGACCAGGACGTCATCCTCCAGCGAGAAGGCCTCGACCAGGTAGGCGTCCACCGCCGCCCAGGTGTCCTCCCGGCCGGTCACGCGTTCACGCTCCGGACGGCCTGGCGGCAGGGGACGGTCGCTCGGGCATTCCGGCACGCCTCGTGCGACGCATCACGGCTCGACGTAGGCGAGCACGGCCTCGGTGATCATCTTCCGGTGCCTGGCCCGCAGCCTGGGACTGGCGAAATCGCAGTCGAAGAGCGCCTCGAAGGTATGCCGGTTGGAGACGCGGAAGAAACAGAACGCGCTGATCAGGAGATGGAGGTCGAGGGCGTCGAACCCGTCGCGGAATACGCCCTCGGCCCGGCCCCGCTGCAGGATGTCCTCGAGCGTGCGGATGGCGCTCTGGTTGATGTCACGCAGTGACGGCAGCTTCGACAGGTACTTGGCCCGGTGGATGTTCTCGATGCTGACGAGGCTGACGAACTTCGTGTGGTTCTCGTCGTAGTCGAAGGTGACCTCGATCAGGCGCCGCAGCGCCTCGCGCGGCGGCATGTGGGCGAGGTCGAACTGCGCCTCTTCCGCGCGAATGTCCGCGTAGGCCCGTTCCAGCACGGCGCTGTAAAGGCCGGTCTTGCCGCCGAAGTAGTAGTAGATCATCCGCTTGGACGCGAGCGTCTTCGCGGCGATCGCGTCGACCCGGGCCCCCGACAGCCCCTTGGTCGCGAACTCCTCCGTCGCAACCTTCAGGATGTTCGCTCGTGTCTGTTCGGCCTCGGTGGTCGCTGCGGCGGCGGCGCCACGCGACCGTTTCTTGGCTTTCCTGCTCTGCATCGTCTTCTCGTCCGAGGCTGCCCGGCGTTGCTGGGTTCCTGGCTGGTCCGTGCGCACGCCCCTGGCGAAATCCGGCGCGGCTGCACCCGGGGCATTCTACATGGCGGCACTCGATTCGCGAGAGCGCCGGTCCCCGGCAGTATTGCCCGTGCGGCGTCGCGGCTCCAATATACGGGACAGGTCGCCGCGACCGGGGACGGGCTGGCGGTCGGCCGCGTCACGTCGGTTCCGGTCTCTCCGGCATGCCATGGCCGGCGGCGATTGGATCGTGAGGTCATCAGATGAAGCGCTCCATCGCAACCGTTTCACTCCCCGGGAGCCTCAGGGCCAAGCTCGAGCTGGCGGCCACGGCCGGCTTCGACGGGGTCGAGATCTGCGAGGCGGACCTGATCGTGTCGGAACTGTCGCCGGCGGCCGTTCGCGGCATCGCCTCGGACCTGGGCCTCAGCATCGTCGCGCTGCAGCCGCTCTGCGACTTCGAGGCGGAACCCGAGAGGATCATCCGCCGGAACTTCCGCCGGGCGCAGTGCAGGCTCGACGTCGCCGCCGAGCTGGGCGCCTCGTCATTGATCGTCCGCAGCAACAGCTCCGTCGACGCCATCGACGACGCAGCGCTGGCGGCCGAGCACCTGAGGAGGCTCGCCGACCTGGCCGGGCCGATGGGCATCTCGATCGGCTACGAGCCGGTTCCCTGGGCGCGGCACGTCACGGACTACCAGCAGGCCTGGCAGGTCGTCCGGCTGGCTGACCACGACAGGCTGGGCATCGTGCTCAACGCCTTCTACATCGCGGCGCTGGCGGCGGACCCGGTCGACATCGCGGAAATTCCCGCGGACAGGATCGTCCTCGTGCACCTTGCCGATGCGCCGGTCCTGGACGTGGGGATCGCGCACCTCAGCCGGCACTACCGCTGCTTTCCCGGCCAGGGCGACCGGCCGGTGGTCGAGGTCGTGCGATGTGTCGATGCCACGGGTTACGACGGCTTCTATTCGCACGAGATCTACAGCGACGCTTTTCTCTCGGCCAGCGGCGCGGCGGTCGCGGTCGAGGGCCGGCGGTCGCTCGAGTGGCTTTCGGCGGAGATCGAGGCGCGCCACTCGACGTCCGAGGCCGCGAGTCTCGCCGACGCGACGATGCCCCGCGAAATCGCGTTCGTGGAGTTCGCGGTCGAAGCGAGCGAGGAGGGGAGGCTGGTCGAGATACTGAACGACATCGGCCTGCACGAGACGCACCGGCACCGGTCGAAGGACGTCCGGCTGTTCCGGATGGGCAACGCGAATGTCGTCCTCAACCTGGAACCTGACAGTTACGCGGAGTCGTACTTCTGGGAGCACGGCCTCGGCGTGTGCGCCGTCGGGCTCACCGTCCGCAACCCGGGCCTGCTGGAGCAGCGCGCGAGCCGGCTCGGCTATGCCTGGGTCGAGGCCAGCGCGGCTGCGGGCGAGCTCGAGATTCCCGGCGTCGAGGGTCCCGGCGGCGTCCTGTACAACCTGGTGCCCGCGACGCCCGGGGGCCGGCCGTTCTACGAGGTGGACTTCGTCCCCACGGCGGGTTCGGCCGGTTCCGAACGCAGCGAGGTGCTGCGCATCGATCACGTCGGGCACGCGGTGCGCGACACGGATTTCCTGCCGGTGTCGCTCTTCTTCCGGTCCATGCTCGGTCTCGAGGTTGGCTCGGCGACCAGCCTCATCGATCCCGCGGGTGTCGTCCGCAGTCGCGTGGCCCGCAATCGGGCGGGCACCGTGCGCCTGCCGTTCAGTACCGCCAGCGGCTTCGGTGCGGGCCCGCGACGCTTCATCGAGACGTCCCACGGCGCCGGCATCCAGCAGATTGCCATCGAGACCGCGGATATCTTCGCCACCGCGCGGCACGCCAAGCGGGAGCATGTGCTGGAAATCGGCGGCAACTACTATGCCGACCTCGCGGCCCGCTACGACCTGCCGGGCGACACGCTCGAGGCGATGCGCGAGTTCAACATCCTGTACGACGCCGACGACCAGGGCGCGCTGTTCCACTTCTACTTCCGAGAGGTCGAGGGACTGTTCTTCGAAGTCCTGCAGCGCGTGGGTGAGTACGATCGCTACGGCGAGCGCAACGCGCCGGTGCGCCTGGCGGCGCAGGCGAGGTTCCGGGAGGCAACGCCGCCGGCCGGGTCCGCGGCCGACTGGCTCGGGAGCTAGCCAGCGTCCCGCTGTTCCGACGCCGGCCGGAATCCCTTCGGCAGGCCTGCCTCCGCGACGTAGCCGTACAGCGGTTCACCGGGCAACGCGTCGGCCAGGACCTTGCGCGCCTCGAGCAGGCGTCCGATGTCGACGCCGGTCCTCAGGCCCATGCTTTCCAGCAGGAACACGAGGTCTTCCGTCACGATGTTGCCGGTCGCGCCTGGCGCATAGGGGCAACCGCCCAGCCCCGCCTGCGACGCGTCGAAGGTCGTGACGCCCGCATCGAGCGCCGCGACGACGTTGGCCAGTCCCTGCCCGCGCGTGTTGTGCAGGTGGGCGGCGCCGGCCAGGTCGCCGATTTCACGGCGCAGCCGCGTGAACATCCGCCTGACCTGGGCGGGATTGGCGTAACCCGAGCCATCCGACAGGCCGATGCTGTCTGCCCCGGCCTCAGCCAGGCGGACGGCCAGCTCCATGACCCAGTCCTCCGGGACGGGCCCCTCGATCGTGCAGCCGAAGGCCGTCGAGATGCCGACTTCGACGGCCTGTCGGCGCGCGCTGCCGGACTGATCCCGGTGCGCGCAGGCCTGGCGCACCTGCTCGACCGCCTCTTCGGGCGTCATGTTGACGTTCCGCTGGCTGTGCGACCGCGAAGCGGAGACGGGCATGGTGACGCGATGCACGCCCGCAGCCATCGCGAGCGCCGCGTACCTGGCGTTGGGTGCCAGCGCCAGGACCTCGAGGCCCGGTATGCGGCATGCCGCGCGGACCACGTCGGCTGCGTCGGCCATCTGCGGCAGCCGCTTCGCCGACACGAAGGAGCCGACCTCGATCTCCCGCAGGCCGGCCGCGGCAAGCGCCTCGATCCAGCGGATCTTGGCCTCGGTGGGCATCGTGCGCTGGATGCTCTGCAGGCCGTCGCGGGGGCCCACTTCGCTGACACACACGTCGATTTCGGCGCGAGTGGCGGGTTGAGTCACGTTGGACGTCACGGCGTGAAGCCCGGGTGTGCAACTGGGGACCGCCGGTCACCGCCGTCCGGGCGAGGACCGGTCCAGCCGTCGAGGTGCCGGCGCGTGGCGTCGAGCGCCACCCGGACATATTCCTCGATGCCGAGGACTCGCGCCAGTGACAGCCGCGGGATCTCGAGCGCATACGGAATGTCGTCGGGCATGCAGGCGAGGATCTCGCGCACGCCGAGGCCGCCTTCGCCCGGGAACAGGCGCTCACAGCGGGCGGCGTGGATCAGCCCACGCTTGTCGGCCGGCGCCTCGGCGGGTGCGTCGCACAGGTGCGCATAGCGGAACCAGTGGCGCGGGAGACGCGAAAGCTGCTCGAGGCTGGATCCCGACCGGCCGAAGTGGAGCATGTCGACCAGGATGCCGGCGTTGGGCCGGTTCACTGCCTCGAGGACCTCCGTGGCCGTGGCGAGGTCCGGTGTCTCGGTCCACGACGGGAATTCCAGGTTGATGTGGATTCCCAGCGGCCTGCCGAGGTCGCACAGCTCGGCGAATCGTTCCGTCGCGCGTGCCCGGTCGGGATCCGGGAGCTGCCCGATCACGTCCCTGGCATCGAGCTCGGCAGCGACCTCGAGCAGCGGCAGGTAGCTGCGGGCGTCCTGTTCCGGGCCCATCCGCGCGAGCTCGATGTCGAGCACGCGCACGCCGGTCCCGGTCAGCCGCGCCTTGGTCTCGCGCATCAGTTGCCGGTCGTCCGTCAGCGCATACAGCGGCTCGTCGGTCGTCACCCGGTTCGTCCTCAGGCCCACGAAGTCGTAGCCGGCCCGGGCCGCGACCTCGATCAGGTCGGGCGGGGGCAACATCAGGGCCGAGAGGTGCGCGAGCGAGTAGCGGTGCTTCATGCGGTGGCTCCCTGGCTGGCGGCAGGTGTAGCGGACCGGTGTACCCGCCTGCTGGCCGCCCGCCGGAGACTCGTGCGGTTGTACGGACCAGATAGTACACTACCAGCCTTCGCAGCGGCAGGTCAACGCGCGGCCAACCGGCTACCGGCTCATGAACGGCACCATGGTCCCGATGAAGGCTCGTCGCCCGGCAGGCTCCGCCCATGCCTGACGTGTTCGTCATCACCGGCCCGGTCTACCTCACCATCCTGGTCGGCTACCTGGCCGTGCGCGCGGGCGCGTTCTCGCCAAAGGCCGTCAGCGCGCTCGGCACGCTGGCGGTCGACTTTGCGCTGCCCGCCATGGTCTTCGGCTCGCTCGCGGACCGGCACATCGGCGACGTCCTGAGTGCCCCCTACCTGCTGGGATACTCCGCCGCCTCGCTCATGGTCGGCGGCCTGGTTTTCGTGCTGGCGCGCCACGCCGGAAGGCGCGACAGGGCGGCCAGCGCCTGTTACGCCATGGGCTCGGTGTCGTCGAACAGCGCCTTCATCGGGTTTCCCGTGCTGCTCGTGGCGCTGCCCAAGGTCGCCGGGACCGCCCTGGCCATCAATGTCATCGTCGAGAACCTGGTGGTGATGCCCCTGTTCCTGTTGCTGGCCGAAAGCGGACGCGAACCCGCTACCGGCGGCCTCGGGCTGGTTGCCAGGTCCCTCCGGCGCGTCCTGTCGAGGCCGTTGATCATCGGGCTGCTGGCGGGCGTCGCCGTCTCGTTGCTGGAACTGGACCTCCCGCCGGTCCTCGACCGGACCGTCGACCTGATCGGGCGCGCCAGCGCCTTTCTTTCCCTGTTCTTCGTTGGGGGAACGCTGGCGTGCATTCACCTCGGGCGGCTGCTCCGCGAGGTGGGCCTGATGGCTGCGGCCAAGCTCGCGGTCCATCCCCTGGCAGTCTGGCTGGCCCTGGCGATCGTCTCGACGACCGGCCTGGGCACGCTGGAGCCTGAACTGCGGCTGGCAGCGGTCCTGATGGCCGCCATGCCGGTGATGTCGATGTATCCCGTGATCGCCCAGCGGTTCGGACAGCAGGACGTCGCGGCGACGGCGCTGCTGTCGACGACCGCCGGCTCGGTCCTGACCCTCAACCTGCTGCTGTGGTGGTCTGCCGGCCACCTGCCGTGAGCGCGGCCCCGCGCCTGCACATTGGGGATCCCCCGGGCCGTCGGCTAGACTGCACCGGCAGCGCAGGAGTCCGGTGGCATGACGATGAGCAGGGCAATGGAGATCCGCGGCCGCATCATCGGCGACGGTCGCGAGCCGCTCATCTGCACGCCGCTCGTCGCGCGCACCCGCGACGAGCTGTTCCCCGAGCTCGACGTCGTCCTGGAAAAGCGGCCGGACCTCATCGAGTGGCGGGCCGACTTCTACGCGGGACTCGAAGACGTGGCGCAGGTCTGCGAGCTGTCGCGCCGCCTGGCCGCCCGGGCGGGCGCGATCCCCCTGATCTTCACCATCCGTTCGACACGCGAAGGCGGCCAGCCGGTGCCGCTGGGCGACGAACAGGTCGCCGACCTGTGTGTCGCCGTGTGCGAAACGGGTTCGATGGGACTCATCGATTTCGAGATGAGCGCACCGCGCGGGCAACTCGAGCGGGTGCGCGCTGCTGCGCGGTCCAGCGGCACCCGGCTCATCCTGTCGTACCACAACTTCAACGAGACCCCGGGCGACGAGGCCCTGTACGCGAAGTTCGCCGAGGCGCGCGAGCTCGGCGGCGACGTCGCCAAGGTCGCGGTGATGCCACGCGACGTCGACGACGTGCTGACGCTGCTCGGTGCCACCCACCGGGCGAGCCGCACGCTCGCGATGCCGTTGATCAGCATGTCCATGGGCGCCTACGGCGTGCTGAGCCGCGTGGCCGGCTGGATGTTCGGTTCGACGGTGACGTTTGCCGTCGGCAGGGCCAGTTCCGCGCCCGGGCAGGTGCCGATCGAGGAACTGCGCGCCATGCTCGATACCCTGCAGCGCGCCTGCCCGGGGAAGTGACGCGCGCCGGTCCAGCCCTCAGACCTGGCGGGCCAGCTGCTGCTCGAGCTCGTGCAGCGTCCGGTAGCACGGCAGAACCTGGTGCACGCCGGCTCCGCGGCAGCAGCGACGTGGCGCCCGCCAGGGCGACGCCGATGAGGAACTTGCGACGGCCGATGGGCATCACCGGAACCCAGGGGCTGGCTTTGATTCAGGAGGTGAGGTCGCCGTGCAGGCCGCGCTCCACGCCGGTGACCGCCGGCTCGGACGCAGGCGGCGCGCCGAGGGGATCGGCGCCGGGCGGACGCGCAACGAGCCGGCGCACGCTGCCGTGCTCGCCGACGATCAGCTGGGCGACGCGCCCGCGCACGATCTGGTCGGACTCGGTCGGCCGGGTCCGCCAGCGCAGGTAATCCATCCAAGTCGGGCTCTCGAAGCGCTCGACCCAGCGGTCGAGCTCGTCGATGTCCTGGGAGATGGACCAGGCACGCGCGCCATCGCGGCGCCGGAGCCGCCCGAGATCGTTGATCACCGCCACGAACTCCACTGCGTTCTCGGCAGGGACGCGGTATTCGATGGTGACCACGATCGGGCCTGAGGCCGGATGGATCTCGACGCTGGGCGGGCTGACCTCGCCCCGGATGCGCGGGTCCAGCGAGCCGAGCTTCTCCACCGAGACCGGCAGCCAGCGTGCGGCCGCCAGTGACACCAGCGACGCGATGCCGGCGATCGTCAGCGACTCGCGCACGCCCTGGTCGCTGGCGAGCTCGCCCCACCACCAGCTGCCGAGCGCGATGGCGGCAAAAGCGAGCGTCTGGTAGGTCGCCAGCATCCGCCCGGTCACCCAGCGGGGAGAGGAAAGCTGCACCGCGATGTTGAAGTTGGCGAAGGCCAGCGTCCACACGGACCCCGCAAGCACGTGGGCCAGCAGCGTCACGGTGAACCAGCGGCTCTGGCCGATCGCGACCATCGCGACGCAGGCCAGGGCGGACAGTACGCGCAGCAGCCCGTCGCTGGTGAAGCGGCTGCGCAGGGTGGCGCTGGCGAGCGCCCCGAGCATGGCGCCGATCCCGAAGCCGCCCAGCAGGATGCCGTAGGTAGGAGCCCCGCCGCCGAGCAGGTCGCGCGCCACGATCGGCATCAGCGCCGGCGCGGCGGCGATCGGGATCGTGTACAGGACGCAGCGCACCATGATCGCGATGAGGTGCGGCGAGAGGCTGAAATAGCGGACGCCGGCGGCGATCGCGGTGCCCAGGGGCTCGGGCGGCAGCTCGCTGCGCGGCCGTTCCGGCCGCCACCACAGCAGCGTGGCGATGATGCCCAGGTACGACACGGTGTTGATGATGAACGCGGCCGCTGCGCCGACCGCCGCGACGATGACGCCGCCGAGCGCGGGCCCGACGCTGCGCGCGACGTTGAAGCCGACCGCGTTGGCCATGACGGCCGGGGCGATCTGGGAGCGCGGCACCTGGTCGCCGATCGATGCCTGCCAGGCCGGCGCGAACATGGCTCCGCCGCAGCCGATCAGGAACGTGAGCCAGAGCAGCAGCGACGGCGTGATGCGGCCGGCGAGCGCAACCGCGGCGAGCGCCGCGGAAGCCACGACGGTCAACAGCTGCGAGACCAGCATGATCGAGCGGCGGTCGCGCGTGTCCGCCAGGGCGCCGGCCAGCAGCGACAGGAAGAAGAACGGCAGCGAACCCGCGGTCTGGACCAGCGCGACCTGGTCGGCGGACGGCGCGATCGTGGTCATGAGCCACGAGGCGCCGACCGTCTGGATCATGCCGCCGAAGGAGGAGACCAGCGAGGCCCACCAGAACAGCGCGAACGCGCGGTGCTGGAACGGGGCGAGCGTTGCGCTGCGCCAGCGTTCGAAGTGGGAAGGGTTGTCCGCGGCCTCAGCGGGCATGAATCAATTTAGCACGGCAAGGGCGATCGTGGCGGCGGGCGCTGTGGCCGCCAGCGCGCCGGCGCAGGCGTCCTATGCTCGTTAGCGTACAGACCGGCGCGGCGCGCGCCTCTAGCCTGAGACATGTGTCGTTCACCGACACGGCCGACACTGACGGTCTGACCCGGGTGCGATTCGTTCGAGGCTGCGATGAGCGGGAACGTCCGATGATCCGCATGTTCGTTGCGTGGTGGGCACGGCCGGCGGCTGCCTGCGCATTCGCGATGCTCCTGTGCTCGCCGGCCGGGGCGCAGGAGGGTGAGGCGCCGGCACCGCCTGCGGCGCCAGCTTCGCCGCTGGAATGGATCCAGGAGCTGCCGGTCCCCATCGAGCCCGCGTTTCCGATCGTCGATCCCGGCGAGATCTGCGGCGACAAGCCAAGCGGTCCGGCATGGATCGATCGCATGCACGTGGGCCTTTACCGGACGATGTGCTCCACCGCGGTCTGGTTCGACGGCTTTTTCGGCAGCGCCAGGTTCGACGATGAGTACCAGGCCACCCACGGCAGGCTCTCCGTCGGCACCCTGTGGGACGAGCGCGATCAATGGGACCCGAGCGTGCGGTTCCGGCTGCAGATGCAGTTGCCGAAACTGAGCGACCGCTACAGCGTCTTCGTCGGCAAGCTGGATCCGGATGAATACGTGACCGAGCTGCGCGACGACTTCGACGCCTTGCCGCGCCAGTTCGGGGCCGCCGGCGACGACGCGGTGTTGCTCGGCCTGGGGTACAGCCAGCCAGGCCGGCGTGCCGGGCACTTCGACGTGGGCGTCGGCCTCACGCTCGAATCCCCCGTTGGGCCGTACATCAAGGGTACGTACCGCGTTGCGGTGCCCATGTTTGAACGCAACCTCCTGCGGCTGAGGGAGACGGTGTTCTGGGAGGAGCCGGAGGGTTTCGGGGCTACGACACGATTCGACCTGGAACGGCTCTTCACCGACGCGCTGCTGGCCCGCTGGACGGTGTCCGGCACGTTTTCCCAGGAGACCGAGGGTGTCCGCTGCTTCTCGAGCGTTACCCTCTTTCAGAACCTCCGCAACGGGCGCGCCCTGTCCTACCAGGTGGGGATCAACGCGGAGTCCGAGCGCGAGGTGCCCATCGTCGACTACGGCTTGAGGGTCATCTATCGCCGCACCATCTTCGACCGGGAGTGGCTGTTCCTCGAGCTGCGCTCCGGCGTTACCTGGCCGCGGGAGTCACTCGAGGAGCAGCGTGAGCCCGTCCTGGGAGGCGGCGTTGCCGTGGAGATGATGTTCGGCGAGAACAGGAGGCGGTAAGGCCGCCCCCGCAGCCCCGACCCGGGTCGTGGCTTCCGCCTCCAGGACCCTGGGGATGGAGGTCAAAGTGGGGGGCGCGGTGGGCTTCAAGCGGCAAGGGCCCGGGCATGGTGCCGTGGTGCGGACGCCGCGCCCTGCACGACGGCATGCCCGGGCGAAACGCCCGACGACCGTCCGACCGGCTATTTCTTGAGCTGCATGCTGTTCTTGACGTCCTGCACGCCGTCGACGGACCGTGCGACCTGCACTGCCCTGGTGATGTCCGCGGTCGAGTTCACGAAGCCGCTCAGCTGAACGACGCCCTTGAATGTCTCGACGTTGATTTCGGCGGACTTCAGGCTCGAGTCGTCCATGATGGCGGCCTTGACCTTGCCGGTAATCACGCTGTCATCGATGTACTCCCCGGTCGACTCGTGCGTCCGCGTGGATGCACATCCGACTGACGTGATCAGGAGGAGCGCTGTAATGCCTGCGCCCAGGACTCTTGACGTCTTCATTCATGACACTCCGGTGAACTGCAGATACGCGCCTTACCAGCGCATCTGAAGTGTCCGTGTCCTGGCACCGCCCGTCTGTGCGCAGGCGTACAGAGCGCGGTTCCGTCCGGTAGTCCGTCTCGAGGACCCCGGCGGCCAGCTCGTCCGTGCGCTACCTGCCGTGCTCCGTGTGCTCGCTGCCGGGTGGTATCACCAGGAATTCGAATGCGTCTTTCCTGCGCCCGCGAACCGTTCCCGTCACAGCGGCCGTCTTCCAGTCGGTTGCCGACTGGAATGTGCGCATGTGCGGCTCGCAGGCAAGAGCGCAGGATATTCAGGCACGGCACCAAGGAGAAGAGTCATGCTCTGGACAATTGCTGTCGTCCTGGTCGTCTTGTGGCTCCTGGGTCTCGTCACCTCATACACCCTTGGGGGATTCATTCACATTCTCCTGGTGCTGGCGGTCATCGTGATCCTGCTGAACGTGATCCAGGGTCGGCGCGCACTCTAGAAGCCCGGGAGTGGTAGCTTCGGGCGGAGTCCCGTCATGAGAGAACGCGTGGTGTTCCTCGTGCCGGGTTTCTTCGGCTTCACCGCCGCCGGGGCCGTGAGTTACTTCGAGGACGTGGAACGCGCGATCGTTCGCGCGCTCGAGCGGCGTGGCATCAAGGCTCGTGTCGTCAGCTGTGCGACGCAGCCAACGTCGTCGATCCGGCGGCGCGCGGACGCGCTGCGGCGCCAGGTGCTGGAAGCGGGCGGTCTCCGTGCGCGTGAGCTGCACTTCGTCGGCCACTCGGCCGGCGGCCTGGACCTGCGAATGCTGCTGACGCCGGGCGTCGGGCTTGCCAGGGGAGGGTCCGAGGA
>JAGTSG010000037.1 GCA_018261655.1 Pseudomonadota bacterium | reverse complement strand
GCACCCCGGCAGGCCGAAGTCCGCCGCCTCGCGCCGGTAACGGGTGACGTTCCCAGGCCGCACGTCGAACAGCGCGAACGGCGCGGCCGGTGTCGGTTCATCCCATCCCGTCTCGCCGTGTACGACGAACATGCGCGCAATCGGCATGCCCGCCAGGGTGTCGGCCATGAGCTTCGCGACGTCCAGGCTCCACGCGCCGATCACCGCGTAGGGCGCCTCGGCCGGGTTGGTGAGGGGTCCGAGCAGGTTGAACACGGTGCGGATGCCGAGCGCGGCGCGAACCGGCGCGATGGCCCTCATCGCCGGGTGGTAATGCGGTGCGAACAGGAAGGTGAAACCGGTCGCCGCAAGGCAGCGCCCGGCCGCCTCCTCGTCGAGCGGCAGCCTGAGGCCGAGGTGCCCGAGGTGCTCGAGCACGTCCGCGCTGCCCGAGCGCGAGGACACCGAGCGGTTGCCGTGCTTGACGATGCGCACGCCCGCCGCGGCCGCCAGCAGCGCCGCGCCGGTCGACAGGTTGAAGGTATGCGAGCCGTCACCACCGGTGCCGACCACGTCCGCGATCGGCGCGCCCGGCGGAATCCGCGGATGCCGGGCCAGCGAGCGCATGCCGCGCGCGAAGCCGCGCACCTCGTCGGCGCCCACGCCCTTGGCCCGCAGCGCGGCGAGCAGGGCGCCCGCCATGGGCGGCGCCATCTCGACGTCGGTCAGCGCGACCAGGAGCTCGAACGCCTCCTGCTCGGACAGGTCGCGACGCTCGAGCAGCGCCTCGAGCGTCTCCTTCAAGGGTCTCGCCATCAGCACGCCTCCCGTCGCGGCGCGGCCACGCGCAGGAAATTGCCCATGAGCGCCGGTCCGTCCGGCGTCAGGATGCTCTCCGGGTGGAACTGCACGCCCTCCACCGCGAGCTCGCGGTGGCGGACGCCCATGATCTCGCCCTCCGCCGTCCAGGCGGTGACCTCGAGCGACGGCGGCAACGCATCCCGCTGGGCGATCAGGGAGTGGTAGCGGCCCGCCTGGAACGGGTTGGGCAGCCCCGTAAACACGCCGCGCCCGTCGTGGTGCACGGGCGAGGTCTTGCCGTGCATCAGCCGTCCGGCGCGCACGACCTTGCCGCCGAAGACCTCCACCATCGACTGGTGGCCGAGGCAGACGCCGAACACGGGCACGCGCCCGGCAAAGGCCTCGATCATCGTCATGGACACGCCCGCGTCCCGCGGCGTGCCGGGTCCCGGCGAGATGCACAGGTGCGTGGGCGCGAGCGCCAGCGCCTGCTCGACGGTGACCTCGTCGTTGCGACGGACCAGCACCTCCGCGCCGAGCACCATGAAGGCCTGCACCAGGTTGTAGGTGAACGAGTCGTAGTTGTCGATCAGCAGGAGGCGCGGCATCACAGCCCCTCCTCGGCCATCTTGAGCGCCCGTGCGAGCACCGCGCTCTTGGCGAGCACCTCGTCGTGCTCGGCCGCCGGCGAGCTGTCGGCGACGATGCCCGCGCCGGCCTGGTAGACGTAGCGGTCGCCGGCGAAGACGAGCGTGCGGATGGTGATCGCCTGGTCCATGTCGCCGCCGTGGCCGAAGTAGCCCACCGTGCCGCCGTAGAGGCCGCGGCGTACCGGCTCGAGCTCGTCGATGATCTCCATCGCGCGGACCTTGGGCGCGCCGACCAGCGTGCCGGCCGGGAACGCGGCCGCGAACAGGTCGAACATGTCGCGGCCCGGCGCCAGCTCGCCGCCGACCCCGCTGACGATGTGCATCACGTGGCTGTAGCGCTCGATGACGCGGTAGGGATCCACGTGCACCGAGCCCGCTTTCGCCACGCGGCCAAGGTCGTTGCGCGCCAGGTCCACGAGCATGACGTGCTCGGCGTTCTCCTTGGCGTCGGCCAGCAGCTCCTGCCCGCGGGCCAGGTCCACCGCCGGGTCGTCGGCACGCGGCCGGGTGCCGGCGATCGGCCTCAGCTGCGCGCGCCCCGCATTGAGCTTGACCAGCGCCTCCGGCGACGAGCCGACGACGGTCAGGTCGCCGAGGTCGCAGTAGTACATGTAGGGCGAGGGATTCAGCAGCCGGAGCGCGCGGTAGGTCTCGAACGGGTCGAGTTCCCCCTCTCCCATGAAGCGCACCGACAGCACCAGCTGGTAGATGTCGCCCGCGGCGATGTACTCCTGGGTACGCGCAACGCCGGCGAGGAACTCGTCGCGGCTCAGGCTGGGCACCGGGGGCGCGACGCGGATGCGGCGGCGGCCCGACGGCACCGGCCCGCGCAGTGCGCGGATGATCTCGGCGCGCAGCAGCCTGCGTTCGGAGTCCGGGCCGGCGTGCAGCAGCGCCATGCCGCGCGTGACGTGGTCGAAGACCAGGAACGAGCGTGGGGCGAGATAGCAGGCGTCCGGGACGGGCAGGTCGGGCCGCGCCTTGCTGGGCAATCGCTCGAAGAAGCGCACCAGGTCGTAGGCGGAGACCCCGACGAGGCCGCCGGCCAGCGGGATGCCGGGCATCGCGGGCAGGGGCCTGGGCGCGGCCTTGAGCGCCTCGCGCAACGCGCCGAGCAACCCGTCGCGGCTCGAGGGCACGGCGCGGGACGCGCCGCCGACCCGCAGGCCCGTGGAGTCCAGCCTGACCTCGAGGCAGTCGCCGAAGCCGATGAAGGAATAGCGGCCGAGCCGCTCCCCGCCCTCGACGCTCTCGAGCAGGAAACGCGGCTTGAACGGCTCGAGCTTCAGGTAAGCCGAGACCGGCGTGTCGAGATCCGCGGCGATGTCAAACGGTGCTTTCATGGGCTCCTCGTGTCACCGGCAGCGGGGAGCGGACAACAAAAAACCCACCCCCGGCAATTGCTCGGAGATGGGTCGGGTTCGTAGCAGGAAAACGGTTACGCGCCCGGCGTCCACTCCGAGGAGCGGCGCCACCACCAGCGAATCGTCGCAAGCCGTGCCGGGCGATTGTTCATTGCGCTGCAGTATGGCGGGGCTGGACGATGGCGGTCAAGGAGGTAGCAGGTACAGGCCTGTCCCCGTCCGGGGACGGGCTTGTACCGGGTACCTTTTCATCGTACCGGCAGCTTCAGGTACCGCCGTCCGTTCGATTCCGGCGGCGGCAACCCGCCGGCCCGGACGTTCACCTGGATCGATGGATACAGCAGCTCGGGCACCGCGAGCGTCGCGTCGCGCTTCGTCCTGAGCGCCACGAATTCCTGCTCGCTGACGCCATCGCGGACGTGGATGTTCGCGGCCCGCTCGGCCGCGATGGTGGTCTCGCACCGATGCTCGCGCCCGCCCGGCCCGTAGTCGTGGCAGACGAACACGCGGGTGTCGCCCGGCAGCGAATAGAGCCGCTGGATCGACGCATACAGCACGCCCGCGTCGCCGCCCGGGAAGTCGCAGCGCGCGGTCCCGCCGTCCGGCATGAACAGGCTGTCGCCGACGAAGGCCGCATCGCCGATCAGGTAGGTCACGCTGTCGTTCGTGTGCCCCGGCGTCGGGATCACCCGACCCGGCAGCGACCCGACCTTGAACGCCTCGCCATCGCTGAACAGGTGGTCGAACTGCCGCCCGTCGGCGGCGAATCCGGGCTCGAGGTTGAGCAGGTCCTTGAATGTCGCCTGCACCTTGCGGATGCCCTCGCCGATCGCGACCCGGCCGCCGAGCTGCTGCCTGAGGAACGGCGCGGCGCTCAGGTGATCGGCGTGCGCATGCGTCTCGAGGATCCACTCCACGGCGAGGTTCGCCTCACGGACGAACGCGGCAACCACGTCCGCCGAGGCCGTACCCGTGAGCCCCGAGTGGCCGTCGAAGTCGAGCGCCGGGTCGATGACCGCCGCCGCGCGGCCGTCGTGGACCACGTAGGTCCAGGTGGAGGACTGCTTGTGCAGGAACGACTGGACGAAGGGTCGGGTCATCGCTGTCCCTGGTTCACCAACTCACTTCCGACGATACCACGCGCCCGGCGGCGGCCTCGATCCCGCGCTGGCCGCCGCCCCGCCCGGCCCACTATCCTGTGCACCCGCCTATCTGGAATTCCCCGCATGTGGCTGGCATGGCTCGGCGCGCTCGCCATCGGACTGTCACTCGGCCTGCTGGGTTCCGGCGGGTCGATCATCACCGTGCCGGTGCTGGTGTACCTCGTCGGCCAGCCGGAGAAGATCGCCATCGCCGGGTCGCTGGGCGTCGTGGGGGCGGTGGCCTTGACCGGCGCGCTGCAGAACGCGCTGCGCGGCCTCGTGGATTGGCGCAGCGTCGCCTGGTTCGGCCTGCCCGGCATGGCCGGCACCTACGCCGGGGCCTGGCTGTCGGGTTTCGTCAGCGGCGCGGTCCAGCTCGTGGTGTTCGCGCTCGTCATGCTCGCCGCGTCGGTGATGATGTTCCGTCGCGCCGGCCTCGAGCCGGCGGCCGGCGAGGCCCGTCCGCTCGGCAAGGTGGTCGCCGACGGCCTCGCAGTCGGCGCGCTGACCGGCTTCGTCGGCGTGGGCGGCGGGTTCCTCATCCTTCCGGCGCTGGTGCTGCTCGGCGGACTCGGGATGCACGTCGCCGTCGGCACGAGCCTCGCCATCATCGCGCTCAACGCCTTCACCGGCTTCGCCAAGCACCTGCACCTGCTCTCGGCCCAGGGCCAGGCGCTCGACTGGAAGGTGCTCGGGACCTTCGTGCTGCTCGGCGCCGCAGGCAGCATTGCCGGCAGCCACTTCTCCAGCCGCGTGCCGCAGGAGACGCTGCGGCGCGCCTTTGCGGTCTTCCTGGTGCTGATGGCGGCCTTCATCCTCTACGAAAGCGGGCCGCGTGCCCTCGGCCACGGCTGAACGACGACGCACACGGAGACGACATGCCCGGAGCAAGGAACGTCGAGATCAAGGCGCGGGTCGCGGACCTGGCCGCCGTCGAGGCGCGGGCTGCCGCCATCGCGGACAGCGGACCGGTGGATATTTCCCAGGACGACACGTTCTTCACCTGCCCGCGGGGCCGGCTCAAGCTCCGCCAGCTCGCGCCCGACCACGGCCAGCTGATCCACTACCAGCGGCCCGACCAGGGCGGCCCGAAACTGTCGGACTACGTGATCGCGCCGACCCCCGACCCGGCGGCGCTGCGCGAGGCGCTCACCCGCGCCTATGGCGTCGCCGGCCGCGTGCGCAAGCACCGCCGGCTCTACCTCGCCGGCCGCACCCGCATTCACCTGGACCGGGTCGAGGGTCTCGGCGACTTCATGGAACTCGAGGTGGTGCTCGACGCGGGCGACGACACCGCGGGGGGCGAAGCCGAGGCGCGCCGCATCATGCTGGCGCTCGGCGTCGACGAGCGCGACCTCATCGAAGGCGCCTACGTCGACCTGATGGCGGGCTGACCCGGCCCGGGCCGACCTCAGGGCCGCGCGTCCTGCTGCGACGCCGCCCAGCGGTCGAGCCGGGCCTCCAGCACGTCGAGCGGCAGCGAGCCGTCCTTGAGCACCTGCCAGTGGAACTCGCGCACGTCGAAGCGCTCGCCGAGCTGGGCCGCGTACTTGCGGCGCATCGCCTGCATGCGCAGGTCGCCGAGCTTGTAACCCAGGGCCTGGCCGGGATTGACGATGTAGCGCTCGACCTCCGCGACGATGTCGGAATCCGCCATCGAGGAGTTGTCCTGCATGTAGCGGATCGCCTGCTCGCGGCTCCATCCCTGCGCGTGCAGGCCGGTGTCCACGACCAGGCGCATGGCGCGCAGCATCTCGTCGTTCAGGCGCCCGTACCAGGACATCGGGTCGGCGAACAGGCCGAGCTCGTGGCCAAGTGACTCCGAGTACAGCGCCCAGCCTTCGCTGTAGGCGACATAGCCGCCGAAGCGGCGGAAGCGCGGCAGGCCGGTCAGCTCGATCTGCATGGAACCCTGGAAGTGGTGGCCCGGCGACGCCTCGTGCAGCGACAGCGTCTCCATGCCGAACTTCGGCTGCGCCTTGAGGTTGAAGGTGTTGACATAGAAGATGCCCGGGCGCGATCCGTCCGGCGCCGGCGGCTGGTACTGCGCGCCTGCGCTCGCCTCGGCGCGGAACGCCTCGATCGGCTTGACCACGTAATCCGCCTTGGGAAAGTGCGAGAACAACTTCGGCAGCGCGGCGTTGACGCGCCGGCGGACGTCCTCGTAGCCGGCGACGAGGTCCTCCGGCCGCTCGAAATAGAACGCCGGCTCCTCCTGCACATGCCTGAAGAAGTCCTTCAGTTCTCCTTCGAACCCGACTTGCCGCATCACCGCCTCCATCTCGCCGCGGATGCGCGCGACTTCCGCGAGGCCCGTGCGGTGGATGGACGCCGCGGCGTCGTCGCCTAGCTCCAGCGTGGTGTGCCAGGCGATCAGCTGCGCGTACCACGCCGGGCCGTCCGGCAGCGCCGACCAGCCGACGGTCTCGCGGCAGGCCGGCAGGTACTCGTTGCGCACGAAGTCGCGGAGCTTCGCGTAGGCGGGATTCAGCGTGTCCCGCACCAGCCGGGTCATCTCGTCACGGATCCGGCGGCGTTCGGCCTCCGGCCAGGTTGCGGGAATGTGCCTGACCGGAGCGTAGAAAGGGCTGTCCTCCACCGCCTGCACGACGAGCGCGTCGAGCGATGGGACGCTCTTCGCCATGGCGACGCGCGGCACCGTGACGCCCGCCTGCATGCCCTCGCGCATCGCGGCGATCGCCGCCTCGACCCAGTCGGGGAATTGCGACGCGCGGCGGATCCATCGGTCGTAATCCTCGGGGGTCCGGAAGGGCTGGGCGCTGGCACCCGAGCCGTACAGCGCCAGGATCTCCGGAATGCCGCCGTTGAACTGGTCGAAGGGCATCAGCCTCGACGGGAAGCGGTCGGCCTCGAGCTCGAGGCGGCGCTCACGCAGGAAGATGTCGCGCGTGAGGCGCTCCTGGTCAGAGAGGCCGTGCGGATCTACGGCCCGCACGGCATCGAGGTAGCGCTGCGACAGCTCGCGCATCGCCGCCTGGTAGCCGGGCGTCGGCGTCAGCTCGAGCCGGTCGTCGTAGCCGTCCTCGCCGTACATCGTGGCCGCGGTCGGATTCAGCGCCATCAGCTCGTCGAAGTAGCGCTCCACCAGCCCGTTGAGGACCTCGCCCGGCCCCGGCTCCGCCGGCGTTCCGGTCGTGGGCACGGTCGCGCAGGCGGCCAGCAGGCACAGCAGTCCGGTCACAAGGCCACGCATGACGGTCCGCATCCGGTACATCCTCCTTCAGGTTGAGGCGGCGGTCCCCGCCGCATGCCGGCCGACGGCACGGTCGGACACCTGCCGATAGCGCAGGCCCAGCAGCAGCGCACAGGCAAACAGTCCGAGGATCAGCCCCATCCAGATGCCCTGCGGCCCGTGGTGCTCGTGGATGCCCAGCCACCAGGCGACCGGGAAGCCGACGATCCAGTACGCGGTGAAGTTCAGCGCCATCGGCACGCGGGCGTCCTTGAACCCGCGCAGCGCGCCGGCCGCGCCGACCTGCACGCCGTCGGGGACATGGAACAGCGCGACGAAGAGCAGCAGCCCCGCGGCGAGCAGCCTGACGTCCGGATCGGCCGTGAACAGCGTCGGGATGAAGTCCTTCGCCAGCACGATCACGACCGCGGAGACGGACATGAAGATCGCGCACATCGCAATGCCCGACCAGCCGGCGAAACGCCCCGCGGCCGGGTCACCTGCGCCCACCTTGTGCCCGACATGGACGGTGGTGGCGGAGTGGAACGCCAGCGGCACCATGAACATGATCGCGCCCCAGGTGAGCGCGATCTGGTGCGCCGCGACGATCTCCGTGCCGAGCGTGCTCATCAGCAGTCCGGCCACGGCGAACAGCGCGCCCTCGGAGACGACGCTGCCGCCGATCGGAATGCCCAGCGCGAGGATCTCGCGCAGCGTGCGCCGCTCGGGCCACTCGAAGCGCGCGAACAGGCCGAACGGGGCGTAGACCGGGTGGCGGCGCAGGTAGAGGTGCATGGCGGCCAGCATTGACCACTGCGCCATCACGGTCGCGATCGCGCAACCGCGCGCCCCGAGGCTCGGCACGCCGAGGTTGCCGAGCGTGAACACCCAGTTGCCGGCGATGTTGACGAGGAGCCCCAGCGCTGCCGTGAACATGATCGGGTGCGTCCAGCCGATGCCTTCGGTCGTGTAGCGGTGCGCCAGGTAGGCGAGCATCGCCGGCATCCCGAAGCACAGCGTGTAGACGTAGGCCGAAGCGTGCGGGATGGTGCGCTCATCCGTGCCGAACCAGGTGAGCACCGGTTCGACGAACAGCAGCGCGGCCACGGCCGGCACTGCGATCATCTGCGACAGCCACAGTCCCTGCCGCAGCCGGTGGCCGACCTCCTGGTCCTGCCCGGCCCCGTAGGCGTGCGCCACCAGGGGCGGCAGCGACATCAGCACCCCGAGTCCGAGCAGCCAGAAGATCTGGTAGTAGCTGACCCCGACCGCAACGCCCGATAGCGCCTCCGGGCCGACCCGGCCGGCGGCCATGGTATTGGTCACGCTCATGCCCGCCAGGACGAGGTTGTTGACCACGAGCGGCCCCGCGAGGCGCAGGATGGCCCGGGCATCGAGCTGGAACCTGTCGAAGGTATTGCGCGACACGACCATGACGATCCGCGGCCGTGCCGTGGCGTGGGTGGGCAGGGGCTGGCATTCTAGCCGAACCGGACGTGCCGCCGCGGCGTTTGCCCCGCGTCCCGGGCACGGCCCTACACCGGATGGGAGGTCCGCATGCTGGTCGGTTCACAGGTCAGGCGTGTCGCCGTCGTCGGCGGCAGCCGCATTCCTTTCGCGCGGGCCCACGGGGCCTATGCCCGGGTGGGAAACCAGGAAATGCTGACGGCGGCCCTGCGCGCCGTGGTGGGGCGCTTCGGGCTCAGGGGCGCGGTCCTCGGCGACGTCGTCGGCGGTGCCGTCACGAAGCACCCGAGCCAGTTCAACCTGGTCCGCGAGTGCGTCCTCGGCAGCGGACTCTCCCCCGAGACCCCGGGCCTCGACCTGCAGCGCGCCTGCGGCACCAGCCTCGAGGCTGCGATCCTCGTCGCCAACAAGATCGCGCTCGGCCAGATCGACGCCGGCATCGCGGGCGGCGTGGACACGGTGTCCGACGCGCCGATCGTCTACCCCCGCGAATACCAGCAGCTGCTGCTCGCCAGCTATCGCGGCCGCTCGTTCGGCGCGCGGGTCCGTCCCTGGCTCGGCCTGCGGCCGCGGCACTTCAAGCCTGTGCTCCCCGGCGTGGTCGAGCCGCGCACCGGGCTGTCCATGGGCGAGAGCTGCGAGAAGATGGCGCGGGACTGGGGGGTGACGCGGGCGGAGCAGGACCGGCTCGCCTTCGAGAGCCACCGTCGCGCCGCAGCGGCATACGACGAGGGCTTCTTCAGGGACCTGGTCGTCGAGTTCGAGGGGATCAGCGTGGACGACAACCTGCGCCGCGACACCACGCCGGAGAAGCTGGCCAAGCTCCGGCCCGCCTTCGCGAAGGATGGGACGCTGACCGCCGGCAACAGCACGCCGATGACCGACGGCGCCTCCGCCGTGCTGCTCGCCTCCGAGGCCTGGGCCCACGAACGCGGCCTGCCGGTGCAGGCCTGGCTGACCTTCGGCAAGGTCGCCGCCGTCGACTTCGTCGGCGCCGAAGGACTCCTGATGGCGCCGGCCTACGCCGTGCCGCGGATGCTGGCCGACGCCGGCCTGGCGCTGCAGGACTTCGATTACTACGAGATCCACGAGGCCTTCGCGGCGCAGGTGCTGTGCACGCTGAAGGCCTGGGAGTCGCCGGCGTTCTGCCGCGAGAAGCTCGGGCTCGACGCGCCGCTCGGGTCGATCGACCGCGCGAAACTCAACGTCAAGGGCAGCTCGCTGGCGGTGGGGCATCCCTTCGCCGCCACCGGCGCGCGCATCGTCGCGACGCTGGCCAGGCTGCTCGAGCAGCAAGGCTCCGGGCGCGGCCTGATCTCGGTGTGCACCGCGGGCGGCATGGGTGTCACGGCGATCCTGGAACGGTAGAAGAAGGTACCTGGTACGGACCTGTCCCCAGTAAAGGACACGTCCGTACCAGGTACCTCTTGCAGATAGTTTCATTTGAAACTAAATTGCCGGGAACCGTCTGCCCGGGGTATCCCGCCATGAAGCGCTACATCAGCTATTCCCGAGTCGAGGGCGAGGCCTCACGGCAGGCGCACTGCGACCTGCCGCCCGGTACCTTCGAGCGGGAGATGAGCAAGGAGGGCTTCTTCGGCCCGGCCGCTTTCTTCCACCACCGCCACCCACCGACCGGCTGGAGCCACTTCGAGGGACCGCTGCGCCCGCGCGCCTTCGACCTCACGAAGCTCGACGCGGTCGCGGGATCGCCCTGGTCCGCCGGCGAGCTGCTCCACAACGCCCACTGCAGGCTGCGCTTCTGGCGCACCGACGGAAACATGGACCACCTCGCCCGCAACGCGGACGGCGACGAGCTGCTGTTCATCCACCGCGGCCGCGGCGAGTTGTACTGCGACTTCGGGCACCTTTCCTTCGAGGCCGGCGACTACATCGTGCTGCCGCGCGGCACCATGTGGCGGCTCGAGTGCGCCGGGCCCGTGATGGCGCTGCTCATCGAGGCGACCAACGCTTCCTACATGCTCCCGGACAAGGGCCTCGTCGGGAACCACGCCATCTTCGACGCCGCGATGCTCGACACGCCGCGCATCGACGAGGCCTTCCGCGCGCAGCAGGACGAGAGACCCTGGCGCGTTGCGATCAAGCGCCGCAACGAAGTCTCGACGGCGACCTTCCCCTTCAATCCGCTCGACGCGGTGGGCTGGCACGGCGAGCTGTCGGCGTGCCGGATCAACGTGCGCGACATCCGCCCGCTGATGAGCCACCGCTACCACCTGCCGCCGTCGGCGCACACCACCTTCCTGGCGGGCCGCTTCGTGGTCTGCACCTTCGCGCCACGGCCGTTCGAGTCGGACCCGGGCGCACTGAAGGTGCCCTTCTTCCACAACAACGACGACTACGAGGAAGTGATCTTCTACCACGCCGGCGACTTCTTCAGCCGCGACAACATCCACCCGGGCATGGTCACGTTCCACCCGTCGGGCTTCACCCACGGCCCGCACCCGAAGGCGCTGACGCGCATGTTCGAGCAGCCGAAGCCGGCCACCGACGAGTACGCCGTGATGATCGACACGCGCGACGCACTCGACGTCGGCCCGGCGGCCGGGGCCGTCGAGTGGGCTGGCTACGTGGACAGCTGGCGGGGAGCAGGCCAGTGAAGCTGGCGACACTCAGGGACGGGACCCGCGACGGGCGGCTGGCCGTGGTCAGCCGCGACCTGACCGCCGCCACCTGGGCCGATGGCATCGCGAAGACGCTGCAGCAGGCGCTCGATGACTGGCAGGCCGTGGCACCGCGCCTCGCCGGACTGGCCCGGGCGCTGGAAGACGGATCGGCAACGGGTCGCTTTTCGTTCGATCCCGGCAACGCCATGGCGCCCCTGCCGCGGGGACATCACTGGGTGGATGGCAGTGCCTACGTGAACCACGTCGAGCTGGTCCGGAAGGCCCGGGGCGCCGAGATGCCCGCCTCGTTCTGGACCGATCCGCTGGTCTACCAGGGGGGTTCCGACGACTTCCTCGGCCCGACCGAGGACGCGCCCTTCACCAACGAGGACTGGGGCATCGACCTCGAGGCCGAGGTCGCCATCGTCACCGACGACGTGCCGATGTCCACCGACGCGCTGGCCGCGCGCCGGCACATCAGGCTCCTGATGCTGGTGAACGACTGGTCGCTCCGCAACCTGATCCCGGGCGAGCTGGCCAAGGGCTTCGGCTTCTACCAGTCGAAGCCGGCCACGGCGTTCTCCCCGGTGGCCGTCACGCCCGACGAACTCGGCGAGGCCTGGGACGGCGCCCGGCTGCACCTCCCGCTGCTCGTGCACATGAACGGCCAGCTGCTGGGACGGCCCAATGCCGGCGTGGATATGACCTTCGACTTCGGCCAGCTGATCGCCCACGTGACCCGGACCCGCCGCCTCGGCGCTGGGGCCATCGTCGGATCGGGGACGATCTCGAACTACGACCGGTCGCTCGGTTCATGCTGCCTGGCGGAGGTCCGCATGCTCGAGACCCTGGCCCGGGGCGCACCCGTCACGCCGTTCATGAAGTTCGGCGACCGGGTGCGTATCGAGATGCTGGACGGGCAGGGCCAGTCCATCTTCGGCGCGATCGACCAGCAGGTCGTCAGGTCGGCCTGAATACCGCACAATAGCGTTCCGCGGCACGCGCCGGGACGGATCCGCCGGCCCGCTGTTGCCGCGCGGGATCTGCAGCATGGGAATCAATATCGAGCTGACTGCAGCCGACCGCATGGCGCTCGGCGCCTACGAGACCCTACCCGGCGGCGAACCGCTCGGCGGCGTCGTGGTCATCCAGGAGATCTTCGGCGTCACCGCCCACATCCGCGACGTCGTCGATGCCTTCGCCGCGGCGGGTTACCACGCCCTGGCGCCCGCCCTGTTCGACCGGCTCGAGCCTGGCGTGATGCTCCCCTATACCGACGTCGAGGGCGGCCGCGAACTCGTGTCGAGGCTCACGCGTGAGGACATCGTCGCCGACGTCGGCGCCGCAGTGATGCACCTCGCCGGGTCCGGTCGCGTCGGCGTCGTGGGTTACTGCTGGGGCGGGACCGTCGCGTGGATCGCCGCGGCCACGCTTCCCGTCTCCGCCGCCGTGTCGTACTACGGCACGCGCATCAATCAGAACCTCGACCTGAAGCCGCGCTGCCCGATGCAGTTCCACTACGGCAGGCTCGACGCCAGCGTCCCGCCCGAGAGGATCGACGAGGTCCGCGCCGCCTGCCCCGGCGGCGAGTTCCACCTCTACCCGGCCGGGCACGGCTTCAACTGCACCGACCGCGCCGACTATCACGCCGACAGCGCCCGGCTCGCCTTCGAGCGCACGCTTTCCTTCCTGGGCCGCCACCTCGGCCAGGACTAACGGAGCCCGCCCCATGAAACTCAAGGACCCCTCGCTCTTCCGCCAGCAGTGCTACGTGGACGGCGCATGGATCGGCGCCCCCGGCGGCGCGACTGTGGACGTCAGCAATCCGGCCAGCGGCGCAAAGCTCGGCACCGTGCCCCTGCTCGGCGCGGCGGAAACCGAAGCGGCCGTTGCCGCGGCGCACCGTGCCTTCCCGGCCTGGGCGGCCAGGACGGCCAAGGAGCGCGCCACCGCGCTGCGTCGCTGGTACGAGCTGATCGTCGCGAACGCGGACGACATCGGCACGATGATGACCGCCGAGCAGGGTAAGCCGCTCGCCGAGGCGCGCGGCGAAGTCACCTATGCCGCATCCTTCGTCGAATGGTTCGCCGAGGAGGCGAAGCGGATGTACGGCGACGTCATCCCCGGCCACCAGGCCGACAAGCGCATCCTGGTGCTGCGCCAGCCGGTGGGCGTCGTCGCCGCGATCACGCCCTGGAACTTCCCGGCCGCGATGATCACCCGCAAGGTCGCGCCCGCGCTGGCCGCCGGCTGCACGGTCGTGTGCAAGCCGGCCAGCCAGACGCCCTTCACGGCGCTCGCGCTCGCCGAGCTCGCCGACCGCGCCGGCATCCCGAAGGGCGTGTTCAACGTGGTCACCGGTTCGGCCCGCGCGATCGGCGGCGTGCTCACGTCCGACGCGCGGGTCCGCAAGCTGTCCTTCACGGGCTCCACCGAAATCGGCAAGCAGCTGATGGCGCAGTGCGCCGGCACCATGAAGAAGGTGTCGCTCGAGCTCGGCGGCAACGCGCCGTTCATTGTCTTCGACGACGCGGACCTGGACGCAGCGGTGCAGGGAGCGATCGCCAGCAAGTACCGCAACACCGGACAGACCTGCGTCTGCGCCAACCGGCTGCTGGTGCAGGCCGGCGTCTACGATGCGTTCACCGAGAAGCTCGTCGCGGCGGTGCGCAAGCTGGCGGTGGGCGACGGCCTGCTGGGCGCCACCGACCAGGGGCCGCTGATCGACCAGTCGGCGCTCGCCAAGGTGGAGGAACACGTTGCGGACGCGGTTGCCAAGGGCGCGAAAGTCGCGCTCGGCGGCAAGCGCCATGCGCTCGGCGGCACGTTCTATGAGCCCACGGTCCTCACCTATGTCACGCCCGAGATGAAGGTGGCGGGCGAGGAGACCTTCGGCCCGGTCGCGCCGCTGTTCCGCTTCGAGACCGAGGCCGAGGCCATCCGCATGGCGAACGACACGGAGTTCGGGCTCGCTGCGTACTTCTACACGCGCGACCTGGCCCGTTCCTGGCGCGTGTCGGAGGCGCTCGAGTACGGGATCGTCGGCCTGAACACCGGCCTGATCTCGACCGAGGTCGCGCCCTTCGGCGGGGTCAAGGAGTCCGGCATGGGCCGCGAGGGCTCGAAGTACGGCCTGATGGACTTCACCGAGATCAAGTACATCTGCGTCGGCGGGGTGCAGTGACGGCCGAGGCCTCGCCGCCTGCGCCGCCGCCCAGCGACCGTCTGCTGATCGTCCTGCTGGCCGTCACCACCGCGGCCGGCCCGGTCACCATGAACATCTACCTGCCCGCGCTGCCGCACGTGCAGGCGCACTTCGGCACCACCGTCGCCGGGATGAACACGACGGTGAGCCTGGCGCTGACGGCTTTCGCGCTCGGCATCCTGGTCCATGGGCCCCTGTCGGACCGCTACGGCCGGCGCCCGGTGATCCTCGCCGGGTTGCTGATCTTCGCCGTCGGCAACCTGCTGTGCCTGTTCGCCCCCAGTTTCGAGGTCCTGCTGGCCGGGCGCATCGTGCAGGCGCTCGGCACCGCGGCCGGCGTGGTCGTGGCGCGCGCGATGCTGGGCGACCTCTATGGCCGCGAGAAGATGGCACGCATGCTCGCCTACCTGACGATGGTCATGGTCGTCGGTCCCACCGTGGCGCCGCTGGTCGGCGGGTTCGTCACCGAGGCCTTCGGCTGGCAGTCGATTTTCGCGCTGCTGCTGGCCGCGAATGCCCTGATCTTCGGCTTCGCGTGGCGACACATGCCCGAGACGCGCCGCGCGGACCCGCAGGGCAGCGGCGCGGCGGCGCTGGCCCGCGAGTCCCTCGCGATGCTGCGCCGACCGGTATTCCTCGGCCTGGCGCTGCAGGCGGCGATGATCTACGCCATCTTCCTCGCCTTCATCTCGATCGCGCCGTATGTCATGTCCGCCCTCGGGCACCGCGCCTCCGCGTACGGCACCTGGTACCTGCTGGTGGCCCTCGGCTACTTCCTCGGCAACTGGATCGTGACCCGGCACGCCTCGCGGATCGGGCTCACGCGGTTGATCTCGCTCGGCCTCGTGATCCAGCTGGCCTGCGCGGTCGCAGGCGTCGTGCTGGTCGTCGCGGGCCTGTGGCATCCGGCGGCGATCTTCATCCCGATGAGCCTGCTCGCGTTCGGCCAGGGGCTCGCGCTGCCCAACATCACGGCGAGCGCCGTGGCGCTGGCGCCGCGCACCCCCGGCTCGGCCGCGAGCATGCTCGGCTTCACGCAGCAGCTGGTCGGGGCGCTGGCAGTCCAGGGCATGGCGGCGTTCCCGGCCGGTTCGCCGGTCCCGATCTACGTGTTCACGGTCGTGGTCGCTCTCGCGGCGTGGCTGTCGCTGTTCGCGATGCCGCGCGAGGAGGCGCTGCGACAAGGCTGAGATGCCCGCTCAGGGACGCCGCGTGGGAAGCGGTACGTTGCAGAGCTCGATGTGCCCCGCCGGGACCTTGTTCCAGTCGTCGATGCGGTTGCGGCGCGCCTCGGTGAGCTCCGCGAACGTCGCCGTGTCGGTCCGGATCACCTGCAGGGCGGTGCGCCCGGCGGCCGGCACGTCCGCCGCCACACGGACCTGGCGGATCGGCGTGCGCTCGGCGGCCGACCCGTAGAAACCCATCGGCGCCGGGCCCCGCGGCAGGGTCGAGAGCAGCTCCATGCCCTGCACCACGCGGCCGACGACGGTGATGTTCCGGTCGAGGTGGCGCGGGGCGTGGCCGATCACCGCGTACAGGTCGGTGCCGCTGCCGCTCGCCGGGTCATTGCCGCGCGCGACGCCGACCGCGCCGTAGCAGTGCGCGAGCCAGGCGGTCACGTAGTTGTCCTGGGCGCGGTAGAACGCGAGCCCGTCGAAGTAGCCCTCACGGACGAGCGCCTTGATGTTCGCGACGTGCTGCGGCGCGAGCCGGGGGACCAGCTCGACGATGACGCGGCCGCGGTCGAGGTCCAGGTAAAGGGTGTCCTCGAGGGCCAGCTCGCGCCAATCCGACGGCGCCGAGGCCGCGAGGATCACCGCCATGCTCCGTGTCGGTGGAGGCTCTTCCGCCGACGCCGGGCCGACCCACGCGAGGACCGCGGCGACCAGCGCAGCGCCCAGGGGATGGCCCGCGACGCGCGGCAGACCCGAGACGGAGTGAAGGCGATTCATGCGGCTATCGTGACACATTGCCGTGCGCGACTTCACGGTCGCGGCGCGGTCACGGGACGGCGCGGGCCCGCCGAAGTATGATCGGTCGCAGCACTGCGGCCGCCAGGCCGCGCCGATGGCGGGCCAAATGCTCGGACGGTTCCTCGAGGTCAGCATCCACACGCCGGTCATCCTCGAGTCCCTCGCGTTCTACGAGAGGCTCGGGTTCACGCAGGCGCCGGTTGGCGAGACGTGGTCGCATCCCTACGCGGTGGTCACCGATGGCCGCCTCGCCCTCGGCCTGCACAGGTACGAGTTCCCGTCGCCGTCGCTCACGTTCGTGCAGCCGGACCTGATGCGGCACCTCGACGCGATCGAGGCCCTCGGCATCGAC
>JAGTSG010000036.1 GCA_018261655.1 Pseudomonadota bacterium | reverse complement strand
CGCCAGGGTTGCCCCCGCGCTGCCGCTCGACTTGCATGTGTTAAGCACGCCGCCAGCGTTCAATCTGAGCCAGGATCAAACTCTTCAGTTCAAAGTTTTGAGCTGAAAAGCGAGACCCCAAGCTACTCCGACTCTGTCGGTTTCCCGACACTGCTGGACGCTTGGTTACTCGCTGTTAGCGCCCATACGGGCACCTGACGCGAGTCCCCACACAAATTACCTGCTCGCTTGTTAAAGAACGCCCGGACGTCAAAGCGTCAGGGAGGACCGCCTATTCTACGGTAGGTCCGGTGACTGTCAACACCTGCTGCAGTGCCGCAATCCCGTCCCAACCCCCTTTTTTCAAGGGCCCCACGGTCGAGGGGCCGCGCAGTATAGCGGGGCAAGACGGGGTGTCAACGGGTGTTTGCGCATCGCCCGCCGCCGATGGCGGACAGCGGGCGCCGGACAGGCTCCGCGGCCGCGCAAATGCGCGAAAAACCGACCGGAAAGCCCCGCCGGCCGTCCCTTCCCAGGCGGCCCGCGACTCACGAAATCCGCGTCACCTCACCGTGACCCGCGCGAAGGCGCGCTTGCCTGCCTGCAGCACGTAGGTCGAGCCGGCCGCCAGCGTCGCGTCGCGGTCGGTGACGCGCTCGCCGTCCACCCGCACGGCGCCCTGGTCGATGAGCCGGTAGGCCGCCGAGGCGCTGGCGGCGACCTGCGCCTCCTTCAGCGCGTTGGCGACCTTGAGGCCGCCCGCGGGCGCGGCGACGGTGATTTCCGGCATGGTCCCGGGAACGGCGCCCTCGCGGAAGCGCGCGATGAACTCACGCTTCTGCGCCTCGCCGGCGCCCGCGCCGTGGAAGCGGTCGACGATCTCCATCGCGAGCTCGAATTTCACGTCGCGCGGGTTGCGCCCCCCGGCAATCGCCTCGCGCAGGCCGGCGACCTCGGCGACCGGGCGGAACGACAGCAGCTCGAAATACCGCCACATCATGGCGTCCGAGACCGACATCAGCTTGCCGAACATCTCGCCGGGCGCGTCGGTGATGCCGACGTAGTTGCCGAGCGACTTCGACATCTTGTTCACGCCGTCGAGCCCCTCGAGCAGCGGCAGGGTCATGACGACTTGCGGCTCCTGGCCGTAGTCCGCCTGCAGCTGGCGCCCGACCAGCAGGTTGAAGGTCTGGTCGGTGCCGCCGAGCTCGACGTCCGCCTCGAGCGCCACCGAGTCGTAGCCCTGCACCAGAGGGTAGAGGAACTCGTGCACGGCGATCGGCTGCCCGGAGCGGTAACGCCTGGAGAAGTCATCGCGCTCCAGCATCCGTGCCACGGTGTGCTTCGCGGCCAGCTCGATCATGCCGGCGGCGCTCATCGCGCCCATCCAGCGCGAATTGAAGTCGATCAGGGTCTTCTCGGGATCGAGGATCTTGAAGATCTGGTCCTGGTAGGTGCGGGCGTTGGTCTCGACGTCGGCCGGCGTCAGCCGCGGACGGGTCGCGCTCTTGCCGGTCGGGTCGCCGATCATCCCGGTGAAGTCGCCGATCAGGAACACGACCTGGTGCCCGAATTCCTGGAACTGGCGCATCTTGTTGATCAGCACCGTATGCCCGAGGTGCAGGTCCGGCGCAGTCGGGTCGAAACCGGCCTTGACCTTCAGGGGCTTGCCGCGCGCGAGCTTCTTCGCCAGCTCCTCCTCGACGAGGATCTCGTGCGTGCCGCGGCGCAGCTCCGGCAATTGCTCGGCAGGTGACAGCATCTGGCTTCCCGGGAAGGCGGCGCCGCGCGTTGTGCACTGCGGCGGCGAAGTCGCAACTGTAGGGGCAGGCCCCCTGGCGCGCAATCCGCGGCCCGGGCCGGGGTCCCTCGGCGGCACCGCTCGACCCAAGCGAGAGATGGGTCACAAGTTTCTGAACCGGCTGGGAAAGTTCGGGTTGACTGGCACGGCGCGGCGCGTTTACCGTTGCAGCTTGGTACGAAGCCGGGGTCCGTCGATCGTGCAAGAAGTTTCCCAGGCAGCCCGCGAACCGCTGGCCATGCCGGCCGTTGCCGGCATGCAGCCGCAGCGATTCGGCATCTTCGCCTCCTGCCTGGTCGCGGGCGTGGCCATCGCGTCGGCGCTGTCTACGGCCCTCAACCCGGTGACGCCGATCGCGCCCGTCGAGGCGTTGCCGGTCGCGGCGGCAGCCCCCGCCGTCGTCGCGCCGGAACCGGTGTCCGTCTCCCCCTTCGAGTCCGCCGAGATCGTCATCCGCCGCAACGACACGCTCGACGCGATCTTCCGCCAGATGCAGCTCTCGCTGAACGACCTCGCGGAGCTGCGCCAGCTGCCCGACGTGCGCAAGAGCCTCGACCGCCTGCGTCCCGGCGACATGATCATGCTCACGCACCTCGACGGCGAGCTGAAGTCGCTCACCCGCCGGCTGTCCGACACGGCAACGCTGACGGTGACCCGCGCCGAGGACGGCTTCGCGGCTGACATCATCGAGAACCCGCTCGAGATCGAGGACACCTCGATGTCGGGCACCATCGACTCGTCGCTGTTCGGCTCGGTGAACGCCGCCGGCGGCAGCGACAACCTCGCCATTTCGCTGGCCGACGTGTTCAAGTACGACATCGACTTCGTGAACGAGGTGCAGCCGGGCGACAGCTTCGCCGTGGCGTACCAGCAGCAGTGGCAGGACGGCGCGTTCGTCCGTGACGGCGAGATCCTCGCCGCCGAGTTCGTCAACAAGGGCCGCGTGTTCCGCGCCGTCCGTTACGTCATGCCCGACGGCTCCGCGGAGTACTTCACGCCCGACGGCCACAGCGTCCGCAAGGCCTTCCTGCGCTTCCCGGTCGCCTTTGGCCGCGTCAGCTCGGGCTTCAATCTGGCGCGCCGTCACCCGATCCTGAACCGGGTGCGCGCCCACAAGGGCATCGACTTCGCGGCGCCGGTCGGCACGCCGATCTACGCGGCGGGCAGCGGCCGGGTCATCCATCGCGGGGTCAAGGGCGGATACGGCAACGCGGTCATCCTGGCCCATTCGGGCAGCGTCACCACGCTCTATGGCCACATGTCGCGCTACGCCAAGGGCCTGTCGGTCGGCGACAAGGTCAGGCAGGGCGAGGTCATCGGCTACGTTGGCAGCACCGGCCTGGCGTCGGGCCCTCACCTGCACTACGAGTACCGGGTCGGCGGCGTGCACCGCAACCCGGCGACGGTCCCGCTGCCCAAGGCGGAGTCCATCCCGGCCGAGCTGCGCGCGGACTTCGAGGCAACGACCGCTGCCCTGCTCGCGCAGCTCGACACGATCAGCACGTCCGCCCAGACCCGCGTCGCGCAGGTCGTGCCCTGACGCCCCCTGCGGCGTGGCGTTCACGGTCCGGTCGCGCCTCCTCATGGCGGTGAACCCGGCGCGGGTGTCGAAGGTCACTGTCACATGTCCGTAACGAAAACACGGTCCGATGACGGGCAGGTGGCCCCGCCGGACCTCTCCTCGACCGACTACTACGAAAATCGCGAGCTCTCGGCGCTCGAGTTCAACCGCCGCGTGCTGGAACAGGCGAAGGACGAGAGCCTGCCACTGCTCGAGCGCGTGCGCTTCCTCGCCATCTCCTCGTCCAACCTGGACGAGTTCTTCGAGATCCGCGTCGCGGGGCTCAAGCAGCGCCTCGAGCTCGGCGCGTCGAAGCCCGGCCCGGACGGGCTGACGCCGCAGCAGCAGCTCGACCGGATCGCCGTCGAGGCCCACGAGCTGGTGACCGAGCAGTACCGCGTGCTGAACGAGGTGATCCGGCCCGCCCTGTGGGCCGAGGGACTCGGGATGATCCCGGCCCACAACACGCCGAAGGGCGTGCAACGCTGGATGGCCGAGTACTTCGAGCGCGAGGTGGAGCCCGTGCTCACGCCGCTCGCGCTCGACCCCGCGCGGCCCTTCCCGCGCATCCAGAACAAGAGCCTGAACTTCATCGTCAGGCTCGCCGGCACCGACGCCTTCGGCCGCAACACCAACCTCGCCATCGTGCAGGTCCCGCGCTCGCTGCCGCGTGTCATGACGGTCGGCGGCACGCGCAGCGTGGACGGCCCGACCCTGGCCCTCCTGTCGCGGGTCATCCAGGTGAACATCCACCGCCTCTTCGCCGGCGTCGAGGTGCAGGGCTGCTGGCAGTTCCGCGTCACCCGCAACAGCGACCTGTACGTGGACGACGAGGAGGTCGACGACCTGCTGCGCGCGGTCGAGGGCGAGCTCGCCCACCGCCGCTATGGCGCGGCGGTCCGGCTGGAGACGGCCCACGACTGCCCGCCCGACCTGGTCGAGTTCCTGCGCAGCCACTTCTCGCTGGAGAAGGACGACGTCTACCGCGTCAATGGGCCGGTCAACCTGCACCGGCTCATGGGCATCTACGACCTGGTCGAGCGGCCGGACCTGAAGTACGCGGCATTCGCGCCCGGCATCCCGCCGCGTATCAGCCAGCAGACCGACATGTTCGCGGCCATCCGGGAACGCGACCTGCTGCTGCACCACCCCTACCAGTCCTTCCAGCCGGTCACCGACTTCGTCCGCCAGGCCGCGTCCGACCCGCGGGTGCTGGCGATCAAGATGACGCTGTACCGCGCCGGCGCGGACTCGCTGATCGTGGAGAGCCTGGTCGAGGCGGCGCGCCTGGGCAAGGACGTCACGGTCATCGTCGAGCTGCGCGCCCGGTTCGACGAAGCGGCCAACATCGAGCTGGCGACCCGCCTGCAGGAATCCGGCGTCCACGTCATGTACGGCGTCGTCGGGTACAAGACGCACGCCAAGCTGGTGATGGTCGTGCGTCGCGAGGAAGACCGGCTCAAGCGCTACTGCCACCTCGGCACGGGCAACTATCACGCCCGCACGGCGCGCGCCTACACCGACTACGGGCTGTTCACCTGCGACGAGCAGATCGGCGAGGACCTGCACGACCTGTTCCTGCAGATGACCGGCCTGACCCGGGCTCCCGCGCTGCGCAAGCTGCTGCAGTCGCCGTTCACGCTGCACGCCGCGGTCATCGCGAAGATCGAGCGCGAGATCGGGCATGCGCGCGCGGGAAGGCCGGCGCGCCTGGTCGCCAAGATGAACTCGCTGATCGAGCCGCAGGTGATCCAGGCGCTGTACCGCGCGTCGCAGGCGGGTGTCCGCTGCCAGCTGATCGTGCGGGGAATCTGCGCGCTGCGTCCCGGCATCCCGGGCGTGTCGGAGAACATCACCGTGCGCTCGGTCGTGGGCCGGTTCCTGGAGCACTCGCGCGTGTTCTACTTCGGGAACGCCGGCGACGAGGAGCTCTACTGCGCCAGCGCGGACTGGATGGAGCGCAATTTCTTCCGCCGCATCGAGGTCTGCTTCCCGATCGAACGGCGCAAGTACCGGGAGCGGATCCTGGCCGACCTCGAGACCTGCCTGGCGGACAACGTCAACGCCTGGTCGCTCAACGCGGACGGCAGCTACACGCGGATCACCGCCGACGGCGCCGTGCGCGTGTGCGTCCAGGAAGCGCTGCTGGCGAAGTACGCGGACTGAGGTTCCTCAACCGAACCGCAGCGAATACCTCGACGGTTCCAGGTAGCCCTTCTCCTGCTCGAGGTCGGCAGCCGTCAGCGGGTGCTTCTTGAGCCAGCCGCGCGGGAACTTCAGCACCAGGGTCCGGCCGCGCGCCGTGAGCCGGATGGCCGGCGGCGGCTCCGCGCTGCGGGGCCGGTTCATCAGCACGGCCAGGCGCAGCAGCAACGCCATCCGCTCGCAGCGATCGTCCCAGGGCGGCACCAGCTCGAGCGCCTTCTCCAGCTGCAGCTTGCGGCGGTGCCCGCCCACAAGGCAGGCCAGCAGCCGCTGTTCCTCGCGCGTGAAACCCGGCATGTCGGCGTGCTCGAGCAGGTAGGCGCCGTGCTTGTGGAAGTGCGCGTGCGAGATGTCGAGGCCGATCTCGTGCAGCCTCGCGGCCCAGCGCAGGAACTGCTCGGTCTCCGGATCGGCAAGGCCCCAGCGCTCGGCGACCTGGCCGAGCAAGGCCACGGCCGACGCCTCGACGCGGTCGGCCTGCGCGGCGTCCACGTGGAACCGGCTCTCCATCGAGCGGCTGGTACGCGCGCGCACGTCCTCGTCGGTGAGGCGGCCCAGCATGTCGTGGAGCAGTCCCTCGCGCAGCGCGCCATCGGCCACGCGCATCTGCTCGAGACCGAGCGAGTCGAAGACCTGGACCAGGATCGCGAGCCCGCCGGCGAAGACCAGCGACCGTTCCGGAGAGACGGAGCCGAAGCCCGCGTTGGCGACGCTGCCCGCTTCGACCAGGCGTTTCACCACCTGGTCCAGTCCCCTGCGGGTGATGAACGCGGCGGCGGGATCCAGGTCGCGGATCGCGTCGAACACGGCGCGCACCGAACCCGAGCTGCCGACCGCCTGGTCCCAGCCCACGGCGCGGTACGGGTTCTCGATCCCCTCGAGCTCCATGCGCGCGGTGACGCAGGCGCGGCGGAAGCGCTTGTCGCTGACCCTGCCGCCGGGGAAGTGCTCCTCGCTCATCGAGATGCAGCCCATGTACAGGCTCTCGAGGAACCTCGGCGTGTAGCCCTCGCCGATGATCAGCTCGGTGCTGCCGCCGCCGATGTCCACGACCAGCCGCCGGCCCGGTTCCGTCGGCAGGCTGTGCGCGACGCCCGAGTAGATGAGGCGCGCCTCCTCGATGCCCGAGATGATCTCGATGGGGTGGCCGAGGGCAGCGCGCGCACGTTCGAGGAATCCCTGCTTGCGCCGTGCCTTGCGCAGGGCGTTGGTGCCGACGACGCGGACGCCCTCCGCCTGCATGTCCCTGAGGCGCTGCCCGAACCGTTCCAGCGCCGCGAGGGCCCGGGCCATCGATTCGCGCGACAGGCGTCCGTCGGCCTCCATGCCGGCCGCCAGGCGGACCATCTCCCGCAGCCGGTCGAGCACGACCAGCCGGCCCTCGGCATAGCGGGCGACGATCATGTGGAAGCTGTTGGAACCGAGATCGACCGCGGCCAGCACGTCCGGCCGCTTGCGCCGGCGGATCATGTCACGCTCCGTGGGCCGGACAGGCCGGTACCCCGGCCTGGGCCAGGGCGTCTGCGTGTCCGAAGGTGTCCGGCGCGGTCGGGCGGCGCTCGGCGCTCACTGCCGGTTCAGGTCGAGAAGGACGAGCCGCAACCGCAAGTCGTCTTGGCGTTCGGGTTGCGGATGACGAACTGCGCGCCCTCGAGGTCCTCGCGGTAGTCGATCTCGGCGCCCAGGAGGTACTGGAAGCTGAGGGGGTCGACCAGCAGCGTCACGCCCTGGTTGGCGATCTGGGCATCGCCGTCCTCGACGCTCTCGTCGAACGTGAAGCCGTACTGGAAGCCCGAGCAGCCGCCGCCCGAGACGAAGACCCGGAGCATCAGGTTCGGGTTGCCCTCCTCGCGGATCAGCTCGCTCACCTTGCGGGCGGCGGCATCCGTGAAGATCAGTTCGGCGTCGAGCGTGGCGGTGTCGTTCATGTACCCGTATCGGCCGGAAAAAGTAGGTGGACTCATTCTACCCGGGGCCGGCGCCGGGGGTCAAAGCGGCCTCCTCCCCGGAGGCTATCACGCCTGACCACGGGAAGGACTGGCGAACCGGGTCGGGACCGCTGCGGCTGGAGCGGAACTCGAGCTCGACCGACGCCGGCGTGAAGTCAGGCGGCAGGACCACCGGGACCTCCACCGTGGTGAAGTAGCGCAGCGAGAAGTCGACCCGCTTGCGGCGATCAGCGGTCAGGTCCTCGAGCCCGACGCGGGTCAGCGCGCCGCGCCTCGACCCGTTGACCGCCAGGGTCAGCGAGCCCGTCGCGGTCGCATCCCGCGTGGCGGAATGGACCAGCGTCACGGCGACCATGAAACGGGTGCCTTGAAGCGGCTTGACCGTCAGTTCCTGGACCTTGATGGTGCCGGTCCCGAACTTCTCGGCGACGAGTCCCCGGTAGAAATCGAGCTCCTGTTGCTGCCGCGCCAGCTCCGCCTGGAGCTCCCCGATCATGGTCTGGGCCTCCGACTGCGCCTCGGCATCGACCTTTCCGGCCACCTCGCGCGCGGCGAGCCGGCGCTCCAGCAGCTGTCGCTGCGCGTCCAGCTGCCGGACCCGGCTGGCCAGCGCCTCGCGCTCGTGCAGCGACGACAGCGCGAAGTACCCGGCCGTCGAGCGACCGTACTCGAAAGCGCCATACAGCAGCACCCCTCCGACCGCCAGCGCGGCCAGCCGGCGCCAACCCGCGGTAGTCAGGCGCAAGGCCACGTTCAGTGCCCGCGTTCGCCAGCGGGGACCGGCGGTTCGTCCAGGCTGACGGGCACGCCGCTGCGCTCCTGCCACCAGTCCGGCAGGGGCGGCGGGCCCCCGGGGAACGCGTAGGCGCCCAGTTCCTGCAGCGCGCGGGCGTAGACCCGCCGCTTGAAGTAGATGACTTCGCGCACCGGGTCCCAGTAGTCGGCCCAGCGCCAGCGATCGAATTCCGCCGGGTGCTGGGTCGCGTCGAAACGCAGGCGCGACTCCGGGCCCCTCAGGCGCAGCAGGAACCACCGCTGTTTCTGCCCGATGCACACCGGCGTGGAGTTCCGGCGGCGGAACTGCGGCGGCAACCGGTAGCGGAGCCATCCCCGCGTGCGTCCGAGTTCCTCGACGTCCTGTTCCTCGAGGCCGATTTCCTCCTGCAATTCACGGTACAGGGCGGTCTCGGCCCGCTCGCCCCGCTGGATGCCGCCCTGGGGAAACTGCCAGCCCCGGGCACCCGCCCTGCCACCGAGGAACACGCGACCGTCGTCGCGGATCAGGACGATCCCGACGTTGGCGCGAAACCCCTGTGAGTCGATGTAGTCACCCGGCGAAGGCACGTTGAACTCTCCCGGGACGATTGTTCCACAGCCACGCCGCCACCGGCCATACGCGTTGGCCTTGCCCTCGGTCGTCGGCGCGTTCTAGCCTTCCACGCTACCCAGGCTCCCGGCCGCCGATGCCACGCACCCTCGCCCTCCTGCTCCTTGCGCTGCTCGCCTTCGCGGCACTCGGCGCCTCGGTGTCCTTTGGCAGCACCGGCACCGGGCCGCTGGAGCTCTGGCAGCGCGCGCTCGTGGACCACGAGCCGATCGCCCGCGCGATCCTCTTCGACCTGCGCCTGCCGCGCGCCGCCACCGCGTTCGCGACCGGCGCGGCGCTGGCGCTCGCGGGGCTGCTGATGCAGGTGCTGCTGCGCAATCCCCTGGCCGATCCCTACGTGCTCGGCGTCTCGGGCGGCGCAGCCGTGGCCGCGCTCGGCGCCATGCTCGCCGGGCTGGCGGGACTGTGGATCGACGTGGGCGCGGCCACCGGGGCCCTGGGCGCGATGTGGCTCGTGTTCGCCCTGGCGCACGGACCGGGGGGCTGGACACCGTCGCGCCTGCTGTTGACCGGCATCGTCGTGGCGGCCGGATGCAGCGCCGCGGTCAGCCTGATGCTCGCCCTCGCGGACGAGGGCCCGGTCCGCGGCATGCTGTTCTGGCTGATGGGCGACCTGGGGCACGCGGGCATGCCCTGGCTGGCGCTCGGCACGGTCGCCCTGGCGGCGCCGCTATGCATCGCGCTCTCCCGGCCGCTCGACGTCCTGGCGCGGGGCGACCTGCAGGCCAGCATCGTCGGCCTGCCAGTCAAGCCTTTGCGGACAGGGGTTTACGTGGGCGCATCGCTGCTGACCGCCGTCGCCGTGACCACCGCGGGGAGCATCGGCTTCGTCGGCCTGGTCACGCCCCACCTGGTCCGGCTGGCGCTCGGCTCGTCGCACCGGATCGTGGTGCCGGCCTCCCTGCTGGCGGGAGGGACCCTCGTGACCCTGGCGGACGTCGTCGCCCGGACCGCCGTGGCCCCCCGGCAGCTCCCGGTCGGGGCGCTGACGGCGCTGGTCGGCGTCCCGCTGTTCCTCATCCTGATGCGGCGCGAGCGGCGCGTTGGCTGAAGAGGGTCAGCCAACAGGTCGCTGGTACAGGCCCGTCCCAGCCTGGCGACAGGCCTGTACCAGGTACCTCTTCACGTAGTGGGGTCTGACCCCTCCTTGAGCTAGAATCGCGCACCTTCAATCCGCCACCAGCCGGAACTGCTGGCTGCAAAACCCAGAAACGCCAAGAGGGAGTCAAGTCAACATGAACACCGCCGGCTTTCGCCGCCTGCCCCTGACCATTGCGGGCGCTGTGGGCCTCGTGCTGTCCGCCGCGGCCGCCCAGGCCCAGGAGACCGAGCCCGTCGTACTCGAGACCGTGTTCGTCACCGCAGAGCGCCGATCTGAGGACGTGCAGGACGTCCCGGTGTCGGTGACCGCCGTCGGCGGCGAGAAGCTCACCATCCTCGGCTCCGGCGGCGAGGACGTGCGCTTCCTGTCGGCGCGCGTCCCGAGCCTGCTGATCGAGTCGTCGTTCGGCCGCGCCTTCCCGCGCTTCTACATCCGCGGGCTCGGCAATACGGACTTCGACCTGAATGCCTCGCAGCCCGTCTCGCTGGTCTATGACGAGGTCGTGCAGGAGAACCCGATCCTGAAGGGCTTCCCGGTGTTCGACCTCGCCCAGGTCGAGACCTACCGCGGCCCGCAGGGCACGCTGTTCGGCCGCAACACGCCCGCGGGCGTGATCAAGTTCACCTCGGCAGCGCCGACGCGCGAGGCCGAGGGCTATTTCCGCGCCTCGATCGGCAGCTACGGCACGACCAACGTCGAGGGCGCGATCAGCGGCGCGCTCGGCAAGAACTGGGCGGGCCGACTGTCCGGCCTGGTGCAGCGGCGCAACGACTGGGTGGACAACGGCTATACCGAGGAAGAGGACGCCTACGAGGGCTACGACGAGTTCGCCGGCCGCGTCCAGTTCCTGTACGACGCCGGCAACGACTTCACCGCGCTGTTCAACCTGCACGCGCGCAGCCTCGACGGCACCGCGCGCATGTTCCGCGCCAACATCTTCCAGCCGGGCACCAACAAGCTGGTGCAGGGCTTCGATCCCGAGGTCGTCTACCACGACGGCCAGAACGAGCAGGAGCTCGACAGCTGGGGTGGCAGCATGCGGCTGCGCCTCGGCCTCGGCAACATGGCGCTGCACTCGATCACCGGCTACGAGTCGGCGGAGGTTTACAGCCGCGGCGACATCGACGGCGGGTTCGGTGCGGGATTCCTCGGCGAAGGCAACTACGGTCCCGGCTTCATCCCGTTCTCGGCGGAGTCGGCGGACGGACTGCCGGACCACAGCCAGTTCACCCAGGAGTTCCGCCTCGAGTCGCTGGAATGGGGCCGCTTCGACTGGCAGGCGGGCCTGTTCTATTTCGACGAGTCAATCACGATCGAGAGTTTCAACTACAGCTCGCTCGCCGGCGGGACCGACGACGGCTACGCCTACCAGGAACAGGACAACCAGGCCTGGGCGGTCTACGGCTCCATGGATTTCCAGGTGACCGACGCCGTCTCGCTGACCGCGGGCGTGCGCTACACGGACGACCAGAAGGACTTCGTCGCGGCGCGGCCCGTCTCACCTTCGTTCCCGGGGGCACCGCCGATCGAGCCGACGACGGCCGAGACCGACGACGACGACATCAGCTGGGACGTCAGCGGCACCTGGGCGTTGAACGCCGACACCAACCTGTTTGCGCGCGTCGCCCGCGGCTTCCGCGCGCCCAGCATCCAGGGCCGGATCCTGTTCGAGCCAGCGTTCGTTTCCGTCGCCGACTCGGAGACGATCATGTCTTACGAAGCGGGCATCAAGACGGGCTTCTTCGACGGCCGCGGGCGGCTGAGCTTCACGGTCTTCACCTTCGACATGGATGACCAGCAGCTGACGGTCGTCGGTGGCCAGAGCAACTTCAACCAGCTCGTCAACGCCGACAAGACCAAGGGTCAGGGCTTCGAGCTCGACCTCGATGCCTACCTGACCGACCGGCTGCTGGTAACGCTGGGCGTCAGTTACAACGACACCGAGATCGACGACCCGAGCCTGGCGATCGCCGCCTGCGCGGCCTGCACCGTCCTCGATCCCGAGGGCGAGGTGGAGGGCACCTACAGCATCGACGGCAACAGCCTGCCGCAGGCGCCGGAATGGATCGCCAACGCGACACTGCGCTACGGCGTGCCCGTCGGCGACGGCGAGATGTTCTTCTACACCGACTGGGCGTACCGCAGCGAGGTGTCGTTCTTCCTCTACGAGTCGAAGGAGTTCACCGGGCCGTCACTGGTCGAGGGCGGCGTGCGCATCGGCTATGGCTGGAACGACGGCCAGTATCAGGTGTCGGCGTTCGGCCGGAACATCCTCGACGAAGTCGTCGCGGTCGGCGGCATCGACTTCAACAACCTGACGGGCTTCATCAACGAGCCGCGCACCTGGGGCGTGGAGTTCCGCGCAGGGTTCTGATGAGAACGTGACGGCCGCCGGGATCCCGGTGGCCGTCGCGGACTCCAGACGGGTCAGACGCCGAGGAAGGGACAGTCCCCTGCGGGGACAGTCCCCGTCGACGTCTGACCCCTCTTCATTTACGCCGCTTCTTCAGCTCGGCCTCGACCACCGGGTGCACGAACTTCGAAACGTCGCCGCCCAGCAGGGCGATCTCGCGCACCAGCGTCGAGGAGATGAAGGTGAACTGCTCCTGGGGCGTGAGGAAGATGTAGTCCACGTTGCGATCGAGGTGCCGGCTCATGTTGGCCAGCTGGAACTCGAACTCGAAGTCGGACACCGCGCGCAGCCCACGGATGACCACGCCGCAATCCTGGTCGCGCGCGAGGTCCACCGTCAGGCCCGAGTAGCCCATCACCCTGGCATTGGGCAGGTCGGCCAGCACCTGGCGGGCGAGGTCCACGCGCGTTTCGAGCGGGAACAGCGGCGCCTTGTTGGGGTTGGCGGCGATGCCGATCACCACCTGGTCGAAGATGCCGCAAGCGCGGCGCACCAGGTCGTGGTGGCCGTTGGTGATCGGGTCGAAGGTGCCGGGATACACCGCCCGGCGCTTGGATTTTGGGTTCATTCTCCGCTCGCGCCCCGTTCAGCGGGTCCCTGTTCCGCCTCCGGGCCACCGGCCGGCGACCCGGACCTGATCGCGAGATAGTACCCGACATCGCCCGCCTTGCCGGAACGGTGCAGGCTCCACCCCGACGGCAGGGACGGCGGGCCTGCCGCCGCACGTTGCTCGACGTAGACGAAGGCACCGGGCGCAAGGCATCCCGGTTCGTCGAGCTTCGCGAGCAGCGCGGGAACCCAGCCCGAGTCGAACGGCGGGTCCAGGAAGACGACGTCGAAGGGCCCCCGGCTGGCGCCGAGCCAGCGCAGCGCGTCGGCCGCAATCACCGAGGCGCCCGCGGCGTCGAGTTCGCGGGCCACCCCCTGCAGGTGGCGGACCACGGCGCGGTCGTGATCCACCAGCACGGCGCCGGACGCGCCGCGCGAGAGGGCCTCGAATCCGAGGACGCCGCTGCCGGCGAACAGGTCGAGGCAGCGCGCGCCGCGGATCACCGGGGCCAGCCAGTTGAAGAGCGTCTCGCGCACGCGGTCCGGGCTCGGACGGATGCCGGTCCCGTCCGGAAAGCGGACCTTCCGGCCGCGCCATCGGCCGCCAATGATCCGGACCTCGTTGCGGCGACGCGCCGCCGGCCCGTGCTGCGCGTTTTGCACTGCATTGTGACGGCCGCTGCGGTGATTACGAGGCATTCGCCGGTCACGATCCCGTAGACTTGCGGGGGGAATTGCGCCGGGCGTAGGCTCGACGCAACCGATCGAGCGCGATGATACGCGCCCGCATGCCACAACATCACAAAGCCGGAGCATCGGACATGAGGATTCGCTACGCCGCCACGCTGTTGGCCACCATCGTGCTGGTCGCTGGTTGCTCGGGTTCGGACAACGGCCCGACCGATCCGACGTCGGGCAACGGATCCGGATCGATCCCGCCGCCGCCGGCCGGGGTGGGCAGCTTCAACCCGCTGTTCATGCCCCTGAGCGGGATCCTGCCCTACCCGACGGACCTCTATTTCAACGGCAACGACGACGGCACGCTGAACATCCCCGCGACGACGGTGTTCCCGCGGCGGGCGGACATGAACGCGCTCGACGGGTTCTCGACCACCGCCAGCAGCTTCTTCCGCATGAGCCAGGCGGTGAAGAACGACGCAGTGCTGCTCAACTCGAACGTGCGCATCGTCGAGGTGATCACGCTGCGCCAGTCCAACGGGGTGTACGCGCCGGTCGCGGCGAGCCCCTTGCGTGGAGCGAACCCCATCCTCCTGCCCGGCGTGGACTACTCCGTGCGCATCGCCCCCGAGGTCGATACCCAGGGAGCGGAGATCGAGATCACCTGGCTCAAGCCGCTCAATGCCAGCCAGCCACTGAACGCCGGTGGCACGGTCTTCTGCCCGGCCCCGCTGCCGACGAGCGCGATCTGCGGTATCGGCTACGTCGTGCTGGTGACCAACGGCATCCAGAACACCAGCGGCGTTGCCGCCACGCCGGACGCCGACTACCTGACGGTCCGGACGGAGGCCATCAACGAGCTCGGCCGCGCCGCGGCCAGCGGCAGCCCGGCGACCTTCATACCGACCTGCCCCGGCATCACGAACACGACGCTGAACGGCATCTGCCGCCTGACCTACGCGCACCTCGCGACCGGCGCCCAGCTGCCGGCGCCGGCCACGGTCAACCCGTCGACGGTGGTCCTCTCCTACCACTTCACGACCCAGTCCACCCGCGACGCGGTCGTCCGCCTGTCGCAGGTACAGACCGCCGCACCGATTACCGCGGTGCCGACCGGCAAGACCACGGCCGACCTGTTGCCGCCGGGCGCGAGCCCTGGTTACGCAGCGGCCTATGCCGGCTCACTGCAGGTGCCCTATTACCTGTCGCCGCCGCCAGCCGAATACGCGGCGCCGAACAGCACCTGCAACCTGCTCAACGCCGCCAACCCGTTGACCAAGCCGTGGAATGCGGCGGGCGCCTCGACGGTCCCCGGCATCAACACCGCCAGCCGCTTCATCACCCGCTTCAACCTGGAGCCGGAGGCGAAGGCCGCCGTCACCATCCCGATGCTGGTGTTCAAGCCGAGCGCAGCCTCGCCGGGCGGCGGCGTGAAGCCCGCCAACGGCTGGCCGGTGGTGCTCTTCATGCACGGCATCACCGGCGATCGCACCAATGCGACGGCCATCGCCGATGCCTATGCCTCGCAGGGCTTCGTCGTGGTCGCGATCGACCAGGTGCTGCACGGCATCACCAACAGCGCAAACCCGCTGTATGCGGGCGCGGCCAACCCGGCGGCGGCGCTGCTGTACCCGGCCGGCACGCGCGAGCGCACCTTCGACATCGACTGCCTGACGCTGGGCGGCGCCGCGCCGGCGCCCGTGCCCGACGGCGTCACCGATGCGTCCGGCTACGACACCATCGTCATCGGCGTGGCCTATTCGCTGGTCCAGCGCGACATCTTCCGGCAGACCGGGTCCGACCTGATCACGCTGGCGAAGTCGCTGCCCAACCTGGACCTCGACGGTGATGCCGTCGGCGACATCGACATGACCCGCGTGCACTATGCCGGCCACTCGCTGGGCGGCATCGTCGGCCCGGCCTGCATCTGCAGCGAGATGAACAGCTACTATCTCAACGTGGCCGGCGGACCGTATGCCGAGATCGCGCGTACGTCGCCGAGTTTCTCGCCGATCGTCAACGCCCTGCTGGCGTCGGTGAACCCGCTGCTGCAGCCCAACACGGCGCTGTACACGCAGTTCTTCCGCGAGACCTTCGCGCTGATCGACGCGGGTGACCCGGTGAACTACGTCAAGCGGCTGGCGCAGGACCGCCCGGTGCTGTTCACGAAGGTGATCGGCGATTCGACCGTGCCGAACGCGACCAACGACTACGTGATCCGCACGGCCGGTGGGACCAAGATCACCACTGCCGGGCTGAATCCCGTCGCGGCCGGTGCGCCGAAATTCGTCACGTTCCTGACCGGCAACCACAGTTCGCTGCTATCGCCGGCCGGAGGGCTCGCGGTCACGCAGGAGATGCAGACC
>JAGTSG010000092.1 GCA_018261655.1 Pseudomonadota bacterium | reverse complement strand
GTAGGTGATGACGCTCTCGAGGTTGAGGGCATGGCGGATCGGCACGTACTCCGCGCTGATGCCCGAGCCACCGAGGATGTCGCGCGCGTCGCGCGCCACGTCGAGCGCCATGCGGCAGTTGTTCCACTTGGCGAGCGACACCTGCGCCGGGACCATGCTGCCCGCGTCCTTCATTCGCCCGAGACGTTCTCCTCCGGCACCACGACGTCCTGCAGGAAGATCGCGCCGGTGGACGAGGCGCGCAGGCTGAACTTGCGCTCGATCTCCGGCGCCTCGAAGCCCTTCGTGCCGCGCTCGACGATGAAGCCGCGGATGCCGTCCTCGGCCTGCGCCCACACCACCGCTAGGTCGGCGATCGGCGCGTTCGTGATCCACATCTTGGCGCCGTTCAGCACCCAGTCGCCGCCCTTGCGCTTCGCGTGCGTCTTCATGTTGCCGGGATCCGAGCCGCCGTGCGGCTCGGTCAGGCCGAAGCAGCCGATCAGCTCGCCGGTCGCCATGCGCGGCAGGTACTTCTGCCTCTGCGCCTCGCTGCCGAAGGCGTGGATCGGGTACATGCACAGCGAGGACTGGACCGACACGAAGCTGCGGATGCCGGAGTCACCCCGCTCCAGCTCCTGGCAGATCAGCCCGTAGGACACGGCGTTCAGCCCGGCGCAGCCGTAGCCGTCGAGCGACGAGCCGAGCAACCCGAGCGCGGCCAGCTCGCCCACCAGCTCGCGCGGGAACGTGTGGTCCTCGAAGTGCTTGCGGATGACCGGCAGCACTCGTTCGTCCACGAGCCGCGCCACGGAGTCACGGACCATCCGCTCCTCCTCCGAGAGCAGCGAACCGACGTCGTAGAGGTCGAGCGGGTCGAGGGACTTGCGGGTGGTCATGGCAGGAGCTGGGGTGGTGGGCGGGTGCGGAATTCTACCTTGCGGGACGAATAAAGGCGCCTCAGCGCGCTGCGGCGGCCGGACACCGGTGCTGGGCCACTGTGCCGCCCCGCGCCCGCTGGCTTTGCTAGGCTTGTCGGCGGCGCGGGAACGGGAGGAGTCGGGATGCGCCTGATGCTCGTATTGGTGGCCGCGCTGTCCCTGACAGCCTCGTCGTGCACCGGCGAGCCCGCGCCGGAACTGAAGCTCGACCCCGCCAGCCTGACGGTCTCGGGCATCTCCTCGGGCGGCTACATGGCGGTCCAGTACCATGTCGCCCACTCACGCTCGGTAGCCGGCGCCGGGATCATCGCCGCGGGGCCCTGGTACTGCGCCGAGGCGTCGCTCGCCCGCGCGCTCGGCAGCTGCATGCAGGGCGATCCGGCGCCGGACGCGGCGGCGCTGGCCGCTGCGGCGCGAGATGCGGCCAGGAATGGCGCAATCGACGACGTCGCCGGCCTGGCAACGGACAAGGTCTGGGTCTTCCACGGATCGAGGGATGCCGTGGTGACGCGTCCGGTGACCGATGCCCTGGTCGGCTTCTACCGCGCCTTCCTGCCCGAGGGCAGCATCCGTTACGAGACCGGCGTGCCCGCGGCGCACGGCTTTCCCACGCTCGACGAGGGCATCGCCTGCGGCACGACGAGCGAGCCGTGGCTCAACGACTGCGACTACGACGCCGCGGGCACACTGCTGCAGCAGCTGTATGGCCCGCTCGAGCCGCGCGGCAAGGCGATGGATGGCAACCTGCGCGTGCTCGAGCAGGCGCGCTACGCACCAGGAGGCACGCTTCCCTCGATGGAAGCGCTGGGCTACGTCTACGTGCCGACCCGCTGCGCACGCGGCGCGGCCTGCCGGATCCACGTCGCCTTCCACGGTTGCCGACAGGGAACGTCATTCGTGGGCAAGGCGTTCGTCCGCAAGGCCGGTTACAACGAATGGGCGGAAACGAACGACATCGTCGTACTCTATCCCCAGGCCGCATCCAGCCTGGTCATGCCGCTCAACCCACAGGGCTGCTGGGACTACTGGGGCTACACCGGACCCGGCTACGCCACGCGCAATGGCGCGCAGGTCGCGACCGTGGAGAAGATGCTGAAGGCGTTGGGGCTGTAACAGGGCAGCGTCCCCGTCAGGCCCGGACCTAGACCTTGTCCTGGCCTACCTCGAGCATCTTCCGCGCTTCCTCGACGAACTTCTGCGCGGCGTCGCCCTCGAGCCTGGGCGGACGCGGCGGAACGTCGATGCCCTTCCGACACGCCGGCCGCGCAGCCAAATGTGCGATCCAGCGCTCGAGTTGCGGCAGGCCCTCGGTCGGCACGCCGGACCACTTGTGAGTGCGCACCCACGCCCAGTTGGCGATGTCGGCGATCGAGTATTCACCGGCGAGGTACTCGCACTCCGCGAGCCGCACATCGAGCACGTGGAACAGGCGCCGGACTTCGCCGTGGTAACGGTCGATCGCGGCCGGGATCTTCTCGGGGAAGTAGCGGAAGAAGACGTTGGCCTGCCCCATCATGGGCCCGATGCCGCCCATCTGGAACATCAGCCACTGCATCACGAGCGATCGCCCCTTCCTGTCCGCCGGCATCAGCCGGCCGGTCTTTTCGGCGAGGTAGACGAGGATCGCGCCCGACTCGAAGACGACGAAGCCGTCTTCGTCCTGGTCGACGATCACGGGAATCCGGCCGTTGGGATTGAGCTTCAGGAACCAGGGCTCCCTCTGCTCCAGCTTCGAGAGGCTCACGACCCGCACCCTGTAGGGCAGCCCGAGTTCCTCCAGCGCGATGGACACCTTGTGGCCGTTGGGCGTGGCTGCCGTGTACAGGTCGATCATCGGGCCCCGTAGTCCCTGCCGTCCAGGTCGCGGAACTGCTGCGTGCTGCGCCGCTCGGGCGGCGGCGGTCGCAGCACGCCTGCTTCGCGCCCGTAGTCCACCAGCGCCTGGGCGTAGTCGAGAAACGTGTCCTCGCGGCGTTCGCCGTGGACCCGGGCCAGCCCCGCATAGCCGTCCCGGCCGGCGGCGATGTAGTCGTTCGCCACGACGCGATAGCTGCGGGACTCGTCGAACGGTTCCCAGGCCGCGCCGTTCCAGAACTCGATCGACGTGAGCCGCCCCTGTTCGCGGCTGCGCGTCAGGTCCACGTTCCAGCGCAGGCCCGCGGCGTAGGGATAGCCGCCGGTGTTGGCGCTGCGATCGGAGAGGAAGTACTCGATCGCGTCCTCGAGCACCGCGCGCAGCTCACTGCCGCGCATCGAGAGACGCACCAGCGTGTTCTTGAACGGCAGCGCGAGGTAGGCATCGCCGACGGTGAAGTCACCCTGGGCGAGCCCGTTGCGCACGCCGCCCGCGTTCTGCACGGCGATGTCCGCGCCGCCGTAGCGCGCGGCCTGCGACAGCAACGCCTCGGCGGTGAAGGCCTGCATCCAGCCGCCCTGGCCGTCGGTCGCCGCGGCGCAGCCCGGCGCGCCGTCGCGGCTGCGGTCGTGGCTGCCCGGCACGCGGCGCAGGCACAGCCGTTCGGGCACCGTCGCGACCTTCTCGCTCGCGAAGCGCCGGATCTGCTCCCGGTACACGTCGAGCACGCGCTGGGCCTGCGGGTCGGCGGCGAAGCGGCGCAGCACGGGGCTGGCATCGATGCGCGCCAGGGCCTGGTCCCGCGCCGCGCCTGCCAGGGGCTCGCCGTCGCGGCGCAGGTCGTCGCCCAGCAGCAGGATCGGCCGCCCGCCGCAGTCCGTCACGCGGCCGGCCGGGTCGAAGCGCAGGTCGAGGACGCCGATCACCCAGGTGTACTGCCAGGCCTGCGCCACGCACACGAGGTCGCCGTCGCGGTTGCGGGCGGCGGTCGGGTACGGGCCCGCGGCGCTCAGGCCGAACGCCTCGAACTCCTTGCCGAGCAGCGAGTGCGAGTCGCCGCCGACGATCACGTCCACGCCGGACAGGGCCTTCGCCAGTTCGAGGTCCTTGAGATAACCCACGTGGGTCAGCAGGACGACGATGTCCACGCCTTCGGCGCGCAGCAGGTCCACCTGGGCCTGCGCGGTCGCGGCCTCGTCGAGGAATACGGTGCCCGCATCCGGGCTCGACGACATCTTCGTCTTGCCCGCGACGTCGATGCCAACGATGCCGATGCGCCGCCCCCCGCGTTCGAGTCGAGCACGACGCGAGGCAGCAGGTAGTCCCGGGCAGAGAATTTCGTCAGCGGCGAGTCGCCGATCGTCGGCCGCACGTTCGCGCCGAGCGCCGGCGTATCACACTCCCAGGTGCGCTTGCTGAGGAAGTCGAGGAATCTCTTCAGCCCGATGTCGCCGGCGTCGAACTCGTGGTTGCCGACCTCGAAGGCATCGAAGCACACCTGGTTCATCAGGTCGGCATCGGCCTCGCCCGCGAAGAGCGTGAAGTACAGGTCGCCGGTGATGGCGTCGCCGGCGTGCAGCTTGAGCACGTGGCCGGCGTCCTTCGACAACTCCTCGAAGGCCGTCACCAGCTGCGGGAAGCCGCCGAAGCTGACCTGCGTCGGCTCGCCATCGAGCAGCAGGACCTGGCCGGTGTCGGGCGCCACCCGCGAGTGGTGGTCGTTGATGTGCAGGATGCGCAGCACGAACGGCTCCGCCGCCGGCGCCTCGGGCCGGACGGCCTGCGGCTGGCAGGCCGCGACGAACGCGACGAGGCCGCAGGTCGCAAGGCCCGCCCAGCGTCGGGGGTGCGGTGGGAGCGCAACGCGAAATCTGGCCTGCATGGGTGACACAGCCCTGGGCGTTACCGGTCGGTCGGGTGGGCGACAAGTCTACACGACGGCCCGCGGTCGTCCCGCGCAGCGATTGCGCCTTCCGGCCGGCGGACTAACATAGTCCGGCGACGCCCGCGGCCGGCGCCCCTCGGGCGGCCTGGACACGGCGCACGGGGGGAAGGGATGACGACCGGGACGCTCTGGCCGGACGGGGCCGACCTCGAGCGCCGCCTGCTCGGGCGCCGCCCCGATCCGGGGCTGGACGAGCTGTTCGGCGCCGCGCAGCACGCCGAGCTGCGCGAGCTGGCGCGGTCCGCGCGCCGGCTGCGTGGCGGCCCGCGGGTGCTGATCCTGCCGGGGATCATGGGCTCGACCCTGGGAGTCCGTCGCGCAGGCGACGCCGACGTCAAGTGGTTCGACCCGGTCGAGATCGCCCTCGGCGGACTCACCGGCCTGGCGCTGCCCTCCTCGCGACGCATCGAGCCGCTCGGCGTGATGCTGTTCGTGTACCTGCGCCTGAGGCTGTCGCTGCGCGTGGCGGGCTTCGATGCCGACTTCCATCCCTACGACTGGCGCCGGAGCGTGCGCGACGCGGGCCGCGGCCTCGCCGCTCGCCTCGCCGCGGAGCGCGCGACGAAGGTCTCGCTGGTCGCGCACAGCATGGGCGGCCTGGTCGCCCGCGCGGCGCTCGGGCTCGACGGCAGTGAGCGCATCGAGCGCGTGGTGCAGCTCGGCACGCCGAACGGCGGCGCGTTCGGCGCGGTGAAGGCGTTGCGCGGCACCTACCCGCTGGTCCGGCGCCTGGCGCTGCTCGACCTGAAGCACGACGCGCGCGACCTCGCGCGCCGCGTCTTCTGCACGCTGCCGGGCCTGGCGGAGTTGCTGCCCGCCGCCGAGGCCTGCGAGGACTTCGATCCCTTCAAGGCCGGCGACTGGCCGAAAGGACCCCGGCCCGCGGCGGCCGTCCTCGCCGCCGCGCGCGAGGCCCGCAACGGCCTGCCCGCGCCCGATGGACGCTTCGCGCTCATCGCAGGACAGGGCCGCGAGACGCTCGTCGGCCTGCGCGCGCGGGACGGCAGGCTGGAGTTCCGGCTCGGCGACGAGGGCGACGGGACGGTGCCGCTGGCGCTGTCGCGGATGCCCGGCCTCGCGACCTGGATCTCCTCGCAGGCGCATGGCGCCCTGCCCGGCGACGCGCAGGTGACCCGCGCGGTGGTGGACCTGCTCAACCACGGCGATACGGATGAGCTTCCCGCCGCGTCACCGGCTGCCGCGAGGCGCGGACGCTGGCTCGCCGAGGAAGAACCGGACGCAGGCGCCGCCAAGCTCTTCTGGGACGACCTGGCGGGCGCCGAGCGTCGCGATTTCCTGAAGGAGTTCCTGGCGCTGCCGGCGATGGAGCGTGCGCCCGCCGCCGAGGCTGCCCCGCCGGTCGAGCTTCGCTTTGCGCTCGGCAGCATCACCGACGCGGGGTCGGAGGCCATCGTGCTCGGCCTGTTCAGCAACGTCGAGCCGGCTGGCGCCGCCGTCGCAGTGGACCAGCTGCTCGACGGCGCGATCAGCGACCTCGCCCGGCGCCGCGCGATCGCCGCGGCCGCCGGCGAAGTGTTCATCCTGCCGGCCGCCACGCGACGCATGCGAGCGCGCTACGTGGTGTTCGCCGGGCTCGGGCGCTTCGACCGCTACGGCTCCGCGGTGCAGCGGCTCGCGGCCGCAAACGTGACGCGCACGCTCGCCCTGGCCGGCATCCGCGACTTTTCCGTGGTGCTGTGGGGAACCGCCTCGGGCGTGCCGCCGGCACACGCCGGGCAATCGCAACTCGCCGGACTGCTCGATGCGCTGGCCGAGCTCGGGCCTGCGCGTCGGCCGCGGCGCGTCACCGTCGTGTCCCGCAGCCCGCGGCGGCTGGCCGCCGCCCATGCCGCGATGGCGATGCTGCTGGCCTCGAGCCCGCGCGCCGCGCTGATCGAACTGGGCGCGCTGCCCGGCGGCGAGTCGCGACGACCGAAGGCGGCCGTGCCGGTGCCGGCACCGTCGTCCTACCTGTTCGTGCAGGAGAGCGGGGCCGAGCTGCGCGCCGCCCTGCTCGGCGCGACGCCCAAGGCGACCGCGCTCGCCGCGACCCGCAAGCTCGACCTGCGCGCCCTGGAGCGGCACCTCGACACGCTGGGCGACGGGCCCGACGTGGAGGAGATCGAGGAGTTCGGCGAACGGCTCGCGTCGCTGCTGCTGCCTGAGGCGACTCGCGAGGCGCTAGGCGCAGTGCGCGATGCGCCGCTCGTCGTGGTGCACGACCACGCCGCCTCGCGCTGGCCGTGGGAGACGCTCTGCCTCGACGGCTGGTCGCCGGCCTGCGCGGCCGGGTTGTCGCGACGCTACGCCGCCGAGGACATGTCGGTCGCCAAGTGGCGCGAGGAACGGCGGCTCTCGCCGCGCCTCGAGCTGCTGCTGGTCATCAATCCGACCGAGGACCTGCCCGGCGCCGAGGAGGAAGGGCGCCGGATCGCGCGTGCGCTCGAGGAGACCGACGCGGTCGTGACGCCGCTCCGTGGTACCGAGGCGACCCGGGCGCGGCTGCTGGAGGAGATGCGTTCCGGCCGGTACGACGCCATCCACTATGCCGGTCACGCTTTCTTCGACCCGGCGTCGCCCTCCTCGAGCGGCATCCTCTGCGCGGGCGGGCGTGTGCTGTCCGGCGCGGACCTCGCCGCGCTCGAGTCCCTGCCGGCGCTGGTGTGCTTCAACGCCTGCGAGTCCGGCCGCTTGCGCCAGGCGGCGCAGGTGCAGCGGGCGATCGGGCGCAGCACGGGTTTCGCGGAGGCGTTCCTGCGCGGCGGGGTCGCCAATTTCATCGGCACGTGGTGGCCGGTGTCGGACGCAGCGGCCGCCCGCTTCGCCGGGGTGTTCTACGAGCGCCTCATGGGCGGCGAGACGATCGGGGCCGCGCTCCAGGCTGCGCGGGGCGCCATCCGCCGGCTCGGCTCGGCCGACTGGGCAAACTACCTGCACTACGGCGGCTTCGACTTCGTGTTGAAGAGGGACCTCTCGCGCTTCAGTCCACGCTCGCTGCGGGCTTTGCCGGCCTGACGACGATACGGTGCTGCCCGCCATCGTCGACGAGCAGGACCCACTCGTCCTCTTGCTCCTGTCCGTCGACTTCGACGACGGCCGGCCCGGCGGACAGCCGGAACGGTGAATCTACCTGCAACTCATACCGGCTCGACCCGTACTTCAGGCGGGCACGGTAGCGAGGCCAGTCCTCCGGCAGGCAGGGCCTGATGCGCAACCGGCCGCCTTGCCGCTCGATGCCCAGGAGGCGCTCGACCAGCACCCGGTACAGCCAGGATGCCGATCCCGTATACCAGCTCCAGCCGCCGCGACCGGCCATGGCGCCGACACCGCTGATGTCCCCCGCGATCGCGTACGGCTCCAGCGCGTAGTGCTCCGCTCCATCCGTTGTCGCAGCGCGAAGCACCGGATGGATCCAGTCGAACCACTCTCGTGCCTGCGTGTGCCAGCCCAGGTCAGCGGCAGCCCACACGGCCCAGACCGCCGCATGGTTGTACTGCGAGCCGTTCTCCCGGATGCCCGGCGGATAGCCCCGGATGTATCCAGGATCACGCTCGCCTTGATCGAACGGCGGCGCCAGCAGTTTCAGGACCCTGGACTCCGGGTCCACGAGCCGGCGTGCGACCGACTCCATGGCCGCGACCTGCCGCTCCCGGGGCGCGGCGCTGGCCAGCACCGCCCAGGCCTGGGCATTCAGGTCGATCTGGCAGGCCTCGTCCGCTTTGCCGCCCAGTTGCGCGCCGTCGTCGTAGAAGCCGCGCAGGAACCACTCCCCGTCCCAGGCCCGGCCGTTCGCCGCCTCGGCGAGGCGATCGGCGAACTCCAGGTACCGCTCGCCTCGCTCCGTCTCGCCGCGCCCGGCGCACAGCGGCGCGAAGTCACGGCAGACGCGGATCATGAACCAGGCCATCCACACGCTCTCGCCCCGGCCGTCCAGGCCTACCCGACTGAAGCCGTCATTCCAGTCGCCGGTGCCGATCGGCGGCAGGCCGTGATCGCCCGTCGAGAGGCGCGCCTCGATCGCGCGGCAACAATGCTCGTACAGCGTGTCGTCGTCCGGGCTCACCGGAAATTCGGCGTACTGCTCCACCTGCCAGGCCTTGAGCGGCTCGCCCGCGAGGTAGGCAACCCGTTCGCTCAGCACCGCCACGTCGCCGGTGGCCAGCACGTAGGCCGCCGTCGCGAACGGCATCCACAGCAGGTCGTCCGAACACCGGCTGCGCACGCCGCGCAGTGGCGCCGCGTGCCACCAGTGCAGCACGTCGCCTTCCGGGAACTGGACCGATGCGGCGCGCAACAACTGTGCTCGCGCCAGCCCGGGCTCGACGTGCAGCAGCGCCAGCACGTCCTGCAACTGGTCGCGAAAGCCGATGGCACCGCCGGGCTGGTAGAAACCGCTGCGCCCCCACAGGCGGCAGCTGATGCCCTGGTACAGCAGCCAGCGATTGCCCAGCAGGTTCCAGGCCGCATCGGGCGTATCGATCTGCAGCGACCCCAGCAGTTCCTCCCATCGCGCCCCGAGCGCATTCCAGCGCTCGTCGATCGTCGCCTCGTGCATGTGCCCGCGCGCCAGTTCCAGCGCCCTGTCGCGGGTCGCCTCCTGGCCGATGACGAAGGTGACCTGCAGGGTCTCGTCCTGGCCGAGCATGAGGTGGACCCGGTAGGCCCCGCAGGGATCGGCGGCGTCGGGCGTGACGCTCAACGGCCATGCGGTCCTGAGGGCGGCGGGAACCTGCCGCGGGTTGCGCGCGCGCCCGAGAAACGCCCCGCGATCGCCGATCACGCCATGCGGCGGCAGGGTCGCGGTGAGGAACGCGGTGTGTTCGGGACGGGTCCGGTCGAAGGCGTTGCGCACGGTGAGGACCCGCCCCTCCGCGCCGAGGCCGGTCACCAGCCAGCGGCCCGTCTGCTGCCGGTCGTTGCCGAGCACCCACTCCAGCGCCAGCGTGGCCGTCAGGCGGCGCACCCGCGGCCAGCGGTTCCTCACGGACAGGCGCACGAACTTCAGCGGCCGCGACGGGTCGACGAAGACCGTCAGCACCTGCTCCAGGCCGTGGCTGTTGTGCTCGAAGCGGCTGTATCCCGCGCCATGCGACACGCGATAGGCGGATGGGCCCGGCAACGGCAGCGGCGTCGGCGACCACACGGCCGCCGATTCCTCGTCACGCAGGAAACAGGCCTCGCCGCAACGGTCCGTCACCGGGTCGTTGTACCAGGGCGTCAGCCGGTGCTCGCTGCTGTTCTCGGCCCAGGTGCAGCCCAGGCCCCCCTCGCTGACGATGGCGCCGAAGTCGGGGTTCGCCATGACGTTGACCCACGGCGCCGGGGGGTGGCGTCCGGCCTCCAGGTAGACCTGGTACTCGCGTCCGTCAGGGGTGAAGCCGCCATGGCCGTTGTCGAACAGCAGGTCGTGCCGGCGTGCGACCGGGTCGATCGGGATCGCCTCGAGCGGCGCCGAGGGAACCGGGACGAACTCCGGCAGCGTGCGCGGCGCCCGGGTCTGGGCGATCGTCGCCACCGGGTCGAGTTCGTCGGGATCCAGGAACAGGCTGGCCGCGGCAACCAGGCCGGCCCGCTCCTGCGGGCTGAGGTCGTGCGCCGCCACGATGAGCGCCAGGCCGCGGCGCTGGTGTGCCGGCAGCTCGCGGGACTTCTCGATCATGCTTGCGAGCCGGTCCCGGGCCGGCTGGCTGTAGCCCGCCGA
>JAGTSG010000091.1 GCA_018261655.1 Pseudomonadota bacterium | reverse complement strand
CGCGCAGGGCGCGGTGCTCCGGAGCGAGCGAGTTGTGCTTGCGGAGCGAAGCGGAGCCGAGCGAGCGCAGCGGGCACCCGCCCGACGAGCGCCCGTGCCAGCCAAGTGGCGACGCGGGACAGGCCGACCGACGACCGCGCCGCAATGTGCCGACCAGCGCGCGTGCGAGCTTCCGGGACCGGGCGACCGGAGACGGCACCGAACGGGGAGAGTTTGCGCGGGGATGCTAGACGCTGGCGGACGAAGTGGCGAAGGGCGAGGGCGCGGGGCCCCAGGTGTCCTCGAGGTGCCGGATCATCAGCGTCCGGACCGTCTGCATCGGGTCCGGGTTCACCGTGTACACCGGCGGGTTGCGCCGCAGCATCGGCCACCGCCCCGTGCGCATCAGGTCCTTCAGGTACGCGATGTTCTGGCGGATCGCGTCCATGTAGGGGTTGCGGCCGCCGAACAGCGGCTCGACGTAGCGGTAGGCGTGGTCGAACGCGCCCTCGAGCCGCTCTTCCATCATGTTCTTGACGAAATAGGGCGTCTGCCGCAGAAGGTCGAGCCCCGACCCGTAGTTGACCTTGATGCCGTCCGTGCCCGGGTAGATGGCGACGCCACCGAGCACGAACTCGGCGTACAGGCGGTCGCGGCACTTCTCGAGGTAGCAGCGATCCGACATCTGCGCCAGCAGGTCGGCGGTGCCCAGCAAGTGCCCGACCTTGCGGTCGCGCGCGTCGGCCACGCGGATGCTGTCGAAGGGCACCTCGTAGCCGGTGTAGTGCACGATGCGCGTGGCGACCGGCACCCAGTGCGACAGCCCGGCCGTCGGCAGGTAGCGCGCGATGAATTTCGCGCTGCGCGTGACATGGCTGCGGGTGAAGACGGCGCCGTTGGGAACCTCGGCCTCGGTCACCTCGCGGATGTAGCCGGCGTCGTGGTACAGGGCCGTCACGAGGCCCATGAGCGCGCGCTCGGCGCCGAGCCGGTTCCCGTCGCTGGCAGTGCGCTCGTAGCCCGCCAGCAGCCGTGCCGTCGCCAGCACCACGTCGAGCGTGTGCTGCAGGTCGTGGTAGACGGTGTCCACGCCCACGTAACCCGGCATGCGCCCGGTGAACAGCCGCGCGAAGTCGTCGACCGCGCGCCCCAGCACCTCGAGTTCGGCGCCCGGCCAGGTCGTCGCGTACAGCTCGAGCACCGCCGCGCGCACCGCCTCCGGCGAGCTGACCTGCACGGTGTCGGTCACGTCGTAATTGCTGCGGCGGTGCGGACTGGTCACGGGACTCGGGCCCCTCGTCGGGCTACATGCTGTCGCAGTCTACGCCCGTGATTCGCCGCGGCGCCAATGGCAAGGGCGCCAGTATGCGCAAGTTCACATTCCGCGGCCGGTCAGCCTATGTCAAAGGTGGCCACGACGGGCGCGTGGTCGGAGGGACGCTCCCAGGTGCGCGGCGTGCGGTCCACGTGACAGCCGATGCAGCGCCCGGCCAGTGCGCGGCTGGCCAGCACGAGGTCGATGCGCAGGCCGTGGTTGCGGCGGAAGGCCCCCATCCGGTAGTCCCACCAGCTGTAGGTGTCCGGCGGCTGCTCGAACAGGCGGAAGGTGTCGACCAGCCCGGCGTCCAGCAGGCCGGCCAGCGCCGCGCGCTCGGCGGGGCTGACGTGCACCGAGCCTTCCCACTTCGCAGGGTCGTGAACGTCCCGGTCCTCGGGCGCGATGTTGTAGTCGCCGACGATGGCGAAGCGCTCGTGACGAAGAAGCGAGGCGGCCACGTAGTCCCGGAGGCGCGCCAGCCAGTCGAGCTTGTAGGCGTACTTGTCCGAGCCCACGGCCTGGCCGTTCGGCACGTAGACGTTGACCACGCGCACGCCGTCCACCGTCGCCGCGATCACGCGGCGCTGCGGGTCTTCGAAGCCCGGGATGCCGCAGGCCACGTCGACCATCGGCCTGGTGGAGAGCAGCGCGACGCCGTTGTAGGTCTTCTGCCCGTACCACGCCGCGTGCAGCCCGAGCGCCTCGATCTCGGCGGCCGGGAATTCCTCGTCCTGCAGCTTGAGCTCCTGCAGCCCCAGCACGTCCACGGGGCTGGCCGCGAGCCAGTCCCGGAGCTGCGCCAGGCGGACGCGCAGCGAGTTGACGTTCCAGGTCGCTATCTTCACGCCGCGATGCCGTCCTTGCGCAGCAGCGGCGCGACGTCGGGACGCCGGCCGCGGAACTCGACGAACGCTTCCATCACGTCGCGACTGCCACCGCGCGAGAGGATGGAGTCCAGGAAGCGCAGCGCCACCGTCGCGTCGAATACACCCGTGTCATCGAAGGCGGCGAAGGCGTCCGCCGCCAGTACCTCGGCCCACTTGTAGCTGTAGTAGCCGGCCGCGTAGCCGCCCGAGAAGATGTGCATGAACGCATGCGCGAAGCGGTTGAACTCGGGGAAGCGGATCACCGCCACCTCGCGGCGCACCGCGTCGAGCAACTCGCCGACTCGGCCGCCGCGGGCGGGGTCGTACTCGGCGTGCAGCCTGAAGTCGAACAGCGCGAACTCGAGCTGCCGGACGGCGGCGAGGCCGGCGTGGAAGACCCGCGAGGCCAGCAGCCGGCGCAGCATGTCCTCCGGGAGCGGCTCGCCGGTGTCCACGTGCGCCGAGATGAGCGGGAGCACCTCCGGCTGCCAGGCGTACTGCTCCATGAACTGGCTCGGCAGCTCGATCGCGTCCCAGGGCACGCCGCTGATGCCGGCGATGCTCGGGTAGTCCACGGTGGTCAGCATGAAGTGCAGCCCGTGGCCGAACTCGTGGAACAGCGTCACGACGTCGCTGTGCGTGAGCAGGGTCGGCGCGCCGCCGACGGGCGGCGTGAAGTTACAGACGAGCTGGGCCACCGGGATCACCCGCGTGCCGGCGTAGCCCTTGCGGCTGATGCAGTCGTCCATCCAGGCGCCGCCGCGCTTGCCCTGCCGCGCGCAGGGGTCGAGGTAGAAGCCGGCGATCTCGCGGCCGTCACGGTCCCTGATGGCGTAGTAGCGCACCTGCGGGTCCCAGGCGGATACGCCCTCGCGCGGCTCGATCGAGATGCCGTAGAGCCGCCGCGCGACCTCGAACAGGCCCTCCAGCACCCGCGGCAGCGGGAAGTACGGCCGCAGCGCCTCCTGGGACACGGAATGCCGCGCCTGGCGGAGCTTCTCCGCGTAGTAGGAGACGTCCCAGGCCTCGAGCCGGCGGCCCGCGAACTTCTCGAGCTCGGCGAACTCGTCCACGGCCGCGGGCCGGTAGCGCGCCGCAAGGTCGTGCAGGAAGGCCAGGACCTCGGCGGGGCTCGCCGCCATCTTCGTCGCCAGCGACAGCTCCGCGTAGGAGGAAAACCCGAGCAGCTGCGCCGTCTCGTGCCGGAGCGCGAGGATCTGCTGCATCAGCTGCGAATTGTCGAAGCGCCCGGCCGAGGGCCCGCGCTCCGAGGCGCGCGTCGTCCAGGCCTCGTAGAACTCGCGCCGCAGCGGCGCGCTGTCGGCGTGCACCAGCACCGCGACGTAGTTCGGCTCGTCCAGCGTGATCAGCCACCCGTCGTGGCCCGCCTCGCGCGCCGCCGCCGCGGCGCGGGCCAGGGCGCCCGGTGGCAGGCCCGACAGTTCGGTTGCGTCGGTGACCCGCCGCGTCCAGGCCTGGGTGGCGTCGAGCACGTTCTCGTCGAACTTCGACTGCACGGCGGCGAGCTGCTGCATCAGCTCGCGGAAGCGCTGCTTCTTCTCCGCCGGCAGGGCGACACCGGCCAGGCGGAAGTCCCGCAGCAGGTTGTCGAGCAGCTTGCGTTGCGCGGCCGACAGGCTCGTCGCCTCCGCCTCCCGGATGCGCCCGCAGGCCTGGAACAGCGCCTCGTTCTGGCCGACCTCGGCGTGGTAGTCGGCGAGCATCACGCGGCACCGGTTGTAGGCCTCGCGGAATCCCTCGCCGTCCAGCACGGAGTTCAGGTGCTGCACCGCGTTCCAGACGCGGGCCAGGGCGTGGTTGGCGTCCTCGAAGGGCTCGATGAGCGACGCGAAGCCCGGCGCGGGCCGGGACAGCAGCGCCTGCAGGGCCGCGCGGTGGCGCTCGACGATCACGGTGACCGCGGGCTCGACGTGCTCCGCGCGGATCGCCGCAAAGTCGGGGAGGCCCTCCCGGGCCAGCAGCGGATTGGTCATGTCCGGTTCCGGGTCGTTTCGAGGGCGCCATTGTATGCGCAGCCGGCGGCCGGCGCTCCCGACGGCCGCGCCCGGCCGGCCGGGGATGCGATAATGGCCTGAGCTACCCGGATCGCAGGCCCGCGTGATCCTCGACCTGACCCCTTCCGCCATTGCCTTCCTGTGCGGCACCGCCGTGTTCGCCGCTACCGGCGTGCTCGCGGCCGCGCGGCAGGACATGGACGCCCTGAGCGTCATCGTCATCGGCGTGGTGACCGCCCTCGGCGGCGGCACCCTGCGCGACGTGATCCTGGACGTCCCGGTGTTCTGGCTGAACCAGCCGCTCTACCTGTACGTCCCGGTGGCGGCGTCGCTGGGCACGTTCTTCTTCGAGCGCCGGCTGCGTTCGACGGAGAGACCGCTGCTCTACCTCGACGGCTTCGCCACCGCCCTGTTCGTGATCCTCGCGACGGACAAGAGCCTCGACCTCGGCTACGGCGCGGGCGTTTCCATCGTCATGGGCGTCGTCACCGGCGTCGGCGGCGGCCTGATCCGCGACGTCATCACCGGGCATCCCACCATCCTGCTCAGCCGCGAGCTCTACATCACGCCGATCCTCGTGGGTGGCTCGCTCTACCTGTGGCTGCGCGGCGCGTCGTTCGTGGAGCCCGGGGAGGCGACGATTGCGGGCGCCACCGCGATCGCCGTACTGCGCGCGGGCGCGATCCTGTGGGGCTGGGCGTTCCCGGACTGGCTCACCTATCGCCAGTCGAAGTGATGCGCCGAAGCGCCGGGGCCGGCTCAGAGGACGTCGTTGAGCAGCAGCCAGGCGAGCGCCGCGGCCGCCGCGACGAAGGTCACCAGTCCGCCGACGGCGTGCAGCCGGTAGCGACGCGCCAGCTTCGGTGCGTCGCCCGCCGCGAGCAGCAGCGGCCGGTCGTCGCCGCGCGGCTTCTGCAGCACGTGGATGCCCGGCTCGGCCGCATGGCCGCGGCGCTCGGCCAGCACCTGCTGGTGCGCGGCGATGCGGGCGCGTTCCCATTCGGGCAGCGTCAGCGTGCCGTCGCCGTCCGTGTCGAAGCGCTGCATCAGCATCGAGTTGTCGCGCTTCCACTGCCGCAGCAGCGCCGCGACTTCCTCGTCCACCGCGCCGGGCACGACGTTGCTCTCGGTGCGGAACCAGCCGATGGCGTAGAGCGGGTCGCCGTCGTGCATGCGTGACTCACGATAGCGGTAGTCGCTGCCGAAGCCGCGGAACCCGCGGTGGCTGGGCGGCCCGGCCACCGGCAGCGGCGTGTCGCCGTACCAGCTGTCGGTCGCCTTCGGCAGCACTTCGGCGCCCTCGGGATCGACGATGCAGCGACCGGTGTCATCCTCGAGGTAGAAGAGGCTGTCGCTCACCCCGCGGTTGACGACCTGCCACTTGGTGCGACCCTTGCTGTCGCGGCCGCGGCGCTCGACGGTGAAGCTCCACCAGGTGCAGGGCAGCTTCGACAGCGGCGCGATGACCGGGGCGCCGGCCATGCGCCGGCCGGTGCCGATGAGCTCGACATAGCCCTGCGCGGCGCTGCGCACGCGCGAGGTCGGGGTGTCCTCGATCAGGCGCGCCCAGTGCCACCAGCGGAAGCCGCGGACGAATCCCCAGGCGCCGGCCGCCGCGACGGCGGCCAGGAACATCCAGTACTCGACGGGATCCACCTCAGCCGAACAGCGCCTTCATGTCCACGTCGCGCTTCTGCTCCTCGCTGAACTCCAGCAGCGCGGCCTCCTTGAAGGCGAACAGCCGGGCGACGACGAGGTCCGGGAACTGGTGGATGCGGACGTTGTTGAGGTTCACCGCGGCGTTGTACAGCTCGCGCCGGTCGGCGATGCTCTCCTCGAGCTGCGTGATGCGCGCCTGCAGGTGGCGGAAGGACTCGTCCGCCTTCAGCTGCGGGTAGTTCTCGACGACCGCGAACAGCTGGCCGAGGCCGGCGCGCAGCGCGCTCTCCGCGGCGCCGACCGCGGCGACGTCGCCGCGCCCTGCGGCCTGGAACACCGATGCGCGCGCCTTCATGACGCGCTCCAGCGTCTCCTGCTCGTACTGCATGTAGCGCTTGCAGGCTCGTCGTGCCGCTGCACCAGCAGCACGTCGATGTTGGCCCAGGCCTGCTTGACCGCCTCACGCAGCTTGACCAGGCCGTTGTAGATGCCGACCGCGTAGACGGCGACGATGGCCAGGATGGCGAGGAAGATGACGAAGCCCATGGAGCAACCTCCGGCCGCTGCTGTCGAGGCGGCGCGAAGTATATCATCGCGCCTTCGGCCCGAAGGCACGACGGAGTTCACATGCCGGCGCATTTCGACCTGGTCGTCATCGGCGGCGGCAGCGGCGGGCTGGCCTGCGCCCAGCGCGCAGCAGAGCATGGGGCGAAGGTCGCGGTCATCGAGCCGCAGCCGCTCGGCGGCACCTGCGTAAACGCCGGCTGCGTGCCCAAGAAGGTGATGTACTACGCCGCGAGCCTCGCCGAGGGTATCCGCGACGCGGCGGGCTACGGCTTCGAGGTCGCGCTGGATGGCCACGACTGGCACGCGCTGAAACGGGCACGCGACGCCTACGTCCATCGCCTCAACGCCATCTATGCCGCCAACCTCGAGCGCCGCGGCATCGCACACCTGAAGGCGATGGCCCGGTTCGACGATGCGCGCACGGTCGTCGCGGGCGACGAGGTGCTGACCGCGCCGCAGGTGGTCATCGCGACCGGCGGACGACCGGGCGTGCCCGACGTGCCCGGGGCGGACTACGGGATCACCTCGGACGGCTTCTTCGGGCTCGAGCGCCGCCCGGCAACGATTGCCATCGTCGGCAGCGGCTACGTCGCGGTGGAGCTCGCCGGCATCTTCGCCGCGCTCGGGACGAAGGTGACGCTCGTCATCCGCCACGAGCGCGTGCTGCCGCCGTGCCGGCGCAGCTGCGCCGCGTCGGCGAACACCACGAGCTGTGGACGGCCGACGGGCGCATCCTCGGGCCGTTCGAGTGCGTCCTGTGGGCCGTCGGCCGCGAACCGGTGGTCGAGGGCCTGGAGCTGAACCGCGCAGGGGTCCGGCAGTACGACGACGGCTTCATCATCGTGAACCGCTACCAGGAGACGAGCGCCCCGGGCATCCACGCGATCGGCGACGTGACCGGGCAGCTCGCGCTGACGCCGGTGGCGATCGCCGCGGGAAGGCGGCTCGCCGACCGGCTGTTCGGCGAGAAGACCGGTCGTTACCTCGACTACGACATGGTCCCGACGGTGGTCTTCAGCCACCCGCCCGTCGGCACGGTCGGGCTGACGGAGGCCGAGGCGCGCGACATCCACGGCGACGCGGTGCGCTGCTACGTTTCGGGATTCGTGCCGATGTACCACGCGCTGACGGAGCACAGGCGCCGTGCGGAGATGAAGCTGGTCACGGTCGGCCCGGAGGAGCGCATCGTCGGCCTGCACGTCATCGGCTCCGGCGCCGACGAGATGCTGCAGGGATTTGCCGTGGCGCTGAAGATGGGCGCAACGAAGGCGGACTTCGACGACACGGTCGCGATCCACCCGACGAGCGCCGAGGAATTCGTCACCATGCGCTGACACCCGTCAGCGGGGAGTCGGGATGAGCGGCAACATCAGGCCGTGGCGGGGCACCCTGCCCACGCTCGGGCAGCGGGTCTATGTCGACCCGGCGGCGGTGGTCATCGGCCGGGTCACGCTCGGTGACGACAGCTCGGTGTGGCCGATGACCGTCATCCGCGGCGACATCAACGTCATCCGCGTCGGCGCACGCACCAGCGTGCAGGACGGCTCCGTGCTGCACGTGACGCACGACGGGCCGTACTGGCCCGGCGGCTTCGCCCTGACCATCGGCAACGACGTCACCATCGGCCATCGCGCGGTGCTGCACGGTTGCACGGTCGGCAACCGCTGCCTCATCGGCATGAGCTCGCTGGTGATGGACGACGCGGTGGTGGAGGACGAGGTGATCGTCGCTGCCGGCGCCGTCGTGACGCCGGGCACGCGCTGCGAGTCGCGGTCCCTCTACGTCGGCACGCCGGCGCGGCGGGCGCGCGCCCTGACCGAGCGCGAGATCGGCCAGCTCGCCTACAACGCAGGCTGGTACGTGACGGTCAAGGACCAGTACCTCACAGCGTAGCGAGCGCCTCGAGCACCGGCCCCGTGTCCGGCCGGACGCCGCGCCACAGCAGGTAGGCCTCGGCGGCCTGTTCGACCAGCATCCCCCAGCCCTGGTACGCCTGCGCGGCGCCCTGTTGCCGGGCCCAGTGCTGGAACGGCGTGTCGTGGCGCGAGTAGGACAGGTCGTAGCAGGTGCTCCACGGGGTCACGACGCCCGCGGGAATGTCCGGGACGCCGCCGCCCAGGCTCGCCGAGGTCGCGTTGATGACGAGGTCCCAGCGCTGGCCGACGGCCTCCTGGAAGGCGGCCCCGCGGACCGGCCCGAGGTCGGCGAACGCGGCGGCCAGCTGGATGGCGCGCTCGGATGTGCGGTTGGCGATGAGCACGGTCGCGGGCCGTTCGGCCAGCAGCGGGGCGAGCACGCCGCGCACGGCGCCGCCTGCACCCAGGATCAGCACGCGGCGGTGCTGCAGCGCCATGCCGAGGTTGCGCGACAGGTCGGCGATGAGGCCCACGCCGTCGGTGTTGTCGCCGAGCAGCCGGCTGCCCTCGAGGAGCGCCAGGGTGTTGACCGCGCCTGCGCGCTGCGCGCGCGGCGTCAGCTCGTTGGCCAGTTCCGCCGCCGCGACCTTGTGCGGCACCGTGACGTTGGCGCCGCGGCCGCCGCCGGCGAAGAACTCCAGTGCCGCGCCGCGGAAGCGCTCGGGCCCCACGTCCACCAGCTGGTAGTCGATCTCGTGCCCGTGCTGGCGGGCAAACAGCCCGTGGATGAACGGCGACCAGCTGTGGCTGACCGGATGCCCGAACAGCACGTAGCGGTTGCGGTTGGTCACCCGCCCCGGCCCTCCCGCAGCCACGCCGCAGCCTTGCGGGCGAAGTAGGTGAGGATGCCGTCGGCGCCGGCGCGCCGGATACCGACGAGGCTCTCGAGTGCCACGGCGCGTTCGTCGAGCCAGCCGTTGCGTGCCGCCGCCATGATCATCGCGTACTCGCCGCTGACCTGGTACACGAACGTCGGCGCGCCGAACTCGTCCTTCACGCGGCGGACGATATCGAGGTAGGGCATGCCCGGCTTGATCATCACCATGTCGGCGCCTTCCTCGAGGTCGAGCGCGACCTCGCGGAGCGCCTCGTCGGAATTGGCCGGGTCCATCTGGAACTCGTACTTGGTGCCCTTGCCGAGGCTGCCGGCGGACCCGACCGCGTCGCGGAACGGGCCGTAGTAGCTCGAGGCGTACTTGGCGGAGTAGGCGAGGATGCGCGTGTTGACGTGTCCGGCCGACTCCAGCGCGCCGCGGATCGCGCCGATGCGGCCGTCCATCATGTCGGACGGCGCGACCACGTCGGCGCCGGCCTCGGCGTGGGAGAGCGCCTGCTTCACCAGCACCTCGACGGTGACGTCGTTCAGCACGTAGCCGCTGGCATCGATGACGCCGTCGAGCCCATGGGTGGTAAACGGGTCGAGCGCCACGTCGGTCATCACGCCGAGCTCCGGCAGCCGCGCCTTCAGCGCGCGGACGGCCCGCTGGGCCAGGCCGTCGGGATTGAAGGCCTCGCGGCCGTCCTCGGTCTTGCGCGTGGCATCGGTCACCGGGAACAGCGCGATCGCCGGCACGCCGAGGTCGAGCAGCGCCTCGCCCTCGCGCAGCAGCTCGTCGATGGTCACCCGCTCGATGTCCGGCATGGACGGCACCGGCTCGCGCCGCCGCGCGCCCTCGATCACGAACATCGGGTAGATGAAGTCGTCGGCGCTGAGGGTCGTCTCCCGCATCAGCCGCCTGGAAAAGGCGTCGCGCCGCATGCGGCGAAGGCGGGTACGGGGATAGGCGCCGGCTGCACGATGGCTCATGGGGCTCCTCGTTACCGTCAAACCGGGATGGTACAGTCGCCCGCCATGTTACCGGCCTCCGGGGGGTCCCGGTTTTACGGTTTTCGAACCGGGGCGGGTTGGGCCGGAAATATCCCAGGCAGGCGCCCGGTCTCTCTACATGAACGACGATCCAGCCAGACGGGACCGGCAACGGCGCTTTGCCGCGCTGTGCGAGCCACTGAGGCCGGACCTGCTGCGGTTCGCCTTCTGGCTGGCCCGCGACCGGGCGCTGGCCGAGGACGTCGTTCAGGACGCGATGCTGAGGGCCTGGAAGGCCCTCGACTCGCTGGATGACGATGCCAGGGTGAAGCCGTGGATGCTGACGATCGTGCGCCGTGAACATGCCAGGACCTTCGAGCGGAAGCGGCTCGAGGTGGCCGACGTGGACGCGCTGGTCGAGGCGGAGGCCAGCGTGCTGGCGACCGACGAGGATGCTGCCGTGGCCGAGATGCGCGAGGCGCTGTTCAGGCTCGAGGACGACTACCGGGAGCCGCTGGTGCTGCAGGTCATGCTGGGCCATTCGACGGACGAGATCGCGATGCAGCTGGGCCTGACCCGTGGCGCCGTGCTGACCCGCCTGTTCCGCGCGCGCCAGAAGCTGCGTGCTGCCCTGGCCGGCGAAGGGCCGGAGACGACATCGTGAACTGCCTGGAATTCCGCCGCCAGGTCGGTGCCGAGCCGTTCACGGCGGATCCGGCCGTCGCCGGGCACCGTGCCGGCTGCCCGGCCTGCGCGCGGCACCAGGACGAGCTGCAGGCCATGGATCGGCTCCTCGGCAAGGCCATGCAGGTCGGCTGGGTGCCTGGCACCCCTGCTCCCCGCCGCTGGGTCGCCATGGCCGCCAGCCTGGTCGCCGGGGTCCTGGTAGCCGCGACGCTGTGGCTGTCCTGGCCGGCGCCGACGCTGGCGTCCGAGGTCATCGGGCACGTGATGCACGAGCCGGGCGCCTGGTCGGCGGCCGGGGAACTACCGCCGGCCGAGGTGGCCGAAGCCCTGGACTCGAGCGGCGCGCGGCTTCGGCCGGGTTCCGGCACGGTGACGTTCGCGAAGCGCTGCTTCTTCGACCGCCACTGGGTGCCGCACCTCGTCGTGCAGACGGAGTCCGGTCCGGTGACGGTGCTCCTGCTCGGTCACCGTGACGTGGCCGCCGCGACGCACATCGACGACCAGGGATTCTCGGCTGTCGTACTGCCTGCGCCACGCGGAAGCATCGCCGTAGTCGGGCAGAACGTCGCCGGTCTCGACGCGGTCGCCCGGCAGATTCTGGACGCCGTCGAGTGGGACGCCTGAGCGACCGCCTCGACGACATGCAATGGTCCCCCGAGGGGGGGTAAACGTGAGAGAGGAGAGGAAGACCATGATGACGACCCTGAAGAAGCCCGTCGCGCTCGCGATCGGTGCCGCGATTGCCAGCAGCCTGGCAGTGACCTCGGTTGCGCAGGCCAAGGCGTTCAGCGCCACCGACCTCGGGCAGGGCTACGTCCAGCTCGCCGCCGAAGGCTCCTGTGGCGGCGACAAGGGCAAGGAAGGCAAGTGCGGCGAAGGTAAGTGCGGCGCCGACAAGAAGGAAGGTGAGAAGGGCGCCGAGGGCAAGTGCGGCGAGGGCAAGTGCGGCGCCGACCACAAGGGCGGCGAAGGCCAGGGCGACGGCGAAAAGAAGGAAGGCTGATGGGGCCGGCCGGGGGCGCCCGCACGGGGCCGCCACGGCTCTTTCGTTCACGGCGAAGGAGCCTCCGGAACCAGCCACTCGACGCGGGTGCCACCGGCCCCGTCCGGGGCGAGCGCGCGGTGCACGGCGGGCAGCGTCGCGGCGAGTTCGGTGTCGAGCTGCCACGGCGGGCTCAGCAACACCATCCCTGAGCCATTCAGCCCGATCGTGGTGTCGGCGGGATGCACTGTCATCTCCGCGACCAGCATCCGGGTGACGCCGCGTGAGGCCAGCGAGGCGAGGAAGGCATTGGTGACGGCGGATCGCTTGATCGGGTACCAGGCCGCGAACACGCCCTGCGGCCAGCGGCGCTGCGCGGCGACCAGGGCGTCGGCGACGGCCGCGAGTTCCTGCTCCTGCGCCTCGTAGGGCGGGTCGATGAGCACCAGCCCGCGGCGCTCCCTCGGCGGCAGCAGCGCCCGGAGCGACTCATAGCCGTCGCGCAGGTGCACGGCGAAACGCGGGTCCCGGGCAAACTCCTGGCGCAGCTCGCCCGCCTCGCGCGGCGCCAGCTCGCACAACGCCGCCCGGTCGTCCGGGCGCATCACCAGCGCGGCGAGGCACGGCGACCCCGGGTAGCAGCGAATCGCCGCGGCGTTCGCCGGGTCGAATCGGCGCACGAGCTCGACGTAGCGGGCGGCCAGCGGCGGCAGCCCGGCCGCAGCGGCGAGCCTGTGGATGCCCGCCTTCGCCTCACCGCTCTTCCGCGCGGACTCGCCCTCGAGGTCGTAGCGGCCCCGGCCGGCGTGCGTGTCGAGGAAGAAGTACGGCTTGTCCTTCTGGGCCAGCTTGTCGAGCAGGCCGAGCAGCACGACGTGCTTGAGCACGTCGCCGAAGTTGCCGGCATGGAATGCGTGGCGGTAGTTCAACCCGGGTCCTCCGTCAGGCGCGCCAAGGTTACGGCAACGCGGCGCGCTTCGCTCGATCGCGGTCACGGGCGCCCGTCAGTCGCCCGATCCCGGAAGTTCGCACGGGCGCTGGTCGACACCTTACGGCGCGGCTTTCAGTCGGCCGGTCGTGGCTACCGCGGGTCGGCGAGCTCGTTGAGCCAGTCGCGCGGGCGAAGGAAGTCGGCGTACAGCCGCGCCTCGGGCGAGCCGGGCTCCGGGTGCCAGTCGTACTCCCACCGCACCAGCGGCGGCAGGGACATCAGGATCGACTCGGTCCGCCCGCCGGACTGCAGTCCGAACAGCGTGCCGCGGTCGTAGACGAGGTTGAACTCGACGTAGCGGCCGCGGCGATAGAGCTGGAACTGGCGCTCGCGCTCGCCGAAGGGCATGGACCTCCGCCGCCCGACGATCGGCAGGTAACCCCGCAGGAAGGCGTCGCCCACGCTCCGCTGGTAGGCGAAGCAGGGGTCGAATCCCCAGGCGTTCAGGTCATCGAAGAAGAGCCCGCCGACGCCGCGGGTCTCGCCGCGATGCCTGAGGTAGAAGTACTCGTCGCACCACTTCTTGTGCGCGGCGTAGGTCGCCGCGTCCGGGCAGGCCGCGCGCGCGTTGCGGTGCCACGCCAGCACGTCCTCATCGAAGGGGTAGCAGGGCGTCAGGTCGAAGCCGCCGCCGAACCACCACACCGCGTCGCCGCCGGGCGGGTCGGCCACGAAGAAACGCACGTTCATGTGCGTCGTCGGTACGTACGGGTTCCTCGGGTGCAGGACCAGCGACAGGCCCATGGCCTCGAACGAGGCGCCGGCCAGCTCGGGGCGGTGCTGCGTGGCGGAGGGCGGCATGCGCTCGCCCATCACGTGCGAGAAGTTGACGCCGCCCTGCTCGAGCAGCGCGCCGTCGCGCAGCACGCGGCTCTCGCCGCCCCCGCCCTCGGCTCGCCGCCAGCCGTCGCGGCGGAAGCGGCCGCTGCCGTCGGCCTGCTCGAGTTCGCTGCAGATGCGGTCCTGCAGGCCGAGCAGGTAGGCCTTCACGGCCTCCCGGTCGACCGCGCCGCTCATGTCGTGGCGGCCTTCTTGCGCGGCGCGACCGCGGACTTCTTCTTGCGCGGCGCGGCCTTCTTCTTGGCGGCGGTCTTCGCCTTCGCGGGCGGGCTCGCGGCCTTCGCGCCCTTGCGCGCGCCACGCCGCCCGAAGCGGCCCCGGGCCTCCGGCGCGGCCGCGATCAGCTCGCGGCACTCGTCGAGCGTCAGCCTGGCGGCGGCGGCGCGCCACAGGCGCGCCTTGGTGTCGGCGTCGGTGTCGCGGGTGATCGTGGCCGGCTTCGGCACCTTTGCGTTCTTCCGGCCGTCGGTGACGTAGGGGCCGAAGCGCCCGTCGAGCACGGAGATGCCGGCCTCCTCGAACACGAGGATGTTGCGCAGGGCGTCGGCCTTCTCCTTCGCCGCCACGATCTCCAGCGCGCGCTCGAGCGTGAGGGTGAAGGGGTCGTCCTCCTTGATCGAGGCGTACTTTGCCCCGTACTTCACGTAGGGGCCGAACTGCCCGCGCCCGACCGACACCGGCTTGCCGTCGGCGGTTGGGCCGAGGTCGCGGGGCAGCGACAGCAGCCTGAGCGCATCCTCGAGCGTCACGTCGTCCATCCGCTGCCCGGGCAGCAGGCTCGCGAAGCGCGGCTTCTCCTCGTCGTCGCGCGTGCCGAGCTGCACGAAGGGCCCGTACTGGCCCATGCGCACGCTGACCGGCTTGCCGGTCGCCGGGTCGGTGCCGATGAGGCGGGACTCGGCGACTTCCTCGCGGCTGACGCTGGTGCCGATCTCCTCGACGCGTTCCCGGAAGGGCTTCCAGAACCGCGCGAGCTCGGGGCGCCACTGGCGCTCGCCGGTGCTGATCTCGTCGAGGATGTCCTCCATCCTCGCCGTGAAGCCGTAGTCCACGTAGTTCTTGAAGTAGCGGACCAGGAACCGGCTGACGATCTTGCCGATGTCGGTCGGCACGAAGGCGCGCCCGCTCATCTCGACGTAGGCGCGGTAGCGCAGCGTCTCGATGATCGAGGCGTAGGTGGACGGGCGGCCGATCCCGAAGTTCTCGAGCGCCTTGACCAGGCTCGCCTCGGTGTAGCGGGGCGGCGGCTGGGTGAAGTGCTGCTCGGGCCGGAGCTCGGCGAGGTCCACGACGTCGCCCTCGGCGAGCGGCGGCAGGCGCTGCTCGTCCTCGCTCTCGTACACCTCGTCCTCGTCGTGGTCCTCGTGGTACACGGCGAGGAACCCCGGCTCCAGCAGGGTCTGGCCGGTGGCGCGGAAGGCATGGCGCGCCGCGCCGCGCACGGAAGCGTCGGTGCCTGCCAGCAGGTCCACGGCCACCGTGTCGAACACCGCCGGCGCCATCTGGCAGGCGACGGCGCGCTTCCAGACGAGCGCGTACAGGCGCCGCTGGTCGGCATCCTCGATCTCCGACTCGGAACCCTGCGGCGTCAGCGCCGTCGTCGTCGGGCGGATCGCCTCGTGGGCCTCCTGCGCGTTCTTCGACTTGGTGCGGTAGACGTTGACGGCGGGCGAGAGCGACTTGTCGCCGTAGACCTGCCGGATGGTGTCGCGGATCTCGGCCACCGCATCGTTCGACAGCGACACCGAGTCGGTACGCATGTAGGTGATGAAGCCCGCCTCGTACAGGCGTTGCGCCGACTGCATGGTGCGACGCGCGGTGAAGCCGAGCTTGCGCGCGGCCTCCTGCTGCAGCGTGGAGGTCGTGAACGGGGCAGCCGGGTTGCGGCGCTTGGGCTTGCGGTCCACGGCGGCGACGATGAGCTTGCCGCGCGCGGCCGCGACGAGGGTGCGCTCGACCTCGCGGGCCTGGGCCTCGCTGGTGATGGTGAAGCGTTCCTTCTGCGTGTCGGCCTCGACCTTCTCGCCGCGGTACTCGGTCAGGCGCGCCGGGAACGCGGTCCGGTCCTGCTGCCCGCGGGCCTCGACGGTCCAGTATTCCCGGCGGACGAAGGCCGCAATCTCGTCCTCGCGCTCGCAGATCAGCCTGAGCGCCACGCTCTGCACGCGGCCGGCCGACAGGCCCGGCTTGATCTTGCGCCACAGGAGCGGCGAGAGGTTGAAGCCGACGAGGTAGTCGAGCGCGCGCCGCGCCTGCTGTGCGTTGACGAGGTTGTCGTTCAGCGCCTCGGGGTGATCGAGCGCCTCGCGGATGGCGTTCTTCGTCACCTCGTAGAAGCGCACGCGGCGCAGGTCGCGGCCCTCGAGGACGCCGCGCTCCCTGAGTATCTCCGCCAGGTGCCAGGAGATGGCCTCGCCCTCGCGGTCGGGGTCGGTGGCGAGGTAGAGGGTGTCGGCCTTGCGCGCGGCCTTCTCGATGGCGTCCACGCGCGGGCGGTTCTTGTCGATCAGCTCGTACTTCATCGCGAAGTTGCTGGCGGGATCGACGGCCCCCTCCTTTTCCACGAGGTCGCGCACGTGGCCGTAGGAAGCCAGCACCTCGAAATCCTTCCCGAGGTACTTCTTGATGGTCTTCGCCTTGGCGGGCGATTCCACTATGACGAGGTTCTGTCCCATCTCTTCACGTTCGTCCGTCTGTTCCCTGTGCCGGCTCTTGCCGGGTTCCCTTAAGACGCCAAAGCCGCGGACCCGGCCGCGGCTCAGCAGGACCCGGCTCGCCGGCGCCGCTCAGTGCATCGCGTCGCGACGTTCCTCGAACACCAGGTCCTCCATCCGCTCGTAGGCCTGTTCCTGCCCCGGCTGGCTGAACAGCACCATGAGCACGACCCACTTGACCTGCTCGATGTCGATGTCGTCGGCATCGAGCGCCAGCAGCCGGTCGATGACGACCTCGCGCTGCGGCGCGGTCAGGATGCCGATGTTCTCGAGGTGCAGCAGGTAGCCGCGCACGGTGGTGTCGAAGCGTTCCACCTCGTGCCCGCTGAACACGCGAACGGCCCGGGTCGTCGACTCACCCACGGAACGGCCCTGGTCGTCGGCCAGGCCCTCGAGCCACTCTAGCGCCCGCTCGACCTCCCGCTCGGGGTAGCCCGCGCGCTCCAGCTCCAGCTTGAGCGCGTCACGGCTCGGCTCCGGTTCGTCCTCCGCATCCAGGAAGTTCTCGAACAGGTGGATCAGGATGTCGAGAACGCTTTCCTTCATCCGGTGGGCCTCGCAGGGAGCCGGCAGTACAGTCCGCCAGCGCAGGACTCGACCTCACCGCGGAGCTCGAGCAGTACCAGCATCGAGGCCACGGAACCCGCCGGAAACCCCGTCCTTGCGACCAGGGTGTCGACGTCCACCGGCTCGAAGCCGCAGGCATTCAACAGGATTTTGGCTTCCCTGTCCAACGCACCGCCGGAAAATGCTGTGCTGTCCGGGGCTTGCGCGGGCCGCTCGCAGAGCGCGCCGAACAGGTCGGCCTGCAGGCCTGCGAGGACTTCCTCGACCGTCTCGACCAGCCGTGCGCCATCGCGGATCAGCCGGTGGCAACCGCGCGCGAGCGGGTTATGTATCGAGCCCGGCAGCGCGAACACCTCGCGGCCCTGGTCGGCGGCGAGGCGCGCGGTGATCAGCGACCCGGAGCGGTAACGGGCCTCCACCACCAGCACGCCCAGGGCCAGCCCGCTGATCAGGCGGTTGCGCCGCGGGAAGTGGTGGGGCAGCGGCAGCGTGCCCGGCGGGAACTCGGAGATCAGCGCGCCCTGGGCCACGATCCGGGCGGCCAGCTCGGCGTTCGCCTGCGGATAGACCAGGTCGAGGCCGGTGCCGCAGACGGCGACCGTGCGGCCGCCCGCCTCGAGCGCGCCGCGGTGGGCGGCCGCGTCCACCCCGGCCGCGAGGCCGCTGGCGACGACCAGCCCGGCGGAAGCCAGGCCGCGCGCAAACTCGAAGGCGGTCTCACGGCCCGCAGGCGTGGGCTCGCGGCTGCCGACGATGGCGATGGCCGGCGCCGAGAGCGCCGCGGGGTCGCCCAGCACGTGAAGCACCGGCGGCGGATCGGCAATGGCGCGCAACTGCGGCGGGTAGCCGGCGTCCGCGAGCCGGAGGCGTCGGCCGCCGGTCGGCGCGGCACGGGGGGCGTCGGCGGGCATGGCGCACAAATAAACACGCCGGCGTTGCCGCCGGCGTGCGCATATCGGCTGCGTTCAGCCGGAATCAGGGATTGCGGACGATGTACCCGACCTGCATCTCGCGCTTCGAGTCGAGCACCAGGCCGTAGCTCATCCGGTCCCAGGCCTTGAACACGATGTAGCGGCCGATGTTCTGGCCGGGCAGGGTGACCTTGCTGCTCTCGCGGTACTCGGTCTCGTCCTTCACTTCCATGGGCACGTCCCAGATCGACAGCACGGTGCCGGGCTCCATGCCGTCGCGCTTGCCGCGGTTGATCACGGCCACCTGGAACTCGCCGAAAAGGACCGGGTCGTCCGTGACCGCCATGATCACGCCCTCGACCTCCCCGGACGGCGGGTGCGGAATGAAGTCCATGTT
>JAGTSG010000090.1 GCA_018261655.1 Pseudomonadota bacterium | reverse complement strand
GCGTCGATGTCGTCGCCGCGCGTCCTGCGGATGGTTGCGATGACTCCCCGGCGCATCAGCCGGTCCCTGAAGGCGGCGATGACCGGCTCCGGGGACCGCCGGTAGCGCGTACCCGGGAAGGTGTTGAAGGGAATCAGGTTCACCTTGGCGTCGTGACCCCTGAGCAGGCGGGCGAGTTCGTCCGCGTGCTCCGGCTGGTCGTTGACGCCGTCGAGCATCACGTACTCGAAGGTCACGCTGCGGCCGTTCTGCTTCTCCAGGTAGTGCCAGCAGGCCTCGAGCAGCTCACGGATGGGGTGCAGCCGGTTGATCGGCACCAGCTGGTCGCGCAGCGCATCGTTCGGCGCGTGCAACGACACGGCCAGCGCGACATTGCAGTCCTCGGCCAGGCGGTAGAGCTGCGGCACCAGGCCGGAGGTGGACAGGGTGACGCGGCGGCGCGACAGGTCGTAGCCGAGGTCGTCCATCAGGATCCGCATCGCCGGCAGCACGCTGCGGTAGTTGGCCAGCGGCTCGCCCATGCCCATCAGCACCACGTTGGTGATGAGCCTCGGCCCCTCGGCGGTCGCCCCGAGCTCGCGGTTCGCCAGCCACACCTGGCCGACGATCTCGGCCGCGGACAGGTTGCGGTTGAAACCCTGCCGCGCGGTTGAACAGAACGTGCAGTCGAGCGCGCAGCCAACCTGGCTCGAGATGCACAGCGTGCCGCGGCCGGGCTCCGGGATGAACACCGTCTCGATCGCCTGCTCGGCCCCGCTCGCGCCGGGCGCGCGGAGCAGCCACTTGCGCGTGCCGTCCGACGACGCCTGCACGGTGACGATGGCCGGCGCGCGCACCTCGGCGACCGCGGCGAGCTTCTGCCGGAAGTCGCGCGCGAGGTCCGTCATGCGCTCGAAATCGCATTCTCCCTTGCGGTAGATCCACTTCATCAGCTGGCGGGCGCGAAAAGGCTTCGCGCCGAGCGACGCCACGAAAGCCTCCAGCTCGGGGCGCGACAGCCCGAGCAGGTTGACCTTTGGCGTGGCGGATTCGCTCATGTGTGGCTGCCGGCTCAGCGGGTCCGCGGGCAGATCTCGGTTTCGCTGAAGAAGTACGCGATCTCGCGGGCCGCGTTCTCCGCGCTGTCGGAGCCGTGGACCACGTTCTCCTCGATGCTCTTCGCGAGGTCCGCGCGGATGGTACCCGGCGCGGCCTTCTTCGGGTCCGTCGCGCCCATGATCTCGCGATGCCGGGCCACCGCGTCCTGGCCCTCGAGGACCTGGACCACGACGGGCCCGGACGTCATGTACGCGCACAGGTCCCTGAAGAACGGCCGCTCGCGGTGCACTGCGTAGAAGCCCTCGGCCTGGGTGCGCGTCAGGTGCATCATGCGCGCCGCCACGATCGACAGGCCGGCCTGCTCGAAGCGCCGGTAGACCTCGCCGATCAGGTTCTTCTCGACTCCGTCGGGCTTGACGATGGAAAGGGTCCGCTCTACGGCCATGGAATCCTCGGAAATGGGCTGGTGTGACAAGGGAAAGCCGGCTGACGCCCACTCGTCCGGCGCGGGCCGCCGACCGGCTGCCTAAACAGGATAGTCTAGCGGGGCGGGTGCCCCGGCGGCAAATGGCCGCAAGCACGGAAGTGCCTGCGCCCGAAGGAAAAATCAGACGCTGAAGCTCTCCCCGCAGCCGCACTCTCCCTTGACGTTCGGGTTGCGGAAACGGAAGGCCTCGGACAGCCCGTGGCGGACGAAATCGATCTCGGTGCCGTCGACCAGCGAGACGCTGCCCTGGTCGACGACGATCTTGATGCCCTGGCTGTCGAAGACCAGGTCCTGGTCGGTGATCTCCTCGGCGTAGTTGACGACGTAGGCGTAGCCCGAGCAACCGGTCTTGCGCACGCCGAGACGCAGGCCGACGCCGTGCCCGCGCGAGGCGAGGAAGTTCCGGACACGTTCGGCTGCGGACTGGGTCAGGGTGATGGCCATGTCGTGTCTTGATCCCCGGGGATTGCGGAAGTTCCGCGGATCTTACTTCGACTCGGGCGGCGCTGCAGCCAGCGCGCGCAGGGCGTCCTCGACCACGAGCAGCCGGCCGAACTTCTCGGCCGGCACGCCGAGTTCGCGCGCCAGCGCCGCGGGCTCAAATTGCACTGCCTCGCCCGGCGGACGACCTTCGAGCCGTGCCACGGCCAGTTCGCAGGCGGCGATGAAGTGGGGACAACCCCAGGCGCGAAACCGCGCCTCGACGACCGTGTCGCCCTCGACCCGCGCCGTGACCTCGAGCCAGGCCCCGCGTTCCGGGGCGACGGCCTCCACCGCGATCACCCGGCCGGGGCCGGGTGGCAGCGAACCGGCATGCGGCGGGCGCATGAACAACTCCCGAACCCGGTCCGAGTAGCCGGGCGCGGCGGTCACCGGATCCTCTCGAGGGCTGCAGCCGGCGCCAGGGACCGAAGCCTGGCGACAGCCTCAGCCACGGCGTCCGCTGCCCGCTGGACGTCGGCCTCGGTGCTCCAGCGGCCGAGGCTGAGGCGCAACGAGGCCTGGCAGGCCAGGTCCGAGAGGCCGAGCGCGCGCAGCACGTGCGAGGGCTGCGCCGAGGCCGAGTTGCAGGCCGAACCGCTCGACGCCAGCACCTTGCCATCGAGCGCCAGGAACAGGCTTTCGCCCTCGATCCCGGCAAATCCGACGTTGAGGATGCCGGGCAGCGAGGCCTCCGCCGAGCCGTTGCGCCAGGTGCCGCCCACCGTCTGCAGGTGCGCCCAGAGGCGCTCGCGCAGGCCCCGGACCCGACGCTCCTCCTCCGGGAGGTCGGCCCGGGCCAGCTCGCAGGCCACGCCGAATCCGGCGACCTGGTGGGTGGCGAGCGTCCCTGCGCGCAGGCCCCGCTCCTGGCCGCCGCCGAACTGCAGGGGCTGGAGCGCCGGCCGGGGCTGGGCCCGGACGTACAGCGCGCCGATGCCCTTCGGGCCGCCGAGCTTGTGGGCCGTGAAAGCGACCAGGTCCGCGTTCCAGGCCTCGACGTCGACAGGCACCTTGCCGGCTCCCTGTGCGGCGTCCACGTGGAACAACACCCCGCGCACCCGGCAGGCGGTGCCGATCGCAGCGACGTCGTTGACGGTCCCGGTCTCGTTGTTGCCGTGCATGACGGACACGAGCAGCGTCTCCGGCCGGATCGCGTCCTCGACCTGTTGCGGGGCCACCCGTCCGTCGGGCCCGGGCCTGAGCCAGGTGACCTCGAATCCCTCGTGCTCGAGCTGCCGGAACGCATCCACCACGGCGCGGTGCTCGATGCGCGAGGTGACCAGGTGCCGACCGCGGTCACGCCCGGCCCGCGCCGCGCCGAGGATGGCCAGGTTGTCGCTTTCCGTCGCGCCGGAGGTGAAGACGATCGACTTCGGGGCGGCGCCGATCAGCGCCGCCACCGACTCGCGCGCCTGCTCGATCACCTGCGCGGCCCGCCGGCCTTCCGCATGGGACGAGGAAGGATTTGCGTGCGGACCCTCGGGGCCGAGGCAGTCCGCCATCGTCTCGGCCACCCTGGGGTGGACCGGCCAGCTCGCCGCGTAATCGAGGTAGACGGGGCCGCTCATCAGCCGTTTCCGTCCAGGCCCGCCGAGCGCTCCACGGCGGTCAGGACGCCGCGCAGGATCTGGACCTCCTTTTCGTCCGGCACGGCGCGCGCCAGCAGGCGCTCGATGCGAGCGACGAGGTTGGCGTGGTTGCGCGGCTCGTCGAAACCGAGACCGGCCAGGACCTTTGCCAGATGGGCGCGCAGGTGTGCCATCTGCTCGGCGGTGGCCGGCGCGGACTCCGCAGGCAGGCGCCGGACCTTCGCCCCCGTCGCCTTGCGGATCTCCCAGGTGAGGATCTGCACCGCCTGGGCGAGATTGAGCGACTCGTATTGCGGGTTGGCCGGAACCGTGACCAGGGCATGGCAGGCCGACAGGTCCTCGTTCGACAGGCCGTTGCGTTCGCCCCCGAAAAGAATCGCGACAGGACGCTGCTCCGCCGCGGCCACCACTCGTGCCGCGGCGTCCGGCGGCTCGAGCACCTCCCAGTTGGCGGCGCGCGGCCGCGCGCTGGTGCCGAGCACCAGGCCACAATCGCCGACGGCTTCCGCGATCTCCGGCACGATCCGGGCCCGCGCCAGCAGGTCGGCCGCGGACGAGGCGCGAACCGTCGCCTCGGCGTCGGGATACTGCCTGGGTCGCACGAGGACCAGCTCGGACAACCCCATGTTCTTCATCGCGCGCGCCACGGCGCCGATGTTGCCGGGGTGGCTGGCGTCGACGAGGACGATGCGTATCGGGAAGTTCATGGCGGGACTGCGCTGCGGCCAGCTGGTATTCTAGCGCGCATGCGCGGCCGGCCTGCCCGGCCCGCGATGCTCTTTAAGCGGGATTCGCCATGCATCCACTGCTCACCATCGCGGTGCGCGCCGCCCGGCGCGCCGGGGACCTGATCGTCCGCAACCTCGAGCGCGGACCGAACCTGGAGGTCTCCGCCAAGAGCCGCAACGACTTCGTCTCGGAGGTGGACCGCGCCGCCGAGGCGGAGATCATCGCCATCATCCGCAAGTCATACCCCCGGCACGGCTTTCTCGCCGAGGAGAGCGGCCGGACGGAGGGCGAAGAGTGCACCTGGATCGTCGACCCTCTCGACGGCACCACCAACTTCCTGCACGGCTTCCCGCAATTCGCGGTGTCCATCGCCTGCGAGTACCGGGGCCGGCTGGAGGTGGCCGTGGTGTTCGACCCCATGCGCAGCGAGCTGTTCACCGCTGCGCGGGGCGAGGGCACCCAGCTCGAGGGCAAGCGGGTCCGGGTCACCAAGCGGCGCGGCCTCGAGGGCGCGCTGATCGGCACGGGCTTTCCCTACCGGGCCAACGTCAAGTACCTGAAACCCTACCTCGGCATGCTCGAGGTGGTGATGAGCGCGGCCGCAGGCGTCCGGCGCCCCGGCTCGGCGGCCCTCGACCTCGCCTACGTCGCGGCGGGTCGCACCGACGGCTTCTGGGAGATCGGCCTGTCGCCGTGGGACACCGCGGCCGGCACGCTGCTCGTCACGGAGGCCGGCGGGATGGTCGGCACGCTGACCGGCCGCGAGTACCGGCAGGAGGGGCACATCGTCGCCGGCACGCCGAAGGTCTATGCAGCCCTGATCGAGGCGATCGCGCCGCACGTTCCCGCCGAACTCGCCGGCTGAGAGGCATGCTCGCCTCGCCCAGGCCGTTGCGCTAGAGTCGCGGCGGTCGCGAGGGGAGACGCTTCGTCGATGAACCTGTTCCGCACGCAGCCGCTATCGGCCCATCCGCACGTGGATGCGGGCGAGCCCGTCGAGGGCAGCCTCGAGGGTGAGGTCAGCTTCCGGCGCGTGCTGACCGCAAGGCACCTGGTGATGCTCGGCATCGGCGCGGTGATCGGGGCCGGCATCTTCGTCATGACCGGCAAGGCGGCCGCCGACCACGCGGGGCCGGCGATCATGCTGAGCTTCGTGCTCGCTGGTTTCGCCTGCGCGCTAGCCGGGCTGTGCTATGCGGAGTTCGCAGCGATGCTGCCGGTGTCCGGCAGCGCCTATTCCTACGCGTATGCGACGCTCGGCGAGTTCGTCGCCTGGTTCATCGGCTGGAACCTGGTCTTGGAGTACATGTTCGCGGCGGCGACCGTGGCGGTCGGCTGGTCAGGCTACCTGACGGGCCTGCTGGATTCCTTGACCGGCATGACGGGCATACCACTGTCGATTCCCGCGGCCCTGACCTCGGCGCCACTCAACGTGGTCGATGGCCGGCTGATCCCGACCGGCGCCATGCTCAACCTGCCGGCAGTCCTCATCGTTGCGGCCATCTCGGCCCTCTGCTACCGGGGGATCACCCAGTCCGCCAGTGTCAATGCGGTCATCGTCGCGATCAAGATCGTCGTGATCCTGCTGTTCCTCGCCTTCAGCCTGCAGTACGTCGACCCGGACAACTGGGCACCGTTCATCCCGCCGGCCGAGGGTCCCGGCAAGTTCGGCTGGGACGGCATGGTGCGCGGCGCCTCGATCGTTTTTTTCGCCTATATCGGCTTCGATGCGGTCTCCACCGCGGCCCAGGAAGCGAAGAATCCGCAGCGGGACATGCCCATCGGGATCCTGGGCTCGCTGGCCATCTGCACCGTGCTCTATATGGCCGTTGCCGCCGTCCTGACCGGCATGCTGCCCTTCCGGATGCTCGGCACGGCCAAGCCAGTGGCGACGGCGCTCGAGGCCTACCCGAGCCTGCTCTGGCTCAAGACGCTGGTCGAGATCGGCGCCATCGCCGGCCTGTCGTCCGCAGCCGCGCATCTTCTACACCATGTCGCGCGACGGCCTGATACCGCGCCTGTTTGCCCGCGTGCATCCCGAGTACCGGACCCCGCACGTCGGCACCGTGGTGGTCGGCGTCATCGCTGCGACGCTGGCCGGATTGCTGCCCATCGGTATCCTGGGCGACCTGGTCTCGATGGGCACGCTGCTCGCATTCGCTACCGTCTGCGCAGGGGTGCTGATCCTGAGGCACACGCGCCCGCAGGCGACGCGACCCTTCCGCGTCCCGTTCGTCTGGTTCGTGTCGATTGGCGGCGCCGTGAGCTGCCTTTGGCTGTTCTGGCGCGTCTTCATCGATAACTGGCACTGGATGACCGCGTGGATCGCAGTCGGCGTGCTGATCTACTTCGCCTACGGCTATCGCCACAGCGCGCTCAACCGTCAGCATTGACCACCTTGCCCCCGGCTGCACCCCCGGGGCCCCCGGCGGCTCAGGAACCCGTGCCATCCTCCGGCAGGTGCGGGCCGCGAAGCTCGACCGGCGCCGCCTTGCGCCGCATGCGGATGTTGACCATCTCCACGCCCACCGAGAACGCCATCGCGAAGTAGAGGTATCCCTTCGGGATGTGGACGTCGAAGGCGTCGGCGATCAGTGCGACGCCCACCAGGATCAGGAACGACAGCGCCAGCACCTTGATCGTCGGGTGGCGGTCGATGAA
>JAGTSG010000035.1 GCA_018261655.1 Pseudomonadota bacterium | reverse complement strand
GGCCGGCTCGCGGCGGGGCCGCGGCGGGGCCTGCGGGCGACGTCGGGACTGCGGACTCCATGCGCGCCACGGGGGCCGGGGTCGTCGGCCCTGCGGCCGCTTCCTCGAGCGCCACGACCGGGGCGCCTTTCGATACCCGCTGGCCCCTGGCGACGAGGACCTCGGCAACGCGCCCCGCGGCCGTCGAGGGCACGTCCATGGTCGCCTTGTCGGTCTCGAGCGTGATCAGCGGCGTATCGACGTCCACCGCGTCGCCGGCCGCAACGAGCACGTCGATGACCTCGACGTCGTGGAAGTCGCCCAGGTCGGGCACGGTGATGATGTTGCGTCCGGCCAAGTCGGTCACCTCAGCAGGAGAGCGGGTTCGGCTTCGTGGCGTCGACGCCGAACTTCTTCATCGCCAGGGTCACCGTCGCGGCGTCCACCTGGCCCTCGTCGGCGAGCGCCCGGAGCGCCGCGAGCGCGATCCAGTGGCGATCGACCTCGAAGAACCGTCGCAGCGCGGCTCGCGAGTCGCTCCGTCCGTAACCGTCCGTGCCGAGCACGCTGTAGCGTCCCGGTACCCACTGCCGGATCTGGTCCGGGACGGTCTTGATGTAGTCCGAGGCCGCGACGAAGGGCCCCTTGCGGTCGCCCAGGCACTGGCGCACATAGGGAACGCGCTGACGCGCATCGGGATGCAGCAGGTTGGCCCGCTCGCAGTCGAGCGCCTCGCGCCGCAGCTCGCTGTAGCTGGTGACGCTGTAGACGTCGGCCGGGACGCCGAATTCCTCCTCCAGCAGCTCGGCCGCGGCCAGCGCCTCGCGCAGGATGGCGCCCGAGCCGAAGATCGTCGCCCTGACCTTGCCGCGCCCGCCGATGTGCAGCAGGTACATGCCGTTCAGGATCCCCTGCTCCACGCCGCGCGGCATGGCCGGGTGCGCGTAGTTCTCGTTCATGCAGGTGATGTAGTAGAAGACGCTCTCCTGCTCGGCGTACATGCGCCGCAGCCCGTCCTGCATGATCACCGCCAGCTCGAAGGCGAAGCACGGGTCGTAGGCCACGCAGTTGGGGATGGTGGAGGCCAGCAGGTGGCTGTGCCCATCCTGGTGCTGCAGTCCCTCGCCGGCGAGCGTCGTCCGGCCCGCGGTGGCGCCGATCAGGAAGCCGCGCGCCTGCATGTCGCCCGCCGCCCAGGCGAAGTCGCCGACGCGCTGGAAGCCGAACATCGAGTAGAAGATGTACATCGGGATCATGCTGATCCCGTGGTTGGCGTAGGCGGTCGCGGCAGCCATCCACGAGCAGAACGCTCCGGCCTCGTTGATGCCTTCCTCGAGGATCTGCCCCTTGCGGTCCTCGCGGTAGTACATCAGCTGGTCGGCGTCCTGCGGCGTGTAGAGCTGCCCGACCGACGAGTAGATGCCGACCTGCCGGAACAGGCCCTCCATGCCGAAGGTACGCGCCTCGTCCGGGACGATCGGCACGATGTGCCGGCCGACGTTCTTGTCCTTGAGCAGCGCCGTCAGGATCCGCACGAACGCCATGGTCGTCGAGATCTCGCGGCCCTCGGTGCCGTCGAGCAATGACTTGAAGGACTCGAGCGGCGGAACGACCAGCGGTTTCGCGGCGCTGCGCCGCACCGGGAGGTAGCCGCCGAGCTGCCTGCGCCGCTCGTGCAGGTAGCGCATCTCCGGGCTGTCGTCCGCCGGGCGCTTGAACGGGAGGTTGACGATTTCCTCGTCGGAGACCGGGATATTGAAGCGGTCGCGGAATCCCTTGAGCGCCTCGTCGTCGAGCTTCTTCTGCTGGTGCGTGATGTTCTGCGCCTCGCCGGCGCTGCCCATGCCGTAACCCTTGATGGTCTTGGCCAGGATGACGGTCGGCCGGTCGCGGTGGGCGACGGCCGCGGCGTAGGCGTTCCAGACCTTGCGCGGGTCATGGCCGCCGCGGTTGAGGCTCCAGATCTCCTCGTCGGACATGTTGGCGACCAGCTCGCGCAGTTCCGGGTACTTGCCGAAGAAGTGCTCGCGGGTGAACGCCCCGCCCTTGGCCTTGAAGGCCTGGTATTCGCCGTCGACGGCCTCGTCCATGCGCTGGCGAAGCAGGCCCGAGGTGTCGCGCGCCAGCAGCTCGTCCCAGCGATCGCCCCAGATGACCTTGATGACGTTCCAGCCCGCGCCGAGGAAGGCCGCCTCGAGTTCCTGGATGATCTTGCCGTTGCCGCGCACCGGGCCGTCCAGGCGCTGCAGGTTGCAGTTGATCACGAAGATCAGGTTGTCGAGCTTCTCGCGCACGGGAAGCGTCAGGGCGCCCATCGACTCCGGCTCGTCCATCTCGCCGTCGCCGAGGAAGCACCAGACCTTCTGGTCCGTGGGCGGCACCATGCCGCGGTGCTCGAGGTAACGCATGAAGCGGGCCTGCATGATGGCCTGCATCGGGCCGAGTCCCATGGAGACCGTCGGAAACTGCCAGAAGTCGGGCATCAGCCAGGGATGCGGGTACGAGGACAGCCCGTGATTCGCGACTTCCTGCCGGAAGTGCCGCAGCCGCTGTTCGTCGAGGCGTCCCTCCAGGTAGGCGCGCGCGTAGATGCCCGGGCTCGAATGGCCCTGCACGTAGACGAGGTCGCCCGGGTGATCCTCGCCCGGGGCGCGCCAGAAGTGGTTGAAGCCGACTTCGTAGAGCGTCGCCGACGACGCGTAGGTGGCGATGTGTCCGCCGTACTCGGAACTCTGGCGGTTGGCATTGACGACCATCGCCATCGCGTTCCAGCGGATGTAGGCCTTGATCCGCCGCTCCAGCGCCCGGTCTCCCGGGTAGGGCTTCTCGCGCGACACCGGGATGGTGTTCAGGTAGGCCGTGTTGGGCGTGTACGGCAGCCACGCGCCGGCCCGCCGCGTGTGGTCGATCAGCTTCTCGATCAGGAAGTGCGCGCGCCCGGCCCCGTGCGCCATCAGCACGGAATCGATCGACTCCAGCCATTCCTGCGTCTCGACCGGGTCGAGGTCGCCAGTCTTGCCGGGTTCGGCCATGGAATTCACTCCGCTGTACCAGACCATGCCTGCCGGCGCCAGAATCGGGCGCGACCCGCCGCGTCCCGATCCGTGCCGGCCGGATTCCCCCTCGGCTCACGGCACCGGAGTTGCCAGCGATCGGCCCGGCGCGCAGCGCGCTTCGGCCCGGATGGCAAGCGCGCTATGATCGTGGCCCCACCCGATATGGTCAAGGATCCACCCGTGCCAGGCAGAAGTCCGACTGCGAGCCCCCTGCTGCCCGCCGCGCGCCGCCCGGCCCTCGCCCCCGCACGCCCGCGGCTAACGCATGCGCTTCTCGACGACCTGGAAGCGGCCCTCGTCTTCGTGCCCGCCACCCGCGCCGCCGAGGCGCTGGCGAAGCTGCCCTTCGGCGCGCTGCTGGTCGGGAGGCTGGAGCGCAAGTCGCGCAAGGCCGGCGACAGCTTCGAGGTCGCGCTGCCGACGCGCTCGCAGGCCGTGCTTTGCGTAGGCCTGGTGAGCGACGACGCGACGCCCTTCGCGCTGCTCGAACTCGCCGGATCGATGGTGAAGCACCTGCGGCTCGACGAGACCCGTGGACTCGGCGTCGCCGCGGCCGGACTGCCGGCGGCGCGTGAGCGCGCCTGCCTGGAGGCCGGCATCGCGGCCACGTTTGCCGCGGCCTTTGCGCTGCCCCGGTACAAGTCGGCGAAGGCGCCCGCACCGCGCTTCGCGAGGATCGTCCCGGTCTCGCGTCAGGCGGTCGACGCGCGGCGGCTCGCTGCCGTCGCCGAGGCCACCGACCTGGTCCGCTGGCTGACCGCCCTGCCGCCCGACCGCCTCGATCCGGCCGGTTTCCGCCGCGCCGCCGAACAGCTGGCGCGGCGCAACGGCCTGCAGACGAGCTTCCACGGCGAGGCGCAGTTGCGCCGGCTCGGCGCCGGCGCGTTCCTCGCGGTGACGCGCGGCAGCGCGCGGCGCAACGCCGGGATCCTGCACCTGCGCTATCGCCCGCGCGGCGCGCGCGGGGCGAGGCCGGTCGCACTCGTCGGCAAGGGGCTCTGCTTCGACACCGGCGGCACCAACCTCAAGAGCCACAAGGGCATGCTCGACATGCACACCGACATGGCGGGCAGCGCCGTGGCGCTGGCGTCGATCATCGCGCTCTCGCAGCTGCGTTATCCGCGGCCGGTGGACGCGTGGCTCGCGCTGGCCGAGAACCGGATCGGGCCGGAGGCCTACCAGCCGCAGGACGTGGTGACCGCGATCAACGGCACGACGATCCAGGTGATCCACACCGACGCCGAGGGCCGCATGGTGCTGGCCGACACGCTCGCGCTCGCCTCGCGCAGCAAGCCGGCGGCGGTGATCGACTTCGCGACGCTCACCGGTGCCTGCGTCGCAGCCCTGACCGAGCGCTACAGCGGCGCGTTCACCAACCGCCCGGACTGGCGCGCCGTGGTCGAGGACGCGGGCCGGCGCAGCGGCGAACGCGTGTGGGTCATGCCCATGGACGACGATTTCGACGAGGAGCTCGACAGCAAGGTGGCCGACGTCGTGCAGTGCACGGTGGAGGGCAAGGGCGACCACATCTATGCCGCGAGGTTCCTCAGGCGCTTCGTCGGCAAGGACATCCCCTGGCTGCACGTGGACCTGTCGGCCGCGACCCGCCACGGCGGCCTGGCGCACGTCCCCACCGACATCACCGGCTTCGGCGTCCGCTTCCTGGCCTCGCTGCTGCTCGACCATCCGCTGCCGGAAGGGACGCCCGCCGCTTGACACGACTCACCCTCGCCCGGCCGGACGACTGGCACCTGCACCTGCGCGACGGCGCGGCGCTGCGGTCGGTCGTCGCCTTCACCGCGGCGCGTTTCGGACGCGCGGTGATCATGCCGAACCTCAGGCCGCCGGTGACGACCACCGCCATGGCGCTGGAGTACAAGGCGCGCATCGGGGCCGCGCTGCCGGCCGGTTGCAGCTTCGACCCGTTGATGACGCTGTACCTGACCGACAGCACGCCGCCGGAGGAAGTCGACCGCGCGCTCGAGTCGGGCGCAGTCTGCGGGTTCAAGTACTACCCGGCCGGGGCGACCACCCACTCGGACTCGGGCGTGACCCGTCTCGAGCGCGCCTTCCCGGTGCTGGAGCGCATGGAGGAACGGGGGCTGGTGCTGCAGGTCCACGGCGAGGTCACCGACGGTGACGTGGACGTCTTCGACCGTGAACGCGTGTTCATCGACCGCCACCTTTCACGGATCGTCTCGCGCCATCCGCGGCTGCGCGTGGTCCTGGAGCACGTCACGACGCGCGAAGCGGTCGAGTTCGTCCGCGCGCAGGGAGACTGCGTCGCCGCCACCGTCACTCCCCAGCACCTGCTGCTGAACCGCAACGCGCTGTTCGCCGGCGGTATCCGGCCGCACCATTTCTGCCTGCCCGTGCTGAAGCGCGAGCATGACCGGATGGCGCTGGTCGAGGTCGTGGCCTCGGGCCACCCACGGTTCTTCCTCGGGACGGACAGCGCGCCGCACGCGCGGCACGACAAGGAATCCGCCTGCGGCTGCGCCGGCGTGTTCTCGGCACCCGCGGCGATCGAGCTGTATGCCGAGGCGTTCGAGCAGGCCGGTGCGCTGGGGCGCCTCGAGGCGTTTGCCAGCCACCTGGGCGCGGACTTCTACCGGCTGCCGCGGAACCGGGGGAGCATCACGCTGGTGAAGGAGCCCTGGACCGTGCCGGCTTCCTGTCCGTTTGGCGAGGGCGACATCGTCCCGTTCCGCGCCGGGACCGAGGTCGCCTGGCGTCTCGACGTACCGGCCGGCGTCGCATGAGCATCGGTAACGCAAGGATCGGCAGTCGCTTCCGCGGCTTCCTTCCCGTCGTCGTCGACGTGGAGACCGGCGGCTTCGTTGCGGCCACCGACGCGCTGCTCGAGATCGCCGCCGTGTTCGTCGAGTGCTCGCCGGGCGGGTCGCTGATGCGCGGTCGGACGGTGCGCTACCACGTCAGGCCCTTTGCGGGGGCCCGCGTCGACCCGGCGTCGCTTGCGGTGAACGGCATCGATCCCTGGCACCCGCTTCGTCCTGCCGTCGAGGAGAAGGACGCGCTGGCGGCGGTCTTCAAGGAAGTGCGGCACGGCGTCAGGGAACAGGAGTGCACGCGGGCGATCCTCGTCGGGCACAATTCGTTCTTCGACCTGTCGTTCGTGAACGCCGCAGCCGCCCGGGCCGGCATCAAGCGCAATCCCTTCCACCCGTTCTCGAGCTTCGATACCGCGACGCTGGCCGGCGTCGCCTACGGGCAGACGGTGCTGTCGCGGGCGGCCTTGGCGGCAGGGATCGCGTGGGACCCGGAGGCCGCGCACTCGGCCGCCTACGACGCCGAGCGGACGGCCGACCTGTTCTGCGCGATCTGCAACGAATTCCGGCCGCTCTACCAGGCCGGCATCGCCCGCCTGGCGGCAGGCCCGGCCGAGACGGCGGCCGACGCCAATCCGATGATCGAGCCGACCGCCGAAACAGGAAACGGCGAGTGAACGCCCGCCGCCGAGGGTAATCGGGTCAGCCGACCGCGCCGGCCTCCTCGAGAAGCTCCTTGAGTTCGCCCGAGCGGAACATGTCGAGCGTGATGTCGCAGCCGCCGACCAGCTCGCCCTTGACGTAGAGCTGGGGGAAAGTCGGCCAGTTCGAGAAGGACTTCAGCGACTCGCGCAGCTCAGGGTCCTCGAAGATGTTGACGTGCTTGAAGCGCGCGTTGCAGGCCTTCAGGGCCGCCGACGTCTGCGCCGAGAAACCGCACTGCGGGAAGTCGGGCGTGCCCTTCATGAACAGCACGACCGGGGCCGACGCAAGGTGATCCTTGATTCTCTGGATGGCATCCGCTTCGCTCATTTTCGACTCCGTCTTGGAAAGGTGTCAGATGATGACCGATCAGCCCGTCGCCGTCTTCCCGGCAGCGGGTCGCCGGGCCTCGAGCGACGCCAGCACCTGTCGTTGCCGGGCCGGCTCCATGGCGGACCACGACGCGATCTCCTCGAGGCTGCGGTAGCAGCCGCGGCAGTAGCCCTGCGCATCGAGGGAGCAGACGTTGATGCAGGGAGACATGGGTCCGGCGGCGGTCATGGTGGCTCAGGAGGCTTCGGGTGGGGATCGGGTGAACCGCCCGCTGGCAGCCCACCCTCGATCAGGGGCCGGATTATGGGGTCGGTCGGCAGGATCTTCAATCGAGCCCGGGCCCGCCGGCGCCGGACGACCGGCCGGCACGGGCGCTCGCGTAGAATGCAGGCATGTCACCCGCGCCCCCTCCCGACCTCCGGCGATGCGTCGAGAACGCCCTGCGGGAGGACGTCGGCACCCGCGACCTGACCGCCCAGCTGGTGCCGGATGAGCCGTCCGACGCCAGTATCACCTGCCGCGAGGAGGCCGTGCTGTGCGGACGGCCTTATGCCGAGGCGGTGTTCCGCTCCCTGGACTCCGGGGTCCGCCTGGACTGGTCGGCCGCCGACGGCGACAGGGTGCCGGCCGGTGGCCTGCTCTGCAGGCTGCACGGCCGCGCCCGCGCGCTGCTGACCGGGGAACGCAGCGCGCTGAACTTCCTGCAGACGCTCTCTGCCACCGCCACCGCGGCCTCGCGCTACGTCGAGGCCGTCGCCGGCACCGGCGCGACGATCCTCGACACGCGCAAGACACTTCCCGGGCTGCGCCTCGCGCAGAAGTACGCCGTCCGCTGCGGTGGCGCCCGCAATCACCGGCTGGGCCTGTACGACGGCATCCTGATCAAGGAGAACCACATCGCGGCCGCGGGCTCGATCCGGGCTGCGGTGGAGGCCGCGCGGCGGCTGTCTTCCGCGGCGCCGGTCGAGGTCGAGGTCGAGACGCTGGAGGAGCTGCGCGAGGCGCTGGACGCGCGCGCCGACATCGTGATGCTCGACGACTTCACGCTCGAGGCCATGCGCGAGGCGGTCGCGATGAACCGCGCCCACCGCTCGCCCGCGAAGCTGGAAGCCTCGGGCGGCGTGGACCTGACGACCGTGCGGACGATCGCCGAAACGGGCGTCGACTACATCTCGGTCGGCTCCATCACCAAGCACGTGCGGGCGATCGACCTGTCAATGCGGTTCGACGGCTGAGTTCCGCGCCGTCTTCGGTCGGCCGGCCCGGTCCGGCACGGGCGCTCGACGGCCGGGTCCCCGCTGCGCTCGCGCGGCTCCGCTTCGCTCCGCAAGCACAACGCGCTCGCTTCGGGGGACCACGCCCTGAGCGCCCGTGCCTTATGCGCACTGCCGCCGTTCGGGCGCGGTCGAGGGAGGGCCGGTCTCCGTAGTGAGCGAGTTGTGCTTGCGGAGCGAAGCGGAGCCGAGCGAACGAAGCGAGACCGGCCGACCGAGGACCGCGCCCCGGTGTCAGGACCCGCCCGGTGAGCGCCCGTGCGTTGGGCAGGCTGCGACCGTCATCGCTCAGGCGATGGCGGTGCGGGCGACGCGCTGCGGCTGGCCGACGCCGTAGCCCTGGGCGAAGTCGACGCCGAGGCCGCGCAGGAGCGCGATGATCTCCTCGTTCTCGGCCCACTCGGCGATGGTCTGCTTGCCGGTCAGGTGCCCGATCTCGTTGATCGAGCGGACCATCTCGCGGTCGATCGGGTCGTGGAGCAGTCCCTTGACGAAGCTGCCGTCGATCTTGAGGTAGTCCACCGGGAAGTGCTTGAGGTAGCCGAAGGACGACAGTCCGGTGCCGAAGTCGTCGAGCGCGAACTTGCAGCCGAGCTCCTTGAGGGCCTGGATGAAGCGGTTGGCCTGCGAGAAGTTGGCGATGGCGGCCGTTTCCGTGATTTCGAAGCAGATCTTGCTGGCGTCGAGCCCGCTGCGGTGGAACTGCTCGATGACGTAAGGCAGGAACTTGTCGTCGCCGAGGCTCTGGCCGGACAGGTTGATCGAGCACATGGCGAGGCGCTCGCGCTCGTCGGCCTCGGACACCAGCCAGCGGAAGGCGCTGTCGATCACCCAGCGGTCGATCTGCGGCGTGATGCCGTAGCGCTCGGCGGCGGCGATGAACTGGTCGGGGGCGACGGTCTTGCCGTTCTCGTCGCGCATCCGCAGCAGGAGCTCGTAGTGCTCGCCCGCCTCCGCCTGCTGCAGCGGCAGGATCGTCATGCGGTAGAGGTCGAAGCGCGACTCTTCCAGGGCATTGTTGATGCGCGCGGCCCACTGCATCTCGCGGCGCCGGCGCATCAGGTCGAGGTCGTTCTCCTCGAAGCAGTGGACCCGGTTTCGCCCCAGCTCCTTGGCGGCGCCACAGGCGCTGTCGGCCGCCGACAGGATGGCCGCGACGTCCTCGTTGTCCGCGGTGATCGGCACCACCCCGACCGACGCGCCCAGCCGCAGGGAGCGCTCCTCGAAGGTGTAGCGGAAGTTGCGGATCGCCTCGCGCAGGCTTTCGGCCGTGCGCAGCGCCTCCTCCAGCGAGCAGCTCTCCAGCAGCACGCCGAACTCGTCGCCGCCGAGGCGCGCCAGCGTGTCGCGCCAGCGGACCTTGGACTTGAGCAGCGCGCCGACCTGGCCGAGCAGCGCGTCGCCGGCGGCGTGGCCGCAGGTGTCGTTGACGATCTTGAACTGATCGAGGTCGATGTAGCAGAGCGCGTAGGAGGTCTCGCGCGCCTTGGCGCTCTTCAGCGCGCGCTCCAGGCGGGTCTCGAACTCGCGGCGGTTCACCAGCCCCGTCAGGACGTCGTGGCTGGTGTGGTAACTGAGCCGCCGGTTCAGCTCGCGGGCCTCCGACACGTCGTGGAACACCAGCACGCCGCCGGTGATGGCCCCGGTGCCGTCCCGGATCGGGGACGATGTGCTCTCGACGTACAGCTCGTTGCCGTCCCGCCTGATCAGCAGCACGGGCCTGATGGACTTGACCGACCGCGCACGCCGGACCGCCACCGCCATCGGGTTCTCGAGCGGCTCGCAGGTCTCCTCGTGGAAGGACTTGAAGATCTCGTCGATGCTGCGCCCAAGGCTGTCCTCCAGCCGCCAGCCCGTGAGTTCCTCGGCCACCGGGTTCAGGTACTCGACGCGCCCGTGCGCGTCGGTGGTGATCACACCGTCGCCGATGGACTGCAGCGTGATCTGCGCGCGCTCCTTCTCGCGGAACAGCGCCTCCTCGTACAGCCGGCGCTCGGTGATGTCGAGCTCGACGCCGACCAGCCGCCTGAGTCCGCCCTGCCCGTCGGTGCGGGCGCGCGCGCGGCCGATGACCCATCGCCACTCGCCGTCGCAGTGCTTCAGGCGGTGCACGCTCTCGAACATCTCCGTCTTGCCCGCGAGGTGGTCGCGCATGAGCGCCGAGACGCGCGGCAGGTCCTCGGGGTGGACCATGCGCGTCCAGTCGGGCGAGGGAATCGCGTCGTCCTCGGCGTAACCGAGCATCGCCTTCCAGCGCGGCGAGAACCAGGTGCGGTTGTTGACCGCATCGTAGTCCCACAGGCCGTCGTTGGCGCAGGGCAGCGACAGGTCCTGCCGTTCCTGCACGCTGGCGAGGCGCTCCGCGAGCGCGATCCGCTCGAGCCCGCTCGCCAGGCTGGTGCCGACGAGCTTGAGCAGCAGGTGCAGGTTCACGTCCCAGCCGTCGCGCGGCTGGCTCGAGGCGAAGGCCAGGAAGCCGCGCACCACGCCCTGCACACCGAAGGCGATCAGCAGCAGCGAACGCATGCCGAGCGCCGCCAGGCACTCGGCATCCGCCGCCTGCTCGGCGCGGACCACGGCGGTGTCGCGGAACTCGATGATGCGTACGTGCTCGAGGCGCGAGCGGATCCACGGCAGCGCGTCAAGGGACTCGCCCTTCAGCACTTCCGGGCGGCACTCGGTGAACAGGCTGCGCGAGGCGGCGATCGAGTCGATGCGCCCGCCGGGACCATCGAGCAGCGCCAGGAACACGACGTCGGTCCCGGTGGCGTCACGCAGGATGTCGAGGTTCTGCCGGATGACCGGATCGGCGTTGGCGGCGGTCAGGTTCTGGAAGTCGACCGCGACCTTGGTGCAGGTGATGTCGATGCCGAGGGGCGGGCGCCTGGCGTCTGGTTGCCAAAGCCTCGGCGACAGGATGTCTGACGCCGTGAATTCCGGTAGCTGTTCGCTCTGCACCTTCGGCACCTGGTTGGGCTCCCCCGACCTTCGCCAGTGTCTTATCCCAACGCCCCGTGCATCAGGAACCAGTTAACGGTTCCGCTCCCCTGCACTGATGGCCAGTTACGGCGCATTGTGACAAAAAGATCTAGGAATGCAAGCTAACTTTTTGTATTTGTTCATCAAGCCACTTTGGGGGTCGGCGCGTGACTTGGCGAGGCCGAAACTGCCCGTGGGGCGGCACGGTCCCCGCACCCGGCCCGGACAAGGAAAAGGGGCGGAGGACCTGCGCCCTCCGCCCCCGCTGCCAGCGCTGGCAGTTGCCGGCCCGCTAGTCGTCGCAGGTCTTGACGATGGCGTACTCCGCCGTCAGGACCGTGCCACTCCACGTCCCGCGCGCCTCGACCAGGGTTTCCTCCGGCAGCGCGAAGAACTCCGCCGGTTCGAGCTTGATGGCCGGCTCGCCCGGTACGGTTTCGATCCGGAACCGGGTGTCCAGCGACGGATCTGCGTTGCCGATGATCGTGTGCACCGCCACCGCCAGGACGTCGAAGTCCGGCGTGGCCGGGTCACGGAACGGGCCGCGCACGCGGTGTTCGCCCGCCGCGAGGTCGTCGACCCGCTCCACGCGCGTCGCGTAGACCTTGCCGCTGTCCGCCGGATACTCGTAGCCGCGCACGTCCACCCAGTCGCCGGTGTGCAGGCCGGCCAGGCTGAACGGCTCGACATCGGCCGCGCTCTCGTCTTCGAAGCGCGTGTTGTTGTCCGTCGTCACCTGCAGCCCGAGCACCGTCAGCCGGTCGTTGCCGAGGTCGATGGCGCTGACGTCGGACACGATGCGGACGCTGCTCTCGACGTGGAACCGGATGCGGGTCGCGACCAGGACCCCGTTCGCGTCCAGCGTGCCGACGACACAGACCTGGACGTCGAGCGCGAGGTCCGCAACGGTGCCGTTCTCGTAGACCGTGGCGGTCGTCGTCGTCACCGGGAACCCCGCGACCTCGAACGCGGTCGCCGAAACGAAGGCGTTGATCACGCCCTGGAGGTTGACCATGTCGCCCGGGTCGGGCAGGACCTCCTGGTCGTAACGCAGTTCGACCTTCGTGGCGATGAACTCGCCGCCGTCGTCGAACTCCAGGCCCGTGACCAGGACCAGGTCACCGTTGCTGGGTGCGCCGCTCGGGAAGTCCTCGATGTTGGCGCTGGAGTAGTCCACCCGCAGCGCGTTGATCCTGAACGTCTTCAGCGCGGCATCAACCTCCGAGGCGGTGCCATACACGTCGTAGGCGCCCTCGTTCAAGCGCAGGTCCACGCGCGTGGCGAGGATGCTGCCGTCGGCGTCGATCAGCCCGCTGACCTCGACGACGTCACCGATCACCAGCCCCTTGATGACGAGCAGGTCCGGATCGATCGTGATCGGGTCGCCGAGCGACGTGTCCGAACTGACCAGCACGGTCTGCCCCATCGCCACGAAGCTCAGGCCCTCAATCGCGGTGACAGGGCCCTCGAGGTTGTGGTGATAGCGGATGACGTCCGCCTTGGCGGAACCGTCGTCCATGGTGCCCTTGATGTCCACGACCTGGCCGACCTTCAGGTCCGCCTGCGTGGCCTTGGTCCCGTCGATCTCGATGTCGGCCCCGCCGGTCGCATAGCGGACGCCGTTGACATAGACGCTGCCGAAGCCCGTGATGGCGCCGGTCGTCGTCACATTGGTGGGCGGCGGGGGTGTGACCCCGTCGCCTCCGCTGTCGCCGCCGCAGCTGCCGAGCACCGCCACCATGGCAGCGCCCGCCGCGACAGCCAGCCATCTACCGATCCTGGTGGTCATCACATACCTCCTTGGATCGGTCACCCAGGGTCGAGGCCTCTCGGCACTCATCAACCGTCCGGCAATCCCGGTCGCCGATCCTTTCCACCTGGGCTCAGGTTAGCGGCGAGCGCTGAACGGGCGCTCTAGGCGGCTTGCGACATGCCGCAAGCCGCTGCGCCCGGCGCTAGGGGCCCGCTGAGGCGATGCCGACCGTTGCGGTGACCGGGCTAGCGGACAGGAGGGCTGTAAACCCGGGCTGCGCCGGCATCGCCCCGCCCCGCACAAGCCGTGTCGGCTGGAGGCGCGACCAGGTACCAGTCGCGGCGGTTGGCGTGGCCGAGGGGGACGGCCGGCGCGGCGCCGAAGCACTGCGCCTTGCGCAGGTCGTCCACGACGAGGACCCGGCCGGGCGCTGCGTTCAGCCAGCGCGCGGCGTCGTCGGCCTCCTGGTCGCCGTCGCGACTCTCGCGCCGATGGCCGAAGTTGGTGATAGGCCGCGTCAGGTACAGCAGGTACTGCTCGCGATAGGACAAGAGGCCGAGTTCCGCATCCGCCGGGGCCGCCGCCTCGACCACCGCGACGAAGTCGCGCCCGGAGCGGGACCCGTCGATCATCGGGTTGATCCAGAAACCCTGCACGCAGGTCACCACCAGCAGCGTGGCGGCCCAGGCCTGGGCGCCGCGGGATGGCCGGAAGACGGCCAGCGCGACGCCGCTCGCGGCGGCGATGGCGACCAGCGGCGCCACCGAGGTGACGTCGTAGCGCTCGGCGAGCCTGGCGAGTTCCTCGGGCCGGATGAGACCGACGTACGCGCCCGCGGCGCCCGCCACGATCGCCACGCAGAGTGCGAGCCCGAACAGCGCACGCTGCACGCCCGGCCGGCCGAACAGCTCCGGCAGGAATGGCGCGGCGGCGAGGGCCAGGGCGGGCAGCGCGGGCAGGACGTAGACGCCGCGCTTGCCGGGACTCATGCTGAAGAACAGCACCACGAGGAGGATCCAGCCGAGCAGCAGCCATGGCCTGCCGTCCCGTCCGCGCCAGGCGTCGCGCCAGCGGGGCCATAGCCAGGGCAGCAGCAGCGTGCCCGGCAGCCACAGCGCCGGGATGACCTGCACGATGAAGTAATACCAGGGTTCCCGGTGCCCCCAGGAGGCTGCGTAGCGCGTCACGGTCTGCTGGAACAGGATTTCGTCGCGGTACGCCACCAGCGCGGGGTCGCCGGAAATCGCCACGGTCACGACCATGGGGACGAACCACAGCGCGATGCCACCGAGCAGGGCCGCGGGCGCCAGCCACCAGCGCGCCCCGCCGTGGCCCGTCCACAGGCCGGCAAAGCCGAGCCGTCGCAGCACGAAGAAGGGCACGAGCAGCAGCAGCGGCAGGAATCCGGTCCCTTTCGTGATCACGCCAATGCCGGCCGCGAAACCGCCCGCGGCGTAGGCGCGCCAGTCGGGGCCGGTCAGCAGGTGCCGTCCGATGCCGTACAGCGCCGCGGTCGTGAAGAAGGCCAGCAGCATGTCGATCTGCGCGGCGCGGGCCTGGACCACGAGCTGGACCGACGTGAGCAGCAGCAGCGCGCCCGCGAGGCCCGCTTCCCGCGACCAAACGCGGCGCCCGAGGTCGTAGGTCAACAGGATCGTGCCGATGCCCGCCAGCAGCGACGGCAACAGGAAGGCCACGCGCAGGCTGCCGGTGAGCAGGTAGCCGGCCGCGATGGACCAGAAGAAGACCGGCGGCTTGTCCTGGTACAGGTCGCCGCCCACCTGCGGAAACAGCCACTGTCCCAGCGCAACCATGTCACGGGCAATCAGCGCGAAACGCGGCTCGTCCGCGGGCCAGGGGTCGCGCAGGCCGAGGCCCGGGGCCAGCAACACCAGCGCCGCGAGCACCAGCAGCAGGACGTCGCGGCGGGTGCGCGAGGTCATTCCTCGATGACTTCGAGGCCCGGACGGTACCGGGACTTCAGCCACATGACGCCGTACATGTCGACGATGCCGACCCACAGCCGGTTGTGGAGCCCGTACTTGGACGCACCCCGGGTACGCGGGCGGTGGTTGACGGGAACCGAGATGACCGTCGCGCCCTGGCGCTGGTAGAGAGCCGGCAGGAAGCGGTGCATGTGGTCGAAGAACGGCAGCTCGAGGAACGTGGCCCGGTGCATGAGCTTGATGCCGCAGCCGGTGTCCGGCGTGCCGTCGCCGAGCAGCCGGCCGCGAACGCCGTTGGCGACCCTCGACGACAGCCGCCGGAGCCAGGTATCACGGCGTGTCACCCGGTTGCCCATGACCAGGCGCACCGGCGGCCTGGTGGCACGCGCCTGCTCGAGCGCGTCGAGCATGGCCGGGAAGTCCGCCGGATCGTTCTGGCCGTCACCGTCGAGGGTGGCGACCCACTCTCCGCGTGCGCGCCGCACGCCGCTCGAGACGGCCGCGCTCTGGCCGCTGCGACGCGAGTGCCTGAGCAGCCGGATCTCGGGGATCCCGGCCCTTGCGCCGCGGATGGCCTCCGCCGTGCCGTCGGTACTGCCATCGTCCACGAACAGGATCTCGAGGCCGCCCCGCCCGCGCAGCGCTGCCGCGATCTCGCGCGCCAGAGGCAGGACGTTCTCCGCCTCATTGCAGACCGGGATGACGACGGACAACAGGCCGGGATCGCCACTCATGGCGCGGACTCCGCTCGGGTGAGGCGCACGGCGCACGGCAGGTGCCACGCCGGACCTTCCTGGATGGGGGCGGGATTATACCGGAACCCGCCACGGGAACCGGCCTGCCACCGCTACAGCGACCCTTGCGCGCGCCCGTAGAGCGCGTCCAGCTGCCCGCCCAGCGTCTCCTGCCAGCGCTCGAGCGCAGCGGTGTCCAGTCCCTTCGGGACCAGCACCGGTTCACCGACGACCAGGATCACCCTGGAAAAGGGCCAGGGCAGCGCGAACCGGTCCCAGGTGCGGAAGAGAAATGCCCGGCGCGCAGCGTAGGCCATCGGCACGATCGGCTTGCCCGACAGCTGCGACAGCAGGATGGCGCCGGGCTTGAACTTGCGCCGCGGCCCGTGCGGGCCATCCGGTGTCATGGCGGGCGACACGCCGAGCTTCACGATCGCCTCGTAGTAGTCGCGCAGGGCGCGCGCACCGGTGGCACTGGACGAACCCCGGATGACATGGCCGCCGACCCGCTTGACGAGCATCGCGGGCAGCTCGCCGTCCACCGACGGGCTGATCAGGAAGCCCAGCTTCAGCCCGCGGTCGGCGGCGCGCAGCAAGTGGCGCACCGGAACGAGCTGCTGGCCGTGCCAGTAG
>JAGTSG010000089.1 GCA_018261655.1 Pseudomonadota bacterium | reverse complement strand
GCGACGTGCGGCGTGACGACCAGGTCGGGGATCGCGGGGTCGAGCAGGGGATTGCCGTCCACCGGCGGTTCGCGTTCCAGCACGTCGATCGCGGCTCCGCCGAGGCGGCCCGCACGCAGGGCGTCGGCCAGCGCGGCCGCGTCCACCAGCGCCCCGCGCGCGGGGTTGATGATCACGGCGTCAGGCTTCATCAGCGCGAGCTCGTCGCGCCCGATCATGCCGCGGGTCGCCGGCGTCAGCGGACAATGCAGCGACAGGACGTCGGCGACCGGCAGCAGGTCGCCGAGGTCGAGCCGGCCTGGCTCGCGCTCGCCGCCGGGGCGGTTGGCCACCCTGACCTGCATCCCGAACGCCTCGGCCATCCGCGCCACGCCGCGACCGAGTGCGCCGTAGCCCACGATGCCCATGACGCGGCCGCGGAGCTCCCGGATCGGGAACGGGAACGCAGAGAACTGGCCGGCCCGGGACCACTCGCCGGAGCGCGCGAAATGGTCGTAGCGCGACAGGTGGTGGGTGAGCGACAGCAGCGTGGCGAAGACGTGCTGCACGACCGACGGCGTGCAATAGTCGCGCAGGTTGGCGACGCCGATGCCGTGCTCGCGCGCGGCGGCGACGTCCACGTTGTCCACGCCCGTGGCGGTCAGCGCGACCAGTTTCAGCTGCGGGTTGGCCGCCATCATCCCGCGGGTGATCCGGCACTTGTTGAGCAGCACCACCTCGCAGCCGGCGATGCGGCCGGCGACCTGCTCCTGCGGGGTTTGCTCGTGGATGGCGAGACCAGGCAGGGCGGAAGTCAACGCGCCGGTGTCGAGGTCGCCGTTGCTGACGGTGCCGAGGTCGAGGAAAACGCCGCGCATCGGAGAGTCTCCGCATCCAGGTGAGCCGCCAGCGCTCGCCAGCGCCGCGGCGGCGGCCACGCCGTGATCGCCGTGGCCGCAAACGGCCCTAGACTACAGGCGATGGCGCGGCGAACAACCTCGGAGGCAGTGAGGGTGGGGCAGGCTTCCTCCCGTGCTGCGGCTGCCGCCGCCGGGGGGTCGCTCGAGCGCCTGCTGGCCGAGGCGCGCGCCTGCCGGCTCTGCGAGCCCCACCTGCCGCTCGGTCCGCGGCCGATCCTGCGGGCAGCCGCCTCCGCGCGGCTGCTGATCGTCGGGCAGGCGCCGGGCACCCGCGTCCACGAGACGGGCATTCCGTGGAACGACCCGAGCGGGGACCGGCTGCGCCAGTGGCTGGCCGTGGACCGCGACACCTTCTACGACGCGGCGCGCATCGCGATCATCCCGACCGGCCTGTGCTATCCGGGCCGAAAGGGCAGCGGCGACGCGCCGCCGCGCCCGGAGTGCGCGCCTCGCTGGCACCCGCCGCTGCTCGCGGCGCTGCCACGGCTCGAACTGATCCTGCTGGTCGGCCGGTACGCGCAGGCCTACTACCTGGCCGACCGCCGCAAGGCCACGCTGTCCGACACCGTCAGGGCCTGGCGCGAATACGGGCCGCGGTTGCTGCCGCTGCCTCATCCCTCGCCGCGCAACCAGCTCTGGCTGCGGCGCAACGCCTGGTTCGAGGCGGAGGTGGTGCCCCACCTGCGGGCCCGGGTCGCCGGACTCCTGTAGCGAAATCGGGAATTCCTGATCCCTGTCCGGCCGGGGCCGCCGCCGCGCCCCGGCCACTGGGCCGGGCACACGGTAAGGTCCCCGATGCGTCATTCCTACGCGTGATCCCCTATTTCCCGGGCCGCCCGGGACGGACAAAGTTGCGCGACAGGCCCGTCCCGGGGAGCGACCAGGGAGATCATTGCCTTGACCACGACTTACGCAGGCCGCTGCTCGCGCTGTTCATGTGGGGCCACATGCTGTTCGTCTCGTCGATCCTGATCAGCAAGGACGCGATGTGGACGATCACCAAGCTCTTCGAGGGCTATTTCTTCTTCGGCCGCTCCTACCCCTGGATCGTGTCGGTGATCATCGGCGTGGTGTTCGCGCTGTTCATCACGCACGCAGGGCTCGCGCTGCGGAAGTTCCCGGCGAACTACCGCCAGTACGCGCTGTTCCGGCACCACATGCGCGGGATGAAGCACGAGGACACGACCCTCTGGTACTGGCAGGTCATCACCGGCTTCGCGCTGTTCTTCCTCGCCACCGCGCACCTGTGGTGGATGATCACCCACCCCGGAGACATCGGCCCGCATGAGTCCTCCGCCCGTGTCTGGGGCGACCACTTCTGGGTGCTGTACCTGCTGCTGTTGTTCGCGGTCGAGATCCACGGCGGCGTCGGCCTGTACCGGCTGGCCGTGAAGTGGGGCGTCTTCGAGGGCAAGGACCCCGCCGCCAGCCGCCGCAACCTGCGGCGGGTCAAGTGGACCATCACGGCATTCCTGATCGTGCTCGGCCTCGCGACGCTTGCCGCGTACGTGCGCATCGGCATGTCGCCCGAGGTCCAGGCGGGCGAGCGCTACGTGCCCGCCTGGGTCGGGCAGCCGGAGGAGCACGCGCCATGAGGGTCATCTACTCCGACGTACTGGTCATCGGCGGCGGCCTCGCCGGCCTCAGGGTGGCGATCGGCGCAAGGCGCCGCGGCTTCGACCCGCTGGTGCTGTCGCTGGTCCCGCCCAAGCGCTCGCACTCCGTCGCCGCGCAGGGCGGCATGCAGGCCAGCCTCGGCAACGTCATCAAGGGCGAGGGCGACAACGAGGACGTCCATTTCGAGGACACCGTCCGCGGCAGCGACTGGGGTGCCGACCAGTCCGTGGTGCGCATGTTCGTGAACACGGCGCCGAAGGCGGTGCGCGAGCTGGCCGCCTGGGGCGTGCCGTGGAGCCGCGTGCGGCGCGGCGACCGCGAGGTCATCATCAACGGCCAGAAGGTCACGCTGACCGAGAAGGACGAGGCCCACGGACTGATCGCGCAGCGCGACTTCGGCGGCACCAAGAAGTGGCGCACCTGCTACGCCTCCGACGGCACGGGCCACGCCATGCTGTTCGCGATGGGCGACCGGGCCATCGCCGAGGGCATCCCGGTGCTGGAGCGCACCGAGGCGCTGTCGCTGATCCACGACGGCAAGCGCTGCTTCGGCGCGGTGGTGCGCGACCTGATCACCGGCGAACTGGCCGCCTGCGTGGCGCGCGCGACGGTGGTCGCGACCGGCGGCGCCGGCCGGCTGTACCGGGTCACGACCAACGCGGTCATCAACGAGGGCATCGGCCATGCGCTGGCGCTCGACACCGGCGTCGCCGCGCTCGGCAACATGGAGGCCGTGCAATTCCATCCGACCGCCATCGTTCCCGCGGGCATCCTCGTGACAGAGGGCTGCCGCGGGGACGGCGGGTTGCTGCGCGATGCGGCCGGGCACCGGTTCATGCCGGACTACGAGCCGGAGAAGAAGGAGCTGGCCTCGCGCGACGTGGTCTCGCGCCGCATGGAAGAGCACATCAAGAAGGGCCACGGCGTGCAGTCGCGCTTCGGCGAGCACCTGTGGCTGGATATCACCCTGCTCGGGCGCGCGCACATCGAGCGCAACCTGCGCGAGGTGAAGGACATCTGCCGCTACTTCCTGGGGCTCGACCCGGCGGACAAGTGGATCCCGGTGCGGCCGGCGCAGCACTACACCATGGGCGGCGTGCGCACGGACCACACGGGCCAGAACCCGGCGCTGGCGGGGCTGTTCGCCGCCGGCGAGTCGGCCTGCTGGGACATGCACGGCTTCAACCGCCTCGGCGGCAACTCGGTCGCCGAGACCGTCGTCGCCGGCATGATCGTCGGCGAGTTCGTGGCCGACTGGTGCGAGGGCGCCGAGCTCGAGGTCTCGACGCGCCTGGTGCAGGAGTTCGTGGACCGCGAGCGCGCCAGCCTCGACGGCCTGTGCCACGGCGGCAGCGAGGACGCCTCGGTGCTGCGCATCGCCATGCAGGAGATCATGACCAGCAAGGTCGGCATCTTCCGCGACGGCGCCGAGCTGCAGGCCGCGGTCGACGGACTGGCCGAGCTGTATCGCCGCAGCCGCAACATCGGCGTCCGCAGCAACGCGCCGGGCGCGAACCCCGAGCTCGTCACCGCCTATCGCACGCAGAAGATGCTGCGCCTGGCGCTGACCGTCGCCTGCGGCGCGCTGGCCCGGACGGAGAGCCGCGGTGCGCACTTCCGTGCCGACCATCCGCAGCGCAACGACCAGGCGTGGCTCAAGCGCACGCTGGCCACCTGGCCGGATCCGCTGGCCGACCTGCCCACGCTGAATTACGAGCCGCTCGACATCATGACGATGGAGCTGCCGCCCGGCTGGCGCGGCTATGGCGCGCGCAACCAGATCGAGCACCCCGACACGGAGCGGCGCCAGCAGCAGGTCAGCGAGATCCGCGAGCGCCTCGGCAGCGCCGGGCGGTTCGCCGTCCAGGAGGCCCTGATGCCCTACGAGCACCTGCTGCCCGTCAGCATCCGTGGCCGCAACGAGCGCCTCGGGGAGAAGCTGCCATGAACGCCGCCGCGACGCGCCGCCTGCGCGTGCACATCCTGCGCTACAACCCGGCCGAGCCGGAGAAGGCCGCGCGCTTCCAGACCTACGAGCTGGACGAGGCCGACGGCATGACGCTCTTCATCCTGCTCTCGGAGCTGCGCGAGAAGCAGGACCCGTCGCTGCAGTTCGACTTCGTCTGCCGTGCCGGCGTCTGCGGCAGCTGCGGCATGGTGGTCAACGGCCGGCCCGGGCTGGCCTGCCGCACGCTCACCGCCGAGCTGCCGGCGGAATTCACCCTCGCGCCGCTGCCGACCTTCGAGCTGATCGGCGACCTCTCGGTGAACACCGGCAAGTGGATGCGCGAGATGTCGGAGCGGCTCGAGACCTGGGTCCACGCGAAGCAGGAGGAAGTCGACCTGCGCCGGCACGAGGAGAAAATGGATCCCGACCTCGCCGACGAGGTCTACGAGCTCGATCGCTGCATTGAATGCGGCTGCTGCGTGGCGGCCTGCGGCACGGCGCACATGCGCACCGACTTCGTCGGCGCGGTGGGCCTGAACAAGGTGGCCCGCTTCAGCCTCGACCCGCGCGACGAGCGCAGCGAGGCCGACATGTACGAGCTGGTCGGCAACGACGATGGCGTGTTCGGCTGCATGTCGCTGCTCGCCTGCAACGACCTCTGTCCGAAGGAGCTGCCGCTGCAGTCGCAGATCGCCTATCTGCGCCGCAGGATGGCGAAGCAGGGCACGGGCTGAGACGACAGAGGTACCCGGTACCCACCGGTCCGCACCCGGGGACCGGTGAGCATCGGGTACCTCTTCGGAGTCGGCCCCGGGAGTCCCGGGGTCAGAGCGCGGTCTGACCCCTCCTAGAACTCCAGCTTCACGCCCGCGAGGATCGTCCGCGGCGCGCCGGGACGCGCGCCCGCCGGCCGGAAGGCGACGTTGTAGACCTCGTCGGTCAGGTTCTGCACGCCGGCGAACAGCGTCAGCGCCTTGCCGACATCGAACTCTCCCCGCAGGTCGAGCAGGGTGCGGCTGTCGATGCGCTCATCCGCGGGGATCGGGCCAGAGCCCGCCACGCTGCGCGTCTCGTCCACGTAGTTCATCGCAAGGTACGCACGCCAGCGGCTGGCCTCGATGCCGGCGCTGAGCGTCAGCTGGTGCTCGGGCACCATCGGCAGCTGGTCGCCGGCCTGCACGTTGCCCCACTCCGCGAAGTCGCTCTGGAAGCTCGTCTCGAACTCGCCCTGCGTCCATGTGTAGACGGCGGACAGCGGAATGGAAAGGCCGGCGGAAAGCGCGGCGCCGGCGTCGTGGCTGGCCGCGAACTCGAGGCCGTGGACGCTCGCCCGGCCGCCGTCGTACTGGTCGCCGATGCTGCAGCCGCCGCCGGTCGAGTTCGTGCAGGTGCCGACGAGGTTTTCGTAGTCGACCAGGAAGGCCATCGCCTCGACCGCGCCCCTGCCGCGCTCCCAGCGCAGGCCGGCCTCGTAATTCCACGAGAGTTCCTCGTCGGCGGTCGAGCCCGGCGCCGGGTTGACGAAACCGCGGTGCACGCCGCCCACGAGCAGCCAGTCCTCGCCCAGCGCCCAGGTGGCGCCAAGACCCGGCAGGACGGCTTCGACGCGGCTCCGGGACACCGTCGTCGGCCCGTCCCGGCCCGGGTCGGCGGCGCCCCAGCGCGTCTGCTCGAGGTCGATGGCCTCGTAGCGCAGGCCGGGAGCCAGCGTCCACGCGCCTGCCGTGATGGTGTCGCGGAGGTAGAAGGCCCAGGCCGCGGCCTCGCCCACGCGGTTGTCCTGGCTGCCGGGCGCGCCGGTCGCGGTCAGGACCATGGCGCCGTCGACCATCTGGTAACGGTCGTCCTGCTGGAAGCGATCCTCGTCGTCCCGGTGGTAGCGCGCCGACAGCTCCAGCTCGTGGCTCGCGGCACCGGTGTCGAAGCCGACGCCCAGGACCGACTGGATGCCGGCCGCGTAGTACTCGCGGGCGTTGTTGCGCACGCGCAGGGCGCCTGCCGCGCTCATCTTGCCGGGCTCGCCGACGAGCGCCGCGTACTCGACCGGGAATGCGGCGGGGTTGTCGAGGACGGCACCCAGGCTCACGAAGGCGGTGTCGGCTGCATTGCGGACGTCGTTCAGCTTGTACCAGGCGCGCTCGGTGTCCGTGCGATACGCGAGGGTCGTCAGGTCCACGCGCTCGCCGAGCTCGATGTGGTGCGTCGCCTGCAGCGTCTGGTGCTCGACGTCCATCCTGTCGAGCTGGCTGCCGCGATAGCGGCGGTAGGGAGCATCGTGGAAGTCGTCGAGCGCGAGGCCGAGGTAGGTTTCCTCCGAGGCCTCGTCGGAGTACTGGTACTTCAGCTCCAGCGCCTGCGCGCGGGCCGTGCCTTCGCCGGAGACGAGCGCGAGCTTGACCACGTAGTCCGCAATCCCGAAGCCGGTGTCGCCACCCGAGTCGAGCTCCTTGAAGCCATCGGACGTCTCCTGCAGCGTCTCGACGCTCAGGCCGACGTCGAAGGACCGGCTCGCGTCGAGATAGCCGCCCGCAATGGCGCGGGCGCGCCAGGTGCCATGCTCGCCGCCGCCCAGGTCGGCGCTGCCTGCCAGGCCCTGGCCGGGCGAACCCGGGATCGGCGTGGAGTACATGCTGAGCGCGCCGGCCACGGTCTGGGGCCCGTACTTGATCGCCGCAGGCCCCTTCGCAACCTCGATGGCGTGCATGCGCGGCGTGCGCGGGAAGTAGTAGGCGGCCGGGGCCGAGTAGGGCGCCGGCGCGATCGGCACGCCATCCTCGAGGACCGCGATCTTGGAATTGCGGTCGGTGCCGGAGCCGCGGATGCCGATGCTCGGCCGGATGCCGAAGCCTTCCTCCTCGACGATGTTGAGTCCCGGCACCTGCCGCAGGATGCGGTTGATGTCGGCATAGTCCTGCTGCGCCAGCACTGCCTCGTCGAGGAACTGGACCGAGCCGGCAGCCTCGCGCGCGTCGAGTTTCGACGCCGTGACCACGATCCGGTCGAGGATGGCGACGTCCGCGGACCCGACGGTGTCGGTGGTGGCGGCATCATCCGCCAGCGCGACGGGTGCGGCGGCCAGCAGGGCGGCCGTCACGGCGCGGGCGAGCAGCCGGCTGGCGCAGGAAGTCATCGCTCGGTCTCCTGTCGTTCGACCCGGGCCGCGCAGGGGCGTGGGGGCGCAGGGGCCGGTCACTGGACCGACAGGGAGACTTTATGAGAATCAATCTCTTTTGTAAATGAGAATGACTATCGTTTACGACATCCTGGCTAGGGACGGGTCAGGCGGCTCTGTACCGGATACCCGGCCGGTCAATCGCGGAAGTTCTTGAATTGCAAGGGAAGGCCGAGCTCGGCCTTCCTCATCAGGGCCATCGCGGCCTGGAGGTCGTCCCGCTGCTTGCCCGTGACCCGCAGCTGGTCGCCCTGGATCGCGGCCTGGACCTTGAGCTTCGAGTCCTTCACCAGGCGCTGCAGCTTCTTGCCGGCTTCCTGGTCGATGCCGTGCCGCAGCACCACCTGCTGGCGCGCCGCGTTGAGGGCCACCTCGGGTTCTTTGGCGTCCAGGCACGCGACGTCGATGCCGCGCTTCGACACCTTCAGCGACAGGATGTCCAGCATCTGCTTGAGCTGGAAATCGACCTGGGCGTGCAGGGTGACCGTGTACCCGCTCAGCTCGTACTTCGCGCCGGTGTCCTTGAAGTCGAAACGCTGCGACACCTCGCGGTTCGCCTGGTCCACGGCGTTGGTCAGCTCGTGGAGATCGATCTCGGACACGACGTCGAA
>JAGTSG010000034.1 GCA_018261655.1 Pseudomonadota bacterium | reverse complement strand
GCGCACAATGCCGCCAGGCTCGTCGCCGTGCTGCGCGGGCAGGAGCACGGCGCGCACCGCGACGCGCTGCTGATGGGCGCGGCCCTGGTGCTCGAGGTGACCGGCCTGGCCGGCGACCCGGTCGCCGCCGTGCGTGCCGCGGCCGCCGCGCTCGATGACGGCCGCGCCGGCCGGTTGCTCGATGGACTGGCGGCCTTCGGGGCGAGCCAGGGGCGATGACGTGAGTGGCTTCCTGGACAGCATGGCCGCCAGCAGCCGCGAGCGCGCCAACGCCGCCATCGCCGCCGAGCCGCTGGCGGCATTGCAGGCGCGCTGCCGCGACCTGCCGCCGCCGCCCGCCCTGGCGCGGCGCGGCGGCTTCGACCTGATCGCCGAACTCAAGCTGCGCTCGCCGGCACTCGGCGAACTCGGCAGCGCGCGCGACGACCTCGCGGGGCGCGTCACCACCTATGCCCGGGCGGGCGCAGCCGCAGTGTCGGTGCTCACCGAGCCGTCGCGCTTCGACGGATCACTCGCGCAGCTGCGGGACGCCGCAGCCGTGCTCGCGCCGCTCGGCGTCCCGGCGATGCGCAAGGACTTCCTGGTCGATCCCTACCAGCTCTGCGAAGCCCGCGCCGCGGGCGCGGGCGGCGCGCTCGTCATCGTGCGCATGCTGTCGCGCGCGGCGCTCGGCGAGATGCTCGACTGCGCGCGCGAGCTCGGGCTGTTCGTGCTCGTCGAGGCGTTCGACGAGGAGGACATCGCGGTGGCGGCCGACGTAGTAGCGGCTACCGGCGGACATCCAACGGCTGGCTCCGACTCGGGCCGGCGCGCAGGCCGCGGTCCCCCGGAGCGAGCGAGTTTGGCTTGCGGAGCGAAGCGGAGCCGAGCGAGCGCAGCTGGGGACCCGGCCGACGAGCGCCGGCCCGAGGCTGGGCCAGTGGACGGGCGCCCGGCGCAGGTTGACACGACGCGGCCGGCAGCGAGTGGCGATGTCCTCCTTGGCGTCAACAGCCGCGACCTGCAGACGCTCGAGGTCGTCCCCGAGCGGCTCGAGCAGCTCGCACCGAAGCTGCCGCGCGCGTTTCCGCGCGTGGCCGAGAGCGGCCTCACGACGCCGGAGGACGCCGCCCGCATGGTGCGCGCCGGCTACGACATGGCGCTCGTAGGCGGCGCCCTGATGAGCTCCGCGGACCCGGGCGCACTGGTGCGGGCGATGCTGGCGGCGGGCCGGGCGGCGGCATCATGAGCGTGCTGGTGAAGGTCTGCGGCATCACGACGCCGGAGGCGCTCGAAGCCGCGCTCACCGCCGGCGCGGACGCGGTCGGCTTCGTGTTCCACGAGCCGTCGCCGCGCCACCTCACGCCGGCGCAGGCTGGCAGCCTCGCCGCCCGGGTTCCGCCCGGCGCCAGGAAGGTCGCGGTGACGCTGCATCCCACGCAATCCGCGGTGGACGAGGTGCTCGCCGCCTTCATGCCGGACGTCTGGCAGACCGATGCCGGAGACTTCGACCGGATCGCCCTGCCGGCGCGCGTGGAGCGCTGGCCGGTGTTTCGCGCCGGCGCGACCCTGCCGCATTCGTTGCCCTTCCGGATCCTGTTCGAGGGGCCGCGCAGCGGTACCGGCGAGGTGGCAGACTGGTCGCAGGCGGCCGAGGTCGCCGCGCGCACCGAACTGATCCTCGGCGGTGGCCTGACGCCTGACAATGTCGCGCAGGCGATCGCCGCCGTCAGGCCCTTCGGCGTGGACGTGTCGAGCGGAGTCGAGTCCGCGCCAGGCCGGAAGGATCCGGCCCTGGTCTGGAAGTTCGTGATGGCGGCGCGCAAGGCCGCCGATGGAGTGTCTGGATGAGCTACTCGATCGCGCCCGGGCAGGCGCAGCAGCTGCTCGAACTCGAGCGCCGCGGCGCGTTCCCCGATCCTCGCGGCCGCTTCGGGCCCTTCGGCGGACGCTACGTGCCCGAGACGCTGGTGCCGGCGCTGGAACGGCTGGAGGACGGCGTGCGCCGCTACCTGCACGCGCCGGACTTCCAGCAGGAGTTCTCGCACGAGCTGCAGTCGTGGGCCGGTCGTCCCACGCCCCTGACGCACGCGCGCGGGCTGTCGATGCGCTGGGGCGCCGACGTCTGGCTCAAGCGCGAGGACCTCGCGCACACGGGCGCGCACAAGATCAACAACGCCGTCGGCCAGGCCCTGCTCGCGAAGCGCCTCGGTGCCAAGCGCATCGTCGCGGAGACCGGCGCGGGCCAGCACGGCGTGGCCAGCGCCGCCGCCTGCGCGCGCCTGGGCATTCCCTGCGTCGTCTACATGGGCGCCGTGGACACCGAGCGCCAGGCGCCCAACGTCGGCCGCATGAAGCTGCTCGGCGCCGAGGTCGTCCCGGTGACGAGCGGCGACCAGACGCTGCGCGCGGCCATCGACGAGGCGCTGCGGGACTGGGTCGCCGATCCGCTCGGCACCTACTACCTGCTGGGCTCGGCCGTCGGACCGCATCCCTATCCCTACCTCGTGCGCGAACTGCAGTCGGTGATCGGCAAGCGTCGGCGGCGGTTCGAACGCGATCGGGCTGTTCCATCCCTTCATCAACGACGCCGGCGTCGCCTTGCTCGGCGTCGAGGCCGGGGGCCGCGGGCCGGGACTCGGCGACAACTCGGCGACGCTGACCTACGGGCGCCCGGGCGTGCTGCAGGGCAGCTACACGATGATCCTGCAGGACGAAAACGGCCAGGTGCAGGAGACCCACTCGGTGTCGGCCGGCCTCGACTATTCGGGCGTGGGACCCGAGCACGCGTTGCTCATGGCCACCGGCCGCGTGACCTACGAACAGGCGACCGATGACGAGGCGCTCGACGCGCTGGCCGAATGCTGCCACGCCGAGGGCATTCTGCCGGCGATCGAGACCGCACACGCCTTCGCCGGCGCGCGGCGCTGGGCGCGGGACAACCCCGGCAAGCGCATCCTGATCGGGCTGTCCGGCCGCGGCGACAAGGACATGCCTACGCTGCAGAAGACGCTGCTCAAGGGGATGCCGTGATGCAGCCGCACGAGACCATTTCGCGCGCGATCCGCGCCGCAGCCAGCGACGGCCGGCCGGCGCTGGTCGCGTTCATGACCGCCGGCTTTCCGCGCAAGGAAGACTTCGCTGGCCAGCTCGCCGCGATCGGCGAAGCCGCCGATGTCATCGAGATCGGCGTGCCGTTCTCTGACCCGATGGCGGACGGCATGACCATCCAGCGCTCGAGCCAGGTGGCGCTGCGCCAGGGCGTATCGCTCAGGTGGATCCTGGACACGCTGGCCGCGCTGCCGGCGAGGCCCCACGCGCCGCTGCTGCTGATGAGCTACCTGAACCCGCTGCTGGCCTACGGCCTCGACCGGCTGCCGGCGGCGGCCCGCGCGGCGGGCATCGCGGGGTTCATCGTCCCCGACCTGCCCTTCGAGGAAAGCGATGAACTCCGGGCCGCGCTCGAAGGCGAAGGCCTCGCGCTGGTGCAGATGGTCACGCCCGTCACGCCCGCGGCACGGCTCGCCGTGCTGTGCGAGGCGGCGCGCGGCTTCGTCTACGCGGTGACCATGACCGGCACCACCGGCAAGAGCGTGTCGGTCCCCGAGGATGTGCTCGGGTACATGGATCGCGTCCGCGCCGTCTCGCCGGTACCGGTCTGCGCCGGCTTCGGCATCCGCAGCGCCGGGCAGGTCCGGCGCATGACGGGCCACGTGGACGGCGTCGTGGTCGGCTCGGCGCTGGTCGAGGTGCTCGAGCGCGGTGATAACCCTGCTGCGTTCCTCAGGGAGCTGCGCGCGGGGTGACGACCGACGCCGAGCGCCGGTCGGTGGACGCGCCGGAGACCGGCCTCGGCCGGGAACTTGCGCCCTACCTCGCGGAGCGTCCGGGACAGTCCGCGTTCGCCCTGCTGCAGCACGGACCGGCGGCGCTGCTGGCGCGCGCCGTGCTGACCGACCTCGCCACCTCGACGATCGACGTCCAGTACTACATCTACGAGGATGACCTGACGGGCATGCTGCTGGCGCAGCGCCTGCTCGACGCCGCCGACCGGGGCGTGCATGTGCGCATGCTGCTGGACGACAACAACCTCCGCGGGTCCGACTTTGCCCTCAAGCTGCTGTCGTCGCACCCGCAGGTCGAGATCCGGGTCTTCAATCCCTACCGCGTTCGCGCGCGCTGGATGCGTCCGCTGGAGCTGGCCGTGCGCTTCCGCCGGCTGCATCGACGGATGCACAACAAGATCTTCGTCGTGGACGGCGTCACGGGCATCTTCGGCGGCCGCAACATCGGCGACACCTACTTCGATGCCGGCGATACGTCGAACTTCTCCGACTTCGACGTGTTCGTCGCCGGACAGCTGATCGGCGAGGCCTGTTCGAGCTTCCAGGCCTACTGGGACCACCCGCTCGCCGTTCCGGCCGAGTCGCTCAGCACCGCGGAGGTGAGCGATGCCGCACTCGCCGCCGGGCGGCGCGACCTCGCCCGCCGCCTGGAGGCGGCCGGCACCATCGAGGAACGCTACGACCGGGCGCGTGCCGGGCTCACGGAGGTGATCGAGGACCCCGACGAGCGACTCACCTGGGCGCGGGCGGAATTCGTCGCCGACTCGCCGGACAAGCTGGATCCCGACCGGCCTTCGTCCTCGCCGCTGCTCGAACGGCTGTTCTCGCTCTGGGACGAGGCGGAGCACGAGGTGCTGATCGAGTCCGCGTACTTCGTGCCGCGCAGGCAGGGCGCCCGCTTCATCATGGACCAGGCCCGGCAGGGCGTGCGCACGCGCCTGCTGACCAACTCGCTGGCTGCCAACGACGTCACGCCGGTGCACGTCGGCTATGCCAAGTACCGGCGACGGCTGCTCAAGGCCCGGGTCGAGCTGCACGAGTTCCAGCGCCGGGCCCTGACCGGCAGCGAGGACCTGCGGATCACGGGCAGGCGGCGCCGCGATGCCTCGCTGCACGCCAAGGTCGCGGTGTTCGACCGCAAGGTCACCTGGGTGGGCAGCTTCAACCTCGATCCGCGTTCCGCGGAGCTCAACACGGAGCTGGCGATCGTCATCCACAGCGAGGCGCTGTCCAGGCAGGCGGCGGGGCTGATCGAGCGCGACCTTGGCCCCGACCGGTCCTGGAGGCTCCGGCTCGAGCCGCGGGGCACCGGCGGCCTGGAGATGGTGTGGTACGGCCGCCGGGACGGCCGCACGGTGCGGGAACGCAGCGAGCCGGATGCGACGTTCTGGCAGCGCGCCGTCGTCAACACGGTGAAGTGGATTCCCGGTATCGAGGGGCTGCTGTAGTGATTCGCCGCTGGCTCGCGGCGTTGTCGGCCATCGGCGCGCTGTGTGCGCCGGCGGCGCACGGCGACGCGCTCCTGACCCGTAACCAGGGCCTGCTGGTCGCCCCCTACGGCCTCCCGGGCGCGCTCCCGTCACGATTGCCTGCGGATGGCGAAAGCCGCGTCGCTGCGACCCTCAACTGGGCCAATGCCGCAGCGGTCGAGACGACGGACCGATACGACCTCACGATCGATGGCGAGATCCGGGAACTGCGCTTTCGTTTCGAGCGCCCGGTCGGGCCGGAGTTTGCGGTCCTCGTGGAGCTGCCGTGGCGCGAGGTGAGCGGCGGCTCGCTCGACGGCGTCGTTGAGGACTGGCACGACCTGTTCGGCCTGCCCGACGGATCCCGGCGCGAGCTTCCCCGGAACGAACTACTGGTCCAGTACCAGCAGGATGGGGCCCTGCTCCTGCGTGCGGATCGGGACAGTTCGGGCATCGCGGACATTCCCGTCGCGCTGGGCTATCAACTGGCGGCGTCCGACCGGCACGCGCTGGCCGCCTGGCTCACGGTCAAGCTGCCGGTCGGCGACGCGGAGGCTTTCACCGGCAGCGGCGCCGCCGACGTGGCGCTGAGCCTGTCGGGGCAGACGCAGCTCGCGGATCGCTGGCAGCTGTTTGGTCAGGTCGACGCCGCCTGGCTGGGACAGGGCGACCTGCTCCCTGAGCAGCAGGAGGCTTTCGCCTGGGCGGGACTGGCGGGCCTGTCCTGGAACGCGTGGCGCACGATGGACCTCACCGTGCAGCTGCACGCGAACTCCGGGGTGTTCGACGTCGTCGCCACGGACTTCGCGGGGGACGCCGTCGTGCTCAGTTTCGGGGCCAGCTATCGCACATCGGGCGGCTGGCGTTTCGAGCTGGCCGCCAGCGAAGACGCTGACATCAAGGCGTCACCCGACGCCGTCTTCAACTTCGCGGTGCGGCGCTCGTTTTGACCAGCGCCCCCGGGTCGGTCGGGCCTACTTGCCTTCAGCGGCCTTGAGCTCCTCCTTGGTCGCTTCGCGCCTGTCCCGCTCCTCCACCACCAGCCGGTAGGCGACGTAGTACTTGTAGATGTTGCTCACGTAGGTCACGGTCTCACGGCCGATGCGCTCCGAGGCGATCTGCTCGACGTTGCCGAACCACACGTTGGGATCGAGGCCGCGCTTGGCCGCCTCGTTCCGCAGCTGGCGGATGCGCCCGGGACCGGCGTTGTAGGAGGCGAAGGCGAACAGCCCCTTGTTGAGGTTGTCCATCGGCTCGTCCTTGTAGTACTCGTCGATGACCCAGCGGATGTACTTGACGCCCGCGTGGATGTTGGGCTCGAGCTGGGAGATGTCGCCGACCTTCAGGTCCTTGCCGGTGGCCGGCATCACCTGCATCACGCCGACCGCGCCGACCGGGCTCTTCACGTTCTGGTCGAGCCCGGATTCCTGGAAGCCCTGCGCGGCCATCAGCAGGTAGTCCATGCCGTACTGGTCGCTGTACTTCTTGAAAAGCTCGACCAGCTGCTGGAATTTCTTGCGCTGGGCCTCCGACGTGGCGTTCTTCACGTACTTCGTGTTCTCGAGGTAGCGCTTCTCCACGATGTTGCCGAAGGCCGTGCCGAGGCCGTACTTGGCGATGATGGCGTTCAGCCCGGCGGCGAGCTGCGGGCTGTCCTTGCGGATGGCAACCGCCAGGTTGCCGCCCGTCCGCACCGCGACCGTGTCGTGGACGGTGATGTCCGTGAACACCTTCTTCCACAACGCCGCGAGGTAGTCGTCGACGATGGTGATACCGACCAGGCCGGCGTTGGCCATCTCGAGGAGGTCTTCGTCCTCGAGGTTCTCGGGCGCTGCGATGATCTTCACCGGGGGCTTGCCCGCGGCCTTCAGCCGCTCGTTCAGTGCCACCAGGCTCTCGTAGTACGCGCTGCTCTTGCGGACGAACACCTCCTGCCCGGACAGGTCGTCGACCGAGGCGATCGCCGGCGCGCCGGGGCCGGTCACCACGACCTGGTTCACGTTCTCGCGGGTCGGATTCGTGAAGTCCACCTGCTTGCGGAGTTCCGGCGTGTCGGTGAGCCCTGCCATCACCAGGTCCACCTTGCCGTCGACGAGCGCCGGCACCAGCTGGTTGCGCGCCAGCGGCACGAACCAGAAGACGACCTTCAGGTTGCCGGTCTTGCGCCGCTTGTTCAGCTCCTCCTCCATGAGCTTGCCGTACTCGTAGACGCCGCCGCGTTGCACCCCCCTGTCCACGAAGTAGTGGGTGCGGTTGTACGTGACGCCGACGCGGACGAGCCGGCGCTTCACCATCTCGTCGAGGTCGCCCTTGAAGGGCTCGTTGAGCTCGGCGCGCACGGCCTCGGAGAGCGCGGACTCGTAGGCCAGCGGCGGAAGGGGCTCTTCGACGGCGGCAGCTGCGGCCGGCTCGGCTTCCGGCGCCGCCGGTCCTGCTGCGGCGGGCGCATTCTCGTCCTTGCCGCCGGAGCAGCCAAGGACCGTGAGCAACGCGAGCAGCGCCACGAAGGAAGGAAGGACGTTGCCGCCATGAGTCCGGACTTCAGCGCGCATGAGCGGTCTCCCGTGTTTTCGTTATTGCGCGGATACCTTGTGGACTTTACCGTTGTTGTCCGCAAATTGAATTACGCCCTGCGCAAACCCCCGCCGCTGCACTGCAACAAAGCCGGGGCCGCCCGCGCGCACCGCGTGGGATCGGGCGCGCCGGGCCGGCAGCGACTACGGAGCGATTGTCCCGGCGCCGTCGGTTAGGATTCCTGAGGGACCGACAGGAACAGCTCATGAAGCGCGTCTACACGGCCGAGTCGATCGTCCAGGTGACCCACGTCAGCAACCTGCTGGCCGCCGAGGGCATCAAGGCGGAGCTGCGCAACGAGCGCCTCGGCGGCGTGATCGGCGAGATTCCGTTCCTCGAGACCTGGCCCGAGCTGTGGGTCGCCGAGCTCGACTTCGACCGTGCGCAGGAGCTGATCGAGCAGGAACTGCACGGACCCGGGCTGGGCGAGCCGCCATGGAAGTGCGGCGCCTGCGGCGAGGAGGTCGAGGGGCAGTTCACCGAGTGCTGGAACTGCGGCGCCGACAGGCCGCAGGAGCGTTGATGGCGACGGTCACGCTGGACGCGCGATTCCGGGGTCCTCCCGACTCCGGCAACGGCGGCTATGTCTGCGGCCTCGTGGCCGCTGCCGCGTCCACGCCGGTCGCCGTGCGGCTGAGACGGCCGCCGCCGCTCGGTGTGCCGCTCGACCTGGCGGAAGCGGACGGTCGCCTCCGGCTGGTGCAGGGTGGCGAGGTGATCGCGGAGGCGCGGCCCGACCCGGTCGAGCTCGACGTTCCGGCTGCGCCCGACCATGCCGAGGCGGTCGTCGCCTCGCTGGGCTACATCGGCTTCGACCAGCACGTATTCCCGGGCTGCTTCGTCTGCGGGCCGAAGCGGCTTGCCGGTGACGGGCTGCGCATCTTTGCCGGCCCGATCGCCGATCGCAGGATGGTGGCAGCGCCGTGGATCCCGGACGGGACGCTGGCGGACGGGCGCGGCTTCATCCGCCCCGAGTTCCTCTGGGCCGCGCTCGACTGCCCGGGCTACTTTGCCACGCCCATGGCGGGTCGCCTCGCGCTGCTCGGCGAGCTCGCCGCGAGGGTGGAGCGGCCCGTCAGGGCCGGCGAGCCCTGTGTCGTCTTCGGCTGGGAGAGGAGCTCGGAAGGGCGCAAGCACTTCGCGGGCACGGCCGTCGTCGGTCCCGATGGCGACATCGTCGCGCGGGCCGCGGCCACCTGGATCGAATTGAGGGAGCTGGAGGGGTCAGACTCCTCCTGAGCGACGTTACTGTTCCGTTTCACGTGCCCGCAACTGGGCCCGCGTGTCGAGTTCGTGCGCCTTGCGGCCGCCGCGCGCCAGCGGGACCGACTGCATGGCGCCGCCCAGCAGTACGCGAGCCAACTCCACGCAGCGCGCCGCCAGCGCCCCGGCACCCTCGTGCAGCATGCGCGAGTCCTTGACGTAGCGGACGTTGTTCTCCATGTCCTCCGCGCTCCAGCCGCGCGAATGCGCCACGTACGGGAACGGCGGGAAGTGACAGCCGATCTCGGCGAAGAACCCGAGCATCTGGCCGGCGACGGCCTGGATGTTGTCCTGCCCGCCGGTGATGACGAAGCCCGCGACCTTGTTGGTCATCAGCCGCACGTCCGCGATCGTCTCCTGGTTCTGGATGCAGTTCATGCGCTCGGCCATCCTGTAATACAGGCTGCTCGCAGCACCCCAGCGGATCGGCGTTGCGATGAGGAAGACGTCGGCCCAGTGCACCAGCCCCTCGTAGACGCGGTCCATCTGGTCCTGAGGATCCATCTGAGTGATCGAACAGGGCCAGGTGCAGGCACGGGCGTTCTTCGAATAGAAGCCCTCGCAGGCCCTGAACGAGAGCTCGCGCAGCCGGACAAGGCGGGTCTCGCATCCGAGCTGTTCCGTCGCATGGGCAAGGGCGCTGTCCAGCAGGTCGTCGGAGGTGCTGTAGCGCGGCTGACCCTCCGTCATGGCGGTGGTCGAGATACCGAGGACGCGAATCGGCCCGGCCTCCCTGACAGGAGGCCTCGAGAGGGGATGCGCTGCATGCGGCTTGCGGCTGCGGCGCGAGGCCGGGACCGCTCGCACCAGGACTCGGCCGGCAGCGACCTTGACCTCGTGGGCCGGCACCGCATCCTCTTCGTAACCCGGCTCCCCCTGGCCCGTCAGCCGGTGGAACTTCCAGTAGTGCCAGGGGCAGACCACGTAGTCGCCGTCCAGGCGTCCCTCCGAAAGCGGACCGCCGGCGTGGTTGCAGGTGTTCGAGATCGCGCCGAACGCGCCATCCCGGCACGTCAGCGTCACCTTCCGCCGGCCGAGCAGGACCGCCTGGACCGGCCGCGTCGCGAGTTCGGCCACCGCACCCACGTCGATCCATTCGTCCCGGTCCATGGTCGCTCCTTCACCTGAGACACGACAACATCCAGCTGCCGCCACCCGCGGCGAGGGCCCAGCCGAGCCACTCCGGCTGCGCCAGCAGCGCGAGCCACAGCACGCCGCCGAGGAACAGCGCCGCGCCGGCCAGCAGCGCATTGCGCCGCCGCTGGGCTTCCGCCAGCTCGCGGCGCAACGCGTCGACCGAGGACGACTCGGTGCGGAGCCTGAAGTCGTCCTCGTAGGCGCGCCGCACCGCGCGCTGCAGCACGACGGGCAGCATCTTGAGCGACTCGGCGAGGTCCGGCCAATGCTCCCGGAGTCCCTCGGCGAAGGCCTCTGGGCCGACGCGCCTGCTCATCCACTCGCGCAGGACCGGCCTCGCGGTCTTCATCAGGTCGAGCTCGGGGTAGAGCTGCCGGCCGAGGCCCTCGATGTTGAGCAGCGTCTTCTGCAGCAGGATCAGCTGCGGCTGCACCGGCATCTCGAACCGTCTCGCGACCTCGAACAGGCGCAGCAGCACCATGCCGAAGGAAATCTCGCCGAGCGGCTTGTTGAAGATCGGCTCGCAGACCGTGCGCACCGCGGCCGTGAGCTCCGACAGGCGCGCGTGCGGCGGGATCCATCCGCTCTCGAGGTGCAACTCGGCGATGCGGCGCCAGTCGCGGTCGAAGAACGCGAGGAAGTTCGCGGCCAGGTAGTACTGGTCGCGGGGCTCCAGCGCGCCGACGATGCCGAAGTCCACCGCGACGTACTTCGGGTTCGCAGGGTCGGACACGTCCACGAAGATGTTGCCCGGGTGCATGTCGGCGTGGAAGAAATTGTGGCGGAACACCTGCGTGAAGAAGATCGTCACGCCGTTCTCGGCCAGCTTGCGGATGTCGGTGCCCAGCTCGCGCAGGCGCCCGATCTCCGAGATCGGCACCCCGCGGATGCGCTCGATCACCATGACGTCGCGCCGGCACAGGTCCCAGTGGACCTCCGGCACGTGCAGCATCGGGCTGCCGGCGAAGTTGCGCCGTAGCTGCGAGGCGTTGCCCGCCTCGCGCATCAGGTCGAGCTCGTCGAGGACGGTCTTCTCGTATTCGGCCACGACCTCGGCCGGCCTGAGGCGCTTCGACTCCGGCCAGTACCGCGCGGCGAGCCCGGCGAGCGCGTGGAGCACCTCGAGGTCGCGGCCGATGGCCTCGCGCATGCCGGGTCGAAGCACCTTGACCACGACTTCGCGACCGTCGGCCAGCGTGGCGGCGTGGACCTGGGCGATGGAGGCGGCCGCGAGGGGCGCCTCGTCGAACGACCCGAACAGTTCCGTGACGGGCTTGCCGAGCGCGCGCTCGACCTGGGCGCGTGCGGCGGCGCCGCTGAAGGGCGGCACGCGGTCCTGGAGCTTCGCCAGCTCGTCGGCGATGTCGCGCGGCAGCAGGTCGCGGCGCGTGGACAGCGCCTGGCCGAACTTGATGAAGATCGGGCCGAGCTCCTCGAGCGCAAGGCGCAGCCTCTCGCCGCGGGTCGTGCCCTGGCTGCGGGCGAACCACGTCCAGGGCGACAGGTAGAACAGGAAGCGCAGCGGGCGGTAGAGGTGCGTGGCGCGCACGTAGTCGTCGAGCCCGTGCCTGACGAGCACGCGCTGGATGACGACGAGGCGGCGGGTCACGGGCAGCGAGATCACGTCCCGCCCCGGCGCCGCGACCGGTCGAGCAGCGCGAGGCGCGCCTCGAGGCGGTCCGCGTCCTCGCGCAGGCGGTCGACCTGCTCGATCCAGGCCTCGACCTCCGGCTGCGCCGGGAGGTCGCGGCTCTCCTCGGTGAGGTACTCGCCCATGTTGCGGGCGAAGGTGTCCGCGGCGCGACGCCCGAAGTCGAGTACGCTGCGCGCGGCGTTGGCCAGGTGATGGGCCGCGGCGTCGCCGACGAGGCGCGAGAGCTCCTCCTCGAAGTCCGGCCGCGCGGCCCTGAAGAGCTTCTGGAACAGCTGCGCCGTCTCCGCGTCGCCGCTGATGCGGATGGCGCCCTGGCGGATGCGGTCCTCGGGCTCGGGACCGGCAAGCGAAGCCAGCGACAGCGGCGTGCCTTCGATCACGGCGCCGGGCTCGCCCTCGCCGCCCGGGCCGACCGACACGAGGCCGTCCGCCACGCTGAAGCGGATGCGGACCGGCGTGGGCGTCACCCGGACTTCGAGCGACCGGCCGGCGAGACGCGCGACCAGCTCGCGGGCGCGGGTCGAGCCTGCGATGTTGCGGTTGAGCAGCGACTCGACCGGCTGGAACAGCGGATCCGTGGCCATCGCCCGGCGCCTAGTAGGCGTAGCCGCGGTGGACCGCGACGATGCCGCCCGTGAGGTTGTGCCAGCGGCAACCCTCGAAGCCGGCCTCGCGCATCATCGCGGCGAGCGTCGGCTGGTCCGGGAACACGCGGATCGACTCCGCCAGGTAGCGGTAGCTCTCTGCGTCGCGGGCGACCAGCCTGCCCAGCGCAGGCAGCACCTTGAACGAGTACAGGTCGTAGAACGGCTTGAGTCCGGCCACCGGGTGCGAGAACTCCAGCACCAGCAACTGCCCGCCGGGCCGCAGGATCCTGCGCATCGAGGCCAGCGCAGCGGGCTTGTCGGTGACGTTGCGCAGCCCGAAGCCGATGGTCACGCAGTCGAAGCTGGCGTCCGCGAAGGGCAGCTTCTCGGCGTTGGCCTGCACGAAGCCGACATTACCGGCGACGCCCTCGTCGAGCAGCCGGTCGCGGCCGCGCGAGAGCATCTCCCAGTTGATGTCCGAGAGGACGACGAGGCCCGAGGCGCCGACCTGCCTGGCGAGGCCGGAGGCGAGGTCCCCGGTGCCACCGGCAACGTCGAGCGCCCGCTGGCCGGGCTTGAGCCCGGTCTGGCCCAGCGTGAAGCGCTTCCACAGCCGGTGCATGCCCCCCGACATCAGGTCGTTCATCAGGTCGTAGTTGTCGGCGACCGAGTCGAACACGGCGCGCACGCGGCCGGCCTTCTCGCCGGCGGGCACTTCCTCGTACCCGAAGTCGACCTTGGACGCGGGCTTGTCGGCGGGGGTGGTCATCGTTGTGGGGTCGCCTGGCCTGGACCCGGGATTCTACGGGGCGCGGCCGGGAAACTCACGACGGCTGCCCGAAGGGCGCGCTGGGCTCAGTCCCGCCCGGCGCGGCCGCGTGGCGGCCGGTGACGGCCAGGCCGGCCTAGGCGGCCGGCGGCTTGCGCTCGTACCCGAGCTTCTCGCAGCGCTCGAGGTAGCGGGCCCACTTCTCGTCGTACTTCGCGCCGAGCTCGTAGAGGTAGGACCAGCTGTAGAGGCCGCTGTCGTGGCCGTCGTCGAACTTGAGGCAGACGGCGTAGTTGCCCACCGGGGCAACCTCCCGGACCTGGACGTTTTCCTTGGCGAGTTCGAGCTTGCCCTCGCCGGGACCGTGGCCCTGCACCTCGGCCGAGGGCGAGTACACGCGCAGGTACTCGAACGGCAGTGAAAACGACTCGCCGTCCCTGAAGTGGACCTCCAGGACGCGGGACTTGCGCTTGAGCTTCAGTTCCGCCGGCGGGCCGGGGTCGGCCATGGTCATCGGGGGCTCCTTCCTCTGCAGTCGTTCGCGGCCTACAGGATATAACGACTGAGGTCCTCGTCCTTCACGAGTTCCCCGAGGTGGCGGTCCACGAAGGCGGCATCCACCGCGATGGCGCTGCCGCCCCGGTCGGCGGCCTCGAACGAGACGTGCTCGAGCAGGCGCTCCATCACCGTGTGCAGCCGGCGCGCGCCGATGTTCTCGGTGCTCTCGTTGACCGACCAGGCGATCTCCGCGAGCCGGCGGATGCCGTCGGGCTCGAAGCGCAGCTGGACGCCCTCGGTGGCCAGCAGCGCCGCGTACTGGGTGCACAGCGAGGCGTCGGGCTCGGTGAGGATGCGCACGAAGTCCTCCACCCCGAGCGACGACAGCTCGACGCGGATCGGGAAGCGGCCCTGCAGCTCCGGGATCAGGTCCGAGGGCTTCGACATGTGGAAGGCGCCCGACGCAATGAACAGGATGTGGTCGGTCTTCACCATGCCGTATTTGGTGCTGACCGTGCAGCCCTCCACGAGCGGCAGCAGGTCGCGCTGCACGCCTTCCCGCGACACGTCCGCGCCGACGACTTCGCCGCGCTTGCAGATCTTGTCGAGTTCGTCGAGGAAGACGATGCCGTTCTGCTCGGCGTTCGCCAGCGCGCGTGCGCGCAGCTCCTCCTCGTTGACCATGCGCGCCGCTTCCTCGTCGGTCAGCGCCTTCATCGCCTCGCGGATCTTCATCTTGCGCGAGCGGGTGCGCTGGCCGCCGAGGTTCTGGAACATCTGCTGCAGCTGCTGCGTCATGTCCTCCATGCCCGGCGGGCCCATGATCTCCAGCCCGACCGGCACGGCGCGTACGTCGACCTCGATGTCGCGGTCGTCGAGCTTGCCCTCGCGCAGCATCTTGCGGAATTTCTGGCGGGTCTCGGCGTCGCGCGGGGAGGCCTCGGGCTGCAGCGCGCCGGCCTGCGGCCGGGGCAGCAGCGTGTCGAGGATGCGCTCCTCGGCCGCGTCCGCGGCGCGGTGGCGCACGCGGGACGTCTCCTCCTCGCGCGTCAGCTTGACCGCGACGTCGACGAGGTCCTTGACGATGGAATCGACTTCGCGGCCCACGTAGCCGACCTCGGTGAACTTGGTCGCCTCGACCTTGACGAACGGCGCGCGGGCGAGCTTCGCCAGGCGGCGCGCGATCTCGGTCTTGCCGACGCCGGTCGGGCCGATCATCAGGATGTTCTTGGGCGTGATCTCGTGCCGCAGCGGCTCCTCGACCTGCATGCGCCGCCAGCGGTTGCGCAGGGCCACGGCGACGGCGCGTTTGGCGTCCCGCTGGCCGACGATGTGCTTGTCGAGCTCCTCGACGATCTCGCGCGGGGTCATCGTTTCCATGTTCAGGCCGTCGGCAGCTCGTCGATGGTGACGTTGCGGTTGGTGTAGATGCAGGTGTCGGCGGCGATCGCGAGCGCCCGTTCCACGATCTCGCGCGCGCCGAGGTCGGTGTTCTCGTAGAGCGCCCGCGCGGCGGCCTGGGCGAACGGGCCGCCGGAGCCGATCGCCATGATGTCGTGCTCGGGCTCGATGACGTCGCCGTTGCCCGAGATGATGAGCGAGGCGCTCGGGTCGGCGACGCACAGCAGGGCCTCGAGGCGGCGCAGCGCGCGGTCGGTGCGCCAGTCCTTGGCGAGCTCGATGGCGGCGCGGGTGAGGTTGCCGTATTTCTCGAGCTTGCCCTCGAAGCGCTCGAACAGCGTGAAGGCGTCGGCGGTGCCGCCGGCGAAGCCGGCCAGCACCTTGCCGCCGTAGAGGCGGCGGACCTTGCGCGCGTTCCCCTTCATGATGGTCTGGCCGAGCGTGACCTGGCCGTCGCCGCCCATGGCGACGGCGGGGCCGCGCCGCACGGACAGGATGGTCGTCCCGTGGGGGTCGAAGTGGGAGTCAGCCATGGCGGGTCCTACTTGCGGCGGCGTGCGCGAGGGTGCGCCTGGTCGTAGATGCGGGCCAGGTGCTGGAAATCAAGGTGGGTGTACACCTGCGTGGTACTGATGTCGGTGTGCCCGAGAAGTTCCTGCACGCCACGCAGGTCGCCGCTGGACTCGAGCAGGTGGGTGGCGAAGGAGTGCCGGAACAGGTGGGGATGGACCTTCAGGTCGATGCCCTGGCGGCGCGCCGCGCGGTCGATCCGCTGCTGGACGGCCCGGGCCCCCAGGCGGCGCCCGTTCTGGCCGACGAACACCGCCGTTTCCTCCGGCCTCGCAATTCCGGCCCGGTCCCTGAGCCAGGTGCTGAGCGAGGTGACCGCGTGGCGGCCGACCGGCACGAGCCGGGTCTTGGATCCCTTGCCCAGCACCCGCACGGTCCGGTCGCCGAGGTCGAGGTCGGTCAGGTCGAGCCCCACCAGCTCGGCGAGTCGCAGTCCAGAGCTGTACAGCAGTTCCATCATGGCGTGGTCGCGCCGCGCCAGGGGATCGTCCTCGGGCGGCGACAGCAGGCGCGCCATCCGGTCGGTGTCGAGGGTCTTCGGCAGCCGCTTCGGGGCCTTCGGCGCCTTGATCTCCTCCGCCGGGTTGGATTTGACGACACCCTCGCGGATCAGGAAGTTGAAGAAGCTCCTGAGCGACGACAGGCGGCGCTGGATGCTGCGCGGCCCGAGGCCGTTCCTGTGCTCGCGGGCGGCGAAGCTGCGCACGTGGAAATTGTCCACCTGGGGCCAGGCGGTCACGCCCTGGCCGTCGCAGAAGACGGTGAACGCGCCGAGGTCGCGCGCATAGTTGACGGAGGTGTGCGGCGACAACCGCCGCTCGGTCCGCAGGTGGGCGAACCAGCGCTCGGCCCAGGCGGCGGCCGGCGCGTCCATCACTCCGCGGCGAGCGCCGCCGCGATCAACTCGCCGATCCGCGCCAGGAACTCGGTGCTCACGGTCGGGTTGAACCGTTGCGAGTCCGTCGAGCCGCAGGCCAGCAGGCCGAACCTGCCAACCGGGCCCAGTGGCACCAGCGCGACCGAGCCGATGTCGACTGCGCCCTCGCCGAACAGGTAATCGCGCTGCGAGTCCCGCACCTGGCCGCAACGGGGCTTGTCGGAGGCCAGCAGCGCCTCGAAGCCACGCATCTCCGGGGACTCGCGCTTCGAGAGCCGGATGAAGGCGGACTCCCGCGCGGCAAGCGCCTCGTTTTCCAGGAACAGCACCAGCACCGCGCGCTGCACGTCGAAGTCCTCGCGCAGCGAGGCCTCCACCGCGTCGACGACCGGGGCGATCCCGCGCGCATGCACGAGTCGCGTGGTGAGCTTGTGGATCTTTGCTGCGAGCGCGTCGTTGCCGCGGGCCACGTCGATGAACTCGGCGAGGCGCTTCTCGAGCTGTCGGTTGCGCTCGCGCAGCACGTCCACCTGCTTTTCCAGCAGCGAGACGGTGGTGCCGCTGCCGCGGCCGTCGGGCAGCCTGAGGCGCTGCAGCAGCGCCTGGTTGCGCTCGAAGAACTCGGGAAAGGCCTCGAGGTACTCCGCCACGCTGGCGTCGCTCAAGGCCGTGCCCGCTGCCGCCGCTGTCTTCGTCATAGGGTCACCATTCCCTCGAATGCCGTCTCGGCGGGCCCGGTCAGCCAGATCGGCTCGCCCGGCCCTTTCCATTGCACCACCAGCCGGCCGCCCGGCAGGTCCACCTTCACTTCCTCGCCGAGCAGCCCGTGCCGCCGGCCCACCGCGACCGCGCCGCAGGCGCCCGTGCCGCAGGCGCGCGTCTCGCCGGTGCCGCGCTCGTAGACCCGCAGGCGGATGTGGTCCGGCGCAATGACCTCCATGAACCCCACGTTCGTGCGCCTCGGGAAGCGCGGGTGGTTCTCGATCGCGGGCCCGAGGCGATCCACCGGCGCCTCGGTCACCGATGGTACGCGAATCACCGCGTGCGGGTTGCCGATGGACACGGCACCGATCTCGACGACGCCGTCGCCGACGGCGAGCGGGTACACGCTGGCCTCGCCGCTGGCCTCGAACGGCAGCGCGGCAGGCGCGAAGTTCGGCACGCCCATGGCGACGGACACGCGGCCGTCCTCGCGGACCCTGGCTCGGATGAGCCCGCCGGGGCTGTCCATGACCAGCAGGCCCGGGCCCCGCTTCAGGCGCGCGTTGACGAAGCTGGCGATGCAGCGCGCGCCGTTGCCGCACTGTTCCACCTCGTCGCCGTCGGCGTTGAAGATACGGTAGTAGACGACGGTGCCGTCGCGGCGCGGCTTCTCGAGCATCAGCGCCTGGTCGAAGCCGATGCCGGTGTGCCGGTCGGCGAGGGCGCGCAGGATCTCGGCGGGAGGCGCGCCGCTGGCCGGCGCGTCGAACACGATGAAGTCGTTGCCCAGGCCGTGCATCTTGGTGAAGGCGAACTGCACGGGAGGCTTGCCGGTCTGTGGGCTCAGGTGGCTACTCCGGGTTGCAGGCACAGCCGCCGCAGGGCGTGCCGTAATCGCAGGGCCGCTCCGTGCTCCCGAGGTTGCCGCCGGAGATGACCGCGCCGCCGGTGATCAGCTTGTGCACCGGGGCCGAGGCCGGGGTCTTGCCGGCGGGAATTCCGGCCCGCTCGCACAGCTCGCCCCAGGTCGAGACCTGTTCGCTCATCTTGTGCGAGACCTCGACCACGCGGCCGTTGGCGTCACACTGGTAGTCATAGGTGGGCATGGGGTCATTCTAGCGCGGCGGGGCGGGCGGGCGGTACGGCATTCCGGTGCCGGAGCGCGGCAGGCGGGGCGGCAGACAGGGCGGCAAGGGATGAGCCGGACGGCCCGCCTTGCATCGCCGCAGGCGGATGCTGGACGGACGGCAGCGATGGAAGTAGAACAGCGACCTGGCGAGGTGCGCCGGACCTCGCCACCGCGACTCGGCGCCCGAGGTGATCCGGCCGTTCACGGGGGTTCGAAAGATGGCTGGGCCTGACCAGAACATGCAGCCGACACCCGAAGACACGGCACTGTGGCAAAGACGGCTTGCCAGCCAGGCGAACAACCGTGCATGGGCTCTTGCGGAGCAATCATCCCGGACCCCGGAGGAGGACGAGGAAATGCTGCAGGCCGCTCACGCGGCCATGTACTTCTGGAAGGTGGTCGGCAACGGAAACAACAAGGCTCATGCGGCCCAGCTGCTCGCACATGTCTACGCCTCGCTCAA
>JAGTSG010000116.1 GCA_018261655.1 Pseudomonadota bacterium | reverse complement strand
CGAGCAGGTGGGCAACCGCTTCGCCGCCTTCGTGTCCTACGGCTGCGGCCTGTGGATCGGCCTGCAGGCCTGCATCAACGTCGGCGTCAACGTCGGCCGGCTGCCGACCAAGGGCCTGACGCTGCCGCTGCTGAGCTACGGCAGCAACAGCGTGATCGTGACCTGCATGGCGGTCGGCCTGCTGCTGCGCGTGCACCACGAGGTGCGCGAGGCGGCCGGCCCGCGGCGGGGGGCGCGATGACGGCGGGCCGCGTCACCGTGATGGCCGGCGGCACCGGCGGGCACGTCTTCCCGGCGCTGGCGACCGCGCAGGAGCTCGCCCGGCGCGGGTGGGAGGTGTCCTGGCTCGGGGTGCCCGACAGCTTCGAGTCGCGCCTGGTGCCCGCCTACGGCTTCCCGCTCGACCTCGTGCCCGTGCGCAAGATGCGCGGCCAGGGCCTGGGCGCGTGGCTGCTCGCCCCGCTGCACCTCGCCACCGCGCTGGTCCATGCCGGCCGCGCCCTCCGCCGTCGCCGGCCGGGCGTCGTGCTCGGCATGGGGGGCTTCGTGTCGGGGCCCGGCGGGCTGGTGTCGCGCCTGCTCGGCTACCCGCTGGTGATCCACGAGCAGAACGCGATCCCCGGTCTCACCAACCGCTGGCTCGCGCACCTCGCTACGCGCGTCCTCGAGGCCTTCCCGGGCAGCTTCGCGGCGACCCGGTCGGCGGTCGCCGTCGGCAACCCCGTCCGGCGCGAGATCGTCGCCGTCCCGGCGCCGGAGGTCCGCCTGGCCGGGCGCACCGGCCCGGCCCGCCTGCTGGTCGTCGGCGGCTCGCTCGGGGCGCAGGTGCTGAACGAGACGCTGCCGCCGGCGCTCGCCGCCCTGCCCGAAGCCGCGCGCCCGCTGGTTCGTCACCAGGCCGGCCGCGGCAAGGCCCAGGCGGCCGAGCAGGCCTACCGCGCGGCCGGGGTGGCCGCGACGGTCAGCGAGTTCGTGGACGACATGGCCGAGGCCTACGCCTGGGCGGACCTCGTCGTGTGCCGCGCGGGGGCGCTCACGGTCTCCGAGCTGGCCGCCGCCGGCGTGCCCGCGGTGCTCGTGCCCTATCCGCACGCGGTGGACGATCACCAGACCCGCAACGCCGCCTACCTCGCCGACGCCGGCGCGGCCCTGCTGCTGCCCCAGCCCGCGCTCACGGCCCAGCGGTTGGCGGAGCTGCTGGCGACGCTGGTCGGCGACCGGCCACGCCTGCTCGGCATGGCGCAGGCGGCCCGCCGTCTCGCCCGCCCGGACGCCGCGCAGCGCGTCGCCGATGCCTGCGAGGAGGCGTCGCACCGATGAGCCATTCGGATCTCCGTCAGCCGCGGCAGACCGCCGCGATGGGCCGCATCCGGCACGTGCACTTCGTCGGGATCGGCGGCTCCGGGATGAACGGCATCGCCCAGGTGCTCGTGAACCTCGGCTACCAGGTGTCGGGCTCGGACCTCAAGGAGAGCCCCACGACGCGGCGCCTGGCGGAGCAGGGCGCCGTCGTCCACCTCGGCCACGCGGCGGGGAACGTCGCCGGCGCCGACGCGGTGGTGATCTCGAGCGCGGTCCGTCCCGACAACCCCGAGGTCGTCGCGGCGCGCGCGCAGCGCATCCCGGTGGTGCCGCGCGCGGAGATGCTCGCCGAGCTCATGCGCTTCCGCTTCGGCATCGCCGTGGCGGGGACGCACGGCAAGACGACGACCACCAGCCTGGTCGCGAGCATCCTGACCGAGGCGGGGCTGGACCCGACCTTCGTGATCGGCGGGCGCCTCAACTCGGCGGGCAGCTCGGCGCGCCTGGGGCAGGGCGAGTATCTCGTCGCCGAGGCGGACGAGAGCGACGCCTCGTTCCTCTACCTGCAGCCGATGATCGCCATCGTCACCAACGTCGACGCCGATCACATGGCGACCTACGGCGGCGACTTCGACCGGCTGCGCCGCACCTTCGTCGAGTTCCTGCACCACCTGCCGTTCTACGGCCTCGCGGTGCTGTGCGTCGACGACCCCGAGGTCCGCGGGCTGCTGCCCGAGGTCACCCGGCGCGTCCTGAGCTACGGCACGGCCGAGGGCGCCGACCTGCGGGCCGTCGACATCCGCCGCGACGGCCTGCAGACCCATTTCGCCGCGATCGCGCGCGACGGGCTGCGGATCGACGTCACCCTCAACCTGCCGGGGCGTCACAACGTGCTCAACGCCCTCGCGGCCATCGCCGTGGCCCGCGAGCTCGGCGTCGAGGCGCCGGCGATACAGCGGGCGCTGCGCGGCTTCCAGGGCATCGGTCGCCGGTTCCAGGTGGCCGGGCGCTGTCAACGCCCCGATGGGGAGATTCTGCTGGTCGACGACTACGGGCACCATCCGCGCGAGATCGCTGCGACGATCGACGCCGTCCGCGACGGCTGGCCCGAACGGCGCCTGGTGCTGGCCTTCCAGCCGCATCGCTACACCCGCACGCGCGACCTGCTCGACGACTTCGCGCAGGTGTTGTCCAGCGCCGACGTGCTCGTGCTCTGCGACGTCTATCCGGCCGGCGAGGCGCCGATCGCCGGCGCGGACGGTCGGGCGTTGAGCCGCGCGGTCCGGGCGCGCGGCCTCGTGGATCCGGTCTTCGTCGCGACGGTCGACGGGCTCGACGACACGCTCGGCCACCTCGTGCGCGGCGGCGACATCGTGGTGACCATGGGTGCCGGCGACATCGGCGGCGCGGCGGGGCGGCTGCGCGATTTTCTCTGTGGTCAGGCGGACCAGCCGGACCTCGATCTGCGGACCAACGGCCGATGATGGCGGCGGCGCTCAACGAGACCGGACTGCGCGGCGAGCTGCTGCTCGACGAGCCGCTGTCGCGCCACACGAGCTGGCGCGTCGGCGGCCCCGCGCGGCGCTTCTACCGGCCGGCGGACCGCGCCGACCTCGTCGCCTTCCTGCAGACCCTCGCGCTCGACGAGCCGCTGCTGTGGCTCGGTCTCGGCAGCAACCTGCTCGTCCGGGACGGCGGATTCGACGGCACGGTGCTCGCGGTCAGCGGGCGGCTCAACGCCCTGCGGCTCAGCGGACCCGATCGCCTGTACGGCGAGGTGGGCGTGGCCTGCGCGCACGTCGCGCGGCTCGCCGTGCGCAGCGGCGGCGTGGGCCTCGAGTTTCTCGCCGGCATCCCCGGTACGCTCGGCGGCGCCCTCGCCATGAACGCCGGTGCGTTCGGCGGCGAGACCTGGGCCAACGTGGTCGAGGTCGAGACGGTCGATCGCAGCGGCATCGTCCGCACCCGCCCGCCTGCGGACTTCGTCGTCGCCTATCGCGAGGTGCACGGGCCAGCGGGCGAATGGTTCCTCGCCGCGACGCTGCGCTTCGAGCCGGGCGATGCCGCTGGCGCGCAGCAGCGCGTCCGGCAGCTGCTCGACCGGCGCGCCGCGACGCAGCCGACCAGCCAGCCCAGCGGCGGCTCGACCTTCCGCAATCCGCCGGGCGATTTTGCGGCGCGGCTGATCGAGACGGCGGGCCTCAAGGGCCTGACGATCGGCGGGGCACAGGTGTCGCCGAAGCACGCGAACTTCATCGTCAACCTCGGCGGTGCGACCGCC
>JAGTSG010000033.1 GCA_018261655.1 Pseudomonadota bacterium | reverse complement strand
CACGATGCCCTGCGAGCCGATGTAGATCCACGACCCGGCCGTCATCTGCCCGAACATCATCAGGCCCTTGCGGTCGAGCTCGTGGAAGTGCTCCCAGGTGGCCCAGTGCGGCACCAGGTTCGAGTTGGCGATGAGCACGCGCGGCGCGTCCGGGTGCGTGCGGAAGACGCCGACCGGCTTGCCCGACTGGATCAGCAGCGATTCGTCCTCGCGCAGGCGGCGAAGCGTGGCCAGGATGCGGTCGAAAGCCTCCCAGTTGCGCGCCGCCTTGCCGATGCCGCCGTAGACGACCAGCTGGTCCGGATGCTCGGCCACCTCGGGATCGAGGTTGTTCTGGATCATCCTGAACGGCGCCTCGATCAGCCAGTTGCGGCAGGACAGCCTGCTGCCACGCGGAGCGCGCACGATGCGCGCGCCTGCGTTCGTGCGGGACACTTGGGTACTCATGGCGGGAGAGGATACCCTTCCGCGACGCGCCACCCAAACGCGGGCCAGGCGCCGGGCCGCAACGACTGGAGGGACATGCAAGCGGACTCCTGGAATCGGGTGCTCAGGAATGCCACGCTGGCATCCTGTGCTGCCGGCGAACCGGCGGCCGGCCTGCGCGAGCGCGCGGCGATCGCCGTGGGCGGCGATCGCATCGCCTGGATCGGCGCCGACCGCGACCTGCCGGCCTTGCCGGATGCGGTCGAGGTCGTGGACGCCGGCGGCGCGCTGGTCACGCCCGGCCTCATCGACTGCCACACCCACCTGGTGTTCGCGGGAAACCGTGCGCCCGAGTTTGCGGCGCGACAGCGGGGCGCTTCGTATGAGGACATCGCGCGCGCGGGCGGCGGCATCCTCTCCACCGTGCGCGCAACGCGCGCAGCCAGCGAGGAAGCGCTGCTGGCGCTCGCCCTCGAGCGCGCCCGGGTGCTCATGACGGAAGGCGTCACCACCCTCGAGATCAAGTCCGGCTATGGCCTCGACCTCGACAACGAACTGAAGCTGTTGCGGGTGGCGCGGCGCGTCGGCGAGATCCTGCCAGTCACCGTCCACGCTACGCTGCTCGCCGCGCATTCGGTCCCGCCCGAGTTCGCCGGCCGGGCCGATGACTACGTGGACCTGGTCGTCGCGACCGTCCTGCCGGCCGCGGTGTCCGCGGGCCTCGCCGACTCCGTGGATGCATTCTGCGAGACGATCGCGTTCTCGCCCGCACAGGTCCGGCGTGTGCTGGACGCGGCGCGGCGCCATCACCTGCCGGTTCGCCTCCATGCCGAACAGCTGTCGAACTCCCACGGCGCCGCGCTGGCCGCCGGGGCCGGCGCGCTGTCGGCCGACCACCTCGAGCATCTCGACGAAGCGGGCGCGGCAGCCATGGCGGCGGCGGGCACCGTGGCGGTGCTGCTGCCCGGCGCGTTCTATTTCCTCGGCGAGACCCGCGTGCCGCCGGTCGGATTGCTCCGCCGCCACGGCGTGCCCATCGCGCTCGCGAGCGACTTCAACCCGGGCAGCTCGCCGCTGCTGTCGCTGCGACTCGCCATGAACATGGGGTGCGTGCTGTTCGGCCTGACGGCCGAGGAAGCCCTCGCCGGCGTCACCCGCCACGCGGCGCGGGCACTCGGCCTCGACGACCGCGGCACGCTCGAGGCGGGCATGCGGGCCGACTTCGTGGTGTGGGACGCGGCGCGCCCCGAGGAACTGGCGGCGCAGGTCGGCACGCCGCGACCCCGGGCCACCTTCCGCGCGGGTCAGCCGCCCGGCTGAGCGAGCCCCTCGGCGACCCGCGCGATCAGCCGCGCGGCCAGGCGTGCCGTGCGCGAGTCAATGTCGAACTTCGGATTGAGCTCGGCGACGTCCGCGACGCGGAGCTTGCCGCTGCCGACGGCGACGTCGACCAGCCGCTCGACCAGCGCCGGCTCCACGCCGAGCGCCGCCGGTGCGCTGACCCCGGGCGCGGCCGCCGCCGGGAACACGTCGAGGCACACGGTCAGGTACAGGTGATCGACCCGGGACAGCAGGCCCGCCACCTCGTCCCTCAGCGCCCCGAAGCGATCGGCCCGGGCTTCCTCGTCCGGCACCCAGCGAACGCCCAGCGCGCGGGCGCGCTCGAACAGCGCCGTGGTATTGGCGTAGCGGCTCACGCCGATGCACAGGTACTCGGCACGCCGGCCGGCGGCCGCGGCGTGCTCGAGGGCCTGGCGGAACGGCGTGCCGGAACTGGCGCGCTCGCCGGCACGCAGGTCGAAGTGCGCGTCGAAGTTGAGGATGCCGATGGCGTCACCGGCCGGGACCGCGCGGGCCAGGCCGAGGTAGCTGGCGTAGGCGATCTCGTGGCCGCCTCCCAGGCCGAGCGGTACCGATCCGGCGGCCACGGCGGCGGACACGACCCCGGCGAACTCCGCCTGCGCTTCCTCGAGCGCGTCACCCGCGCAGGTGACGTCGCCGAGGTCGTCCGCCCGGGTGACGCCGTGCACCGGCACGTTGGCAAGCGCCTTGCGCAGCGCGCCGGGCCCGGCGGCGGCGCCCACGCGGCCCTTGTTGCGTGCCACCCCGGCATCGCAGGCGAGGCCGAGCAGGGCCACCGGGGACCCCGGCGTGTCGCAGGTGCGCACGACCTGGTGCCAGCGGCGCGCACCGGCCCCGTCGGCCGCGTCGTCGCGACCGTGCCAGTCCGCCCGGACCGTCGGTCGCCTCATGGCTGCCCGCCCCCTTTTCCTTCACCGGGATCCGTCGCGGTCGGCGCCCGGCCCAGCGGCTTGCGCCACGAGGCCGGGATGCCCACGCCGTCCGCGATCCCGTTGGCCGCCTCCTTCGCGTTGCGCAGCCAACGGCGCGCCCAGGCGAACTCGAGCCCGAGGATGCCGAGCCCGAGCGGAATGACGATCATCGCCGGCCCCGGCAGCACGATCATCGCCATGCCGATGAGGCAGACCGTGCCGCCGATGACGGCCACTGCGATCCGGCGCGCCAGCTTGTAGGTGATCGACTGTGAAAAGCCGCCCTGCGGATCTGCCATCGCTCAATCCTTGACCACGCACACCGCAATGCGCCAGCCATCCCCGACCTGCACCACCAGATAGCTGGCCCGCGTCTCCGCAATGACCCGGCCTGCCGCGCCCTCGCGGGAGAAGCGGCCCTCAACCCACGCCGCGCCGCGCCCCTCGGCCCGCGCGCTCAGCTCGAGGATCCGCCCGCCGGTCATGCCCTGCTCCCGCGCCTCGCGCACGGACCGGTCATTCGACTCGCGGCAGGCCGCCGGGTTCAGCAGCGCCTGCCATCGTCCCCGCGAATGCACGCAGGCCGGGTAGGCCCACTGCCCCGCGCAGGCCTCGGCGTCGCCGCGCAGGAAGGCCGCGAAGTTCTCGCGGACCCGATCGAGGGCAGGCTCGAGGTCGGCGGCCGTCATCGGTTCCGCAGCCTCGCCAGCTGTCGGTCATGGGCCGATGACAGGCTGACGAGCGCCGCGATCGCGCCGCAGGTCGCGAGGAACATGTCCCACTGCGTGTCCCACACGTCGCCCTGCGTGCCCAGGAAATCCTGCGCCGCGCCGCCGCCGAGCAGGGCGGTCCACCACTCCACGAACTCATAGGTCGCGCTGATCGCCAGGCAGACGCAGACCACCAGGAATGGCAGCCAGCCGCGCGGGCCCAGCGGCGACCGGCGCAGCAGGATCTCGCGCGCCGCAATGGCCGGCACGAAGCCCTGCGCGAGGTGCCCGAGGCGGTCGTAGTGGTTGCGCGACAGGTCGAACAGGTCCTGCATCCAGAGACCGAGCGGCGTGCGCGCGTAGGTGTAGTGGCCGCCGTACATGAGGATCAGCGCGTGCACGGCGATCAGGCCGTAGAGCAGGGGCGTCAGCGGGAAGCGCCGGAACGTGGCCAGCAGGACCGGCACCGCGATCAGCACCGGCGCGACCTCGAGCCACCACGTCAGGCGGTCGTACGGGCCGATGCCGGACAGCACCAGCGCCGGCGCCACGACGACCAGCAGCCCCAGCAGCCCCTGTCCCGACGGCGTCAACTTCTTCCCTGCTCTTGCACCGTCGCAAGTGTGGTCCCGGGGCGCCGGCGGGCGCAAGTCGGGGTCAGTCCCCGAGCAGGAAGTCGTCCAGCAGCCGCGCGACCGCCTCCGGCCGCTCGTGGTGCATCATGTGGCCGGCGTCGGCCAGCATCTCCACGCAGATCGCAGGGAAGGCCCGGCGCAACCGCTCCGGCTCGCCGTCCTCGCCGAGCCTCGCGCGGTAGTCCGAGTCCGTGGCGAGCACCAGCAGCGCCGGTGCGACCACCTGCCGCCAGCAGGCCTCCGCGTCTTCGCGCAGGTAGCGGTAGGGATTGACCCGCTTGTGCGCCGGGTCCGCCTGCACGCGCACCGCTCCGGTCCCGGTCGCGCCCGCCCAGCTGCGGGCAATGAACGCGGCGCGCTCGGCGGTGAGGCGCGGATTGCGGCGCAGCAGGTAATGGGCGAACTCGTCGTGGCTGCGGAACTCACCGAAGGACTGCGGCTCGCGCAGCTGGTGCAGCCACTCGCGGAAACGGCCGGGCGCGGCCTCCACGCCAGTCCGCGGCAGCCCGAAGCCTTCCAGGCTGGCGACCCGCCGCACGCGCTCCGGGCGGATGCCCGCGTACAGCATGGCGATGTTGCCGCCCATGCTGTGGCCGACCAGCCGCGCCGGGCCGTGCGGACACAGCAGGTCGAGCATCTGGTCGAGGTCGGCGAAGTAGTCGGGAAACCAGTAGCCGTCGGGCTGCCAGCCGCTGCGCCCGAACCCGCGCCAGTCGAAGGCCGCGAGCGGCCAGTCGCGCTCGAACGCGTCCACCAGGAACTGGAACGTGTCCGCGGTATCCACCCAGCCGTGCAGCAGCACCACCGGGTCGTCGCTGTCCGGTCCCCAGCGCGTCAGGTGGTGCTCGATGCCACGGACGGTGACGGACTCGTGGCGGGGCGGGCGGCGCGGGGCGTACGGCTCTGTCATGGAGCGCGAGTATAGGGCCGGCACGGGCGACCGATGGCCGCGCGGAATGGTGGCTGCGAGCGCAGTGGGAAGCCGCCCGACGAGCGCCCGCGCCTGGGCTGCCGGACCTCAGCAGGAGGTGCCGGGCGCCGGGCGGAACACCCGCTCGTGCTCGAGGAAGGCGTACCGGTCGGTCATGCCGGCGACGTAGTCGGCGACCGCGCGGGCGCGCCCTGCGGCGCCCAGCTCGGCCTCGAGCCTGAGCGCGTTGTCGCGGTGCTCGGCCGGCATCAGGGCCAGGTCGGCGAGGAACGCGTGGAACAGCTCCCGGAGCGTGCGCACGGCGCCCTCGCGCATCCCGGTCACCCGCTCGTGCTCGTACACCCGGCGCCGCAGGAAGCGCTTCAGTTCGTAGTGTTCTTCCGCGCTCGTGGCGGAGAACGCGACCAGCGGGCCGTCCTGGGCGCGGACCTCGTCGATGCTGGCCGGCATGGCGGCCTCGAGCCGCCGCCGCGTCTCCTCGATCAGGTCGGTGACGACGTCGTTGATCATGCGACGAATGGTCTCGTGCACGAGCCGGCGGGGCCCGATGGACGGAAACAGCGCCCGGACCGCGTCGTGGTGACGGCGGAAGATCGTCACCTCGTTGAGCTCCTCGACGCTGATCAGCCCCGCCCGCAGGCCGTCGTCCACGTCGTGGTTGTTGTAGGCGATTGCGTCCGCGAGGTTGGCGAGCTGGGCCTCGAGCCCCGGCTGGCGCCGCTCGATGAAGCGCCGGCCCACGTCGCCGAGCCGGCGCGCATTGGCCAGGGAGCAGTGCTTGAGGATGCCCTCGCGCGTCTCGAAGGTCAGGTTGAGTCCCTGGAACGCGGCGTACCGTTCCTCGAGCTCGTCGACCACGCGCAGCGACTGCAGGTTGTGCTCGAAGCCGCCGTAGTCGCGCATGCACTCGTTCAGCGCGTCCTGGCCCGCGTGTCCGAAGGGCGTGTGGCCCAGGTCGTGGGCGAGGCATATGGCCTCCGTCAGCGGCTCGGACAGGGCCAGCGTGCGCGCAACCGTGCGCGCGATCTGTGCCACCTCGAGGGAATGTGTCAGCCGGGTCCGGAACAGGTCGCCCTCGTGATTGACGAAGACCTGGGTCTTGTAGACCAGCCGCCGGAACGCATTGCAGTGGACGATGCGGTCGCGGTCGCGCTGGAACTCGCCCCGATAGCCCGCCGGCGCCTCCGGATGGCGCCGGCCCCGCGACGTCGCCTCGAGCGCGGCGCAGGGCGCCAGGTGCGCATCATGCGCCAGTGCCCCGGTCATGCGTCCGCTCCGCCGACCAGGTCATCGAGCATCTGCTCGAGCGCCTCGTCGGGGTAGTCCGCGGTGCAGATCGCGCGGCCCAGGCGCTCGAGCAGCACGAGGCGGATCCGTCCGGCCTTCACCTTCTTGTCCATGCGCATGAGCCCTAGCATGCGCTCGCGACCGAACCGCGGCGGGTCCACCGGCAGCCCGGCCCGGCCGAGCAGTTCCCGCACGCGCGCCACGTCGGCGGCGCCGAGCCAGCCGAGGCGCCGCGACATCTCCGCGGCCATGGCCATGCCCGCGGCGACCGCCTCGCCGTGCAGCCAGTGACCGTAGCCTGCGCCGGTCTCGATTGCGTGACCGAAGGTGTGGCCGAGGTTCAGCAGCGCCCGCTCGCCCTGCTCGAGCTCGTCGCGTGAGACGATGGCCGCCTTGCACTCGCAGGAACGGCGGATGGCGTGGACGAGCGCGCCCGGATCGCGCGCGAGCAGCCGGTCAAGGTTCGACTCGATCCACGACAGGAAATCCCCGTCGCCGACCAGGCCGTACTTGATCACCTCGGCGATCCCCGCGGCCAGCTCACGGTCGGGAAGCGTCCCCAGCGTATCCGTGTCGGCGATCACCGCGACCGGCTGGTGGAACGCGCCGATCAGGTTCTTGCCGCCCGGGTGGTCCACACCGGTCTTGCCGCCGACCGACGAATCCACCTGCGCGAGCAGCGTCGTCGGCAGCTGCACGAAGTCGACGCCGCGCTGGTAGCAGGCTGCCGCGAAACCGGCGATGTCGCCCACCACGCCGCCGCCCAGCGCGAGCACGGCGCAGTCGCGGTTCAGGCGCGCCTCGACCAGCGCGTCGAGTACGCGGGACGCGGTCGCCAGGGTCTTGTGTGCCTCGCCGTCCGGCAGGATGCACTCGGCGAGCCGCAACCCGGCGAGGCCGGCGCGCAGGCGCGGGCCCCACAGCGGCGCGACCGTGACGTTGCTCACCAGCATCAGGTCACGGGCGCGGATGCTCTGCGACAGCAGCGCGGCATCGCCGAGCAGACCCGGGCCGATGAGGATCGGGTAACTGCGGGCGCCGAGGTCGATGTCCAGACGTTCCACTGCGCCTCCCTCACTCCTGGTGAGCGAATCCCTGCCGCGCGAGCGCGTCCGCGATCTCGTCCACGACCGAGCCCACCTTGCGGCCGTCGGTGCGCACGGTGATCGCGGCGATCGACCTGTACAGCGGCTCGCGCACCGCCATCAGCGACGCCAGCCGGACGCGCGGATCGTCGGTGAACAGCAGCGGACGGTTGCGGCTCTTGTGCGTCCGGACCAGCTGCTGGTCCACCGAGGTCTCGAGATAGACGACGACGCCCCGCCCGGCGAGGCGCTCGCGGGTCTCCTCGGCCAGGACCGCCCCGCCACCGGTGCCGAGGACTACCCCTTCGCGACCGGACAGCTCGTCGATCACCTCCCGCTCGCGGACCCGGAAGCCGGCCTCGCCCTCCTTCTCGAAGATGAAGGGAATGTCCACGCCGGTCCGCCGCTCGATCTCCGCATCGCTGTCCACGAAGCGGTAGCCGAGCCGCGCGGCGAGCTGGCGGCCGACGGCGGTCTTGCCGGAGCCCATCGGGCCGACGAGGAACACGCTCTTTCCCGCCACCTGCGGCATCGCTGCACCCTGAAACGCGAACGGCCGCCCACGGGCGGCCGTCCGACTTTGCCGAGGACCGGTCCGGCGTGCAAGCCGGACGTCCTGGTCACTCCTCGATGTTCGAACCCTCGCGCAGGATCTTCGGCGTGACGAAGATCAGCAGCTCGTCGCGGTTGTTGATCTTGCTCTTGGTCTTGAAGAACACGCCGAGGCCCGGGATGTCGCCGAGGAACGGGACCTTCCGCTCCGCGTCGCGCTCATCCGTCTCCATGATGCCGCCGAGGACCACGGTCTGGCCGTCGTTGACCAGCACCTGGGTCGTGATCGAGCGGGTGTCGATCGAGGGCACGAAGCCGCCGGTCGCGCTGGGCACCAGCTGGCCGACGCTGTCCTTGTTGACCTCGAGATCGAGGATGATGCGGTCGTCCGGCGTGATCTGCGGCGTCACCTTGAGGGACAGCACCGCCTTCTTGAACTGGGTCGTCGTGGCGCCGCTCGACGCCGACTCCTGGTACGGCACCTCGACGCCCTGCTCGATCACGGCCTCGCGCTGGTTGGCCGTGATGATGCGCGGCGACGAGACGATCTTGCCCTTGCCCTCGGCCTGCGCGGCCGACAGCTCGAGGTCGATCAGGAAGTCGTCGAAGTCCAGGATCGCCAGGGCGATGCGGCCGGCCGGGTTGCTGACCGGCATGTTGACGTTGTAGCGGTCGAAGTTGCCGAACGGCACCTGCACCGGGTACGGGTTGCCGGTGTTCGCCAGGTTGTCGAGCGCCGAGCTGACGATCGAGTCCGTCGACTGCGCGCTGCCGCTGATCGCGAACAGGTCGCCGACGTCGTCGGACACGCGGGTGAAGCCCGCGCGCACGCCGAGCTCGCGCGTGAAGTCGTCGCTGACGATCACGATGCGCGACTCGATCAGCACCTGCCGGACCGGGATGTCGAGCGTCGCCACCAGCGCGCGGATCCCGTCCAGCTGCTCGGCGGTGTCCTGCACCAGCAGCGTGTTGGTACGCTCGTCGATGCTGACGTTGCCGCGGGACGACAGCAGCGAGCCCTCGCCGCCCGACTTGAGCAGCTTGGCGATGTCGGAAGCCTTGGCGTAATTGATCTGCAGGAACTCGGTGCGCAGCGGTGCCAGCTCCTGGATGTCCTTCTGCGCGGCCAGCTCTGCCTTCTCGCGGGCAGCGATCTCGGCCTGCGGCGCGACCAGGATGACGTTGTCCTTGCGGCGCATGTCGAGGCCCTTGGTGCGCAGGACGATGTCGAGCGCCTGGTCCCAGGGCACGTTCTGCAGGCGCAGCGTCACGCGGCCCTTGACCGTGTCGCTGACCACGATGTTCTGGCCGCTGGTGTCGGCGAGCAGCTGCAGCACCGCCCGCACGTCGATATCCTGGAAGTTGAGCGTCAGCCGCTCGCCCGTGTAGACCTTCTCGGCCTCCGTCACGATGGCCTTCTTCGGCCGCTGCTTGACCTCGACCACGTAGGTGTCGTCGGTCTGGTAGGCCAGCTGCTCGAAGTCGCCGCTGGCCGTCACGACGATGCGCGCGCTGTCGCCGAGGCGGGTGGCGTCCACGGTGGACACCGGCGTCGCGAAGTCGAGCACGTCGTAGCGCTTCATCAGCTCCTCGGGCAGCCGCGCGCCGGTGAAGTCGACGATGACGCGGTTGCCTTCCTGCTTGAGGCTCGCCGGCGTGTGCGGGTCGGAGAGCTTGACCACCACGCGTCCCGCACCCTCGGCGGAGCGGCGGAAGTCGATCCCGGCGATGCTGCGCGGGCCGGCCGCGGCGGCGGCGGAGTATTCCGCGACGGCCGCCTGGGCGCCGGCCTGCGCGCCGAGCGTGACGATCACCGCGTTGCCCTCGGCCCGCGCCGCATAAGGCACCAGCGAATCGAGATTGAACACCACCCGCGTGCGGCCACCGGCCTCGGCGGCGACGATCGAGTCCACGCCGCCGGCGTTGACGTCGATGCGGCGCTGCTCGAGCGCGAGCCCGACGTCCGGCAGGTCCACCGACAGTCGCGCCGGCTGGTCGATGGTGAAGGTCAGCGGCTCAGGCGCCGGCCCGCTGGTCCGCAGCCGGACCTCGAGGGCGTTGCCCGCCATCGTCTTCACCTCGACGGCGGTGAGCGTCGTCGCGGAAGCCTGCGCCTGCGCGAAGCTTGCCCACGCGACCGCCAGCGTGGCCAGCAGGCCGCTCAGCGCGCGTAGGGTGGGGCGTCCGCCCTTGTTGGAAACCGTTGCCCGGTCGTTGCAAGCCATCAGAGGTTCTCCCACGAATCAATCGCTCAGTGCGAGGGCTGCCTGCCGCTCGATGTAGCCGCCCAGTCCGTCAGGGACGATCTCGATCACGGCGATGCGTGCGTCGTTGACCGAGGTGATGCGACCGTCGTTCTGTCCAAGGTGGTTGCCCGGGACTACGCGATGAATGAGCCCGTCCTTGGTCTGCACGAGGCCATAGTTCGAGCCGCCGAGCTTCAGGGTCCCCACCATCTTCAGCGTGTCGAGCGGGAACTGCTCGAGGTACTCGCGCGGGCGCTGGACGTCGGGCCTCGGCCCGCCCGCCGCCTCGCCCGCCCTGCTCTGCACGAACGGCGAGCGTTCGCCGGCCATCGAGTAGGCGTAGGACTCGTAGGGGACGACTTCCGGCAGCGGCTCGATGCGCCCGCCGGGCCGCGCCTTGGCCTTCTCGATCTCCCCGCGGAGCTCGTCGAGGCCGCCGCCGCAGCCCGCCAGGGACAGCGCCATCACGACGCAGCCGGCGACCAGTGTCTTGCTGTTGCTTGCGTGGCTCATATCTACTTCTTCTTCTGACGGGCCGCCTTCGCCTGCGCTTCCTGCTCGGCGAGCTCGGACTCTTCGAGGTAGCGGTAGGTCTTGGCGGTCAGGTCGAGCGTCAGGGCATCGGTCGGCGCAGCCGTGCCGCGCGTGCTCCCGCGTCCCGTGGCCTGGCTGATCTGGATGTCGTGCAGCGTGACGATGCGCGGCAGCGCCGCCACGCCGCTGACGAACTCGCCGAACTCGTGGTAGCCGCCCGTCAGCCGGATCTTGATCGGCAGCTCGGCGTAGAAGTCGCGCCGCGTCTCCTGGCCCGGCTGGAAGAGCTTCTCCTGCAGGCCAGCCGCGAGGCCGCTCTGCGAGATGTCCACCAGCAGGCTCGGCACCTCGGTCCTGCCCGGCAGCTGCCGGAGCATCGCGCCGAAGCTGCGCTCGATCTCGTCCAGCTGCTGGCGATAGGCCTCGAGGTTGGCGGCCTTGCGCTGCTTCTGGTCGAAGGTGGCCCACAGCGAACGCTGCTCGGCCTCCGCCGCGCGCAGGTCCGGGACGTTGCCGCGGTACACGAACTGCCAGACCAGCAGGCCGGTCACGATGACGAAGACCAGCGCTACTGCCAGCGCCCGGAACAGGAACGGCCAGCGGCCGACGTCGCGGGCGTCGAGGTTGCGCAGCTGCTCGAAGAAGTGCTTCAGGGCGTTCATCGGGCGGCCTCCTTCACCCGCTTCTTGTCGGCGGGTGAGGCCTCCGGCTCCGCCGACGGGCTCTTCAGCTGCGCGAACAGCGTGAACTTCGAGCCCGCTCCCGGGGCGCTCGTCTCGATGACCTTGAGGTCGGGCTTGGCGAGCACTTCCGAGGCGTCGATGTTGCGCATGAAGGCGGATACGCGCGTGCTCGACTGGGCCACGCCGTTGAACTCCAGCCGCCGGTCGCTCTGCTTGACGCCGGTGAGGTACACGCCCTCGGGCAGCGTCTGGACCATGTCGTCGAACAGCTTGACGACCTCGGGCCGGCTCCTCTGCAGCTTCTCGATGACCTGCATGCGGGCCACCATCCGCGCCTTCTGCTCCTCGAGCGCGATGATCTCCTCGATCTGCTTGTCGAGCAACGCGATCTCGGACTTGAGCAGCTCGTTCTTCGCCTGCTGGGCGTCGATCATGGTGCTGACCGTGAAGTGGGCGCCGAGCGCGATCAGCACGGCGAGGCCGGCGGCGGCGCCGAGACCGATCAGGAATTCTTTCTGGCGGCGCTTGCGAAGCTCTGCCCGCCAGGGGAGCAGGTTAATACTTGGCATCGTCGTCGAAGCTCCGCAGTGCCAGCCCGCAGGCAGTGAGTAGCGCCGTGGCGTCCCGCGTCACGCCGAGCGCCTTGGCCTTGGATGATATGCGCATCTGCCCCAGCGGGTCGCCCCGCTCGGCCGGGATGCCGACCCGGCTGGCGATCACGTCCGCGACCCCGGGGATGTTGGCGCAGCCGCCGCAGACCAGGATCTGTTCCGGCTGCGCGCGCCCGCTGCCGGAGGCGAGGTAGAACTGCAGCGAGCGGCTCACCTGCTGCGTCATGTCGTCGATGAAGGGATCCAGCACCTCGGGCTGGTAGTTGGACGGCAGGCCGCCCTCCTTCTTGGCGCGCCCGGCCTCCTCCATGGAGAGGCCGTAGGTGCGCATGATCTCCTCCGTCAGTTGCTGCCCGCCGAACGCGAAGTCGCGCGTATAGACGACGTGCAGGTCGCGCAGCACGCTGAAGGTGGTGGTGCTGGCGCCGAAGTCGATCACCGCGATGGTGCGGTCGATGCCGCCGTCGGGCATCTGGTGGGTCATGAGCCGGCAGGCGTTCTCGAGCGCGAAAGCCTCGACGTCCACCAGCTTGGGAACCAGGCCCGCGGCCGCCACCGCGGCGACGCGCTGCTCCACGTTGTCGGTGCGGGTCGCGACCAGCAGGACGTCCACCATCTCGGGATCCTTGTCCGAGGGCCCGAGCACCTGGAAGTCGTAGCTGACTTCCTCCATCGGGAAGGGGATGTACTGGTCGGCCTGCATCTCGACCTGCTGCTCGAGCTCGGCCTCCGAGAGGGAGCGCGGCATCGGGATCGCCTTGGTGATCGCGGCATCGCCGCTGATCGCCACCGCGCACTCGCGGGTGCGGACGCCGGAGCGCTTGATCGCGCGCCGGATGGCCTCGCCGACCGAGTTGGCGTCGACGATGGCCTTTTCGTTGACGGCATTGTGGGGCGTCGGCTCCGCGGCATAGGACTCGACCCGGTACTGGCCGCCCGATTCCGACAACTCGATCAGCTTGATCGACGAGGTCGTGATGTCGAGTCCCAGTAGCGGTCGATGCCCAGCGCGCAGCGAAAACTGAGGCAGCTTCAGCACAAATGTTTCCTTTTCAGGTCAAGCGCTTGCGTCGCCTAGTGCCACGCTCAATCAACTTTGCCGCTGAACTATATAGCAAGCAAGTGTTAAATTGAACGTGACCCTGATCGCAATTTCGTCGGCGTCGCGAGGCTCAATCCCCTCCCTGCTCCTGCCAGGACGTGGTCGCGGGCCCGGGGCCCCTCGTCAAATTGTCGGCCGGAGCGGCTCCGTCTTGAGCCCGTTCCGGCGACACGTGGCGGGGATGCTGCACTGATGCGGCCGCGGGCTCCGTGCACGGCGTCACGAACCTGACAGGTCGCGCACGACCCTCAACGAACGCACCCTTAGGCATAATCGCGCTTCCCCCCCAGCCAAACGGCGGCCCGATCGCGGTGAAGAAACCTACCTGGCGACTCCTGCTGGCCGGCGCCACCGCGTGCGTCGTGCTGGCCGCGCTCGTCGGGTTCGCCTTCCTGGCGACCTACTATTACCTGAAGCCGACGTTGCCGGATGTCGCGACGATCCGCCAGCTGAAGCTGCAGGTGCCGCTGCGCGTCTACAGCCGTGATGGGCTGCTGATCGGGCAGATCGGCGAGCAGCGGCGGCTGCCCGTGGCCTACGCCGACGTCCCCCGGCCCGTGATCCAGGCTTTCCTGGCGGCGGAGGACGACCGCTTCTTCCAGCACCCGGGCATCGACTGGCAGGGGATGGCGCGCGCGCTGCTGGTCGCCGCGGGCCTGCCGGGGCCGCGCCAGGGCGGCAGCACGCTCACGCAGCAGCTGGTGCGCACCACGCTGATCGAGAACGAGCGGACGATGCGGCGCAAGCTGCGCGAGATCTTCCTGTCCATCACGCTCGAGAACGAGCTGACCAAGGAGGAGATCCTCGAGCTGTACCTCAACACGGTCTTTCTCGGGCAGCGCGCCTACGGCGTCGCGGCGGCGGCGGAGACCTACTTCGGCAAGCCGCTCGCGGACGTCTCGGTGGCCGAGGCGGCCGTGCTCGCCGGGATCCCCCAGGCGCCATCGCGGTACAACCCGGTCGCGAGCCGGGAGCAGGCCGAAAGGCGCCGCGCCTACGTGCTGAGGCGCATGCTCGAGCTCGACTACATCGACGCGGAACAGCACGCCGCGGCGCTGGCCGAGCCCGTCTCCGGCGAGCTGCATGGCCCGCGCGTCGAGGTGGAGGCCCCCTATGTCGCCGAGCTTGCGCGCCAGGCGCTGTTCGACCGGTTGGGCGCCAGGATCTACACCGATGGCATCCGCGTGTTCACGACGGTCGACAGCCGCCTGCAGCGCGCGGCCGACATCGCGCTGCGCAGCGCGGTGATCGAGTACGACCGCCGGCATGGGTACCGCGGCCCGGCAGCCAGGGTCGAGCTGCCCCCGGTCGAGGATGCGGAGGTGGTGGAGGCGGCGCTCGCTCCCCACCCGGCGGTGGGCGTGCTGCTGCCGGCGCTCGTACTGGCTGTGGACGGCGAGCAGGCGCGGGTCGCGACGCGGGGGCGCGGCGAGTTCACGCTGCCGTTCGACGGCATGCGCTGGGCCCGGCCGCCGCAGGCGAACCAGGGCGTCGGCCCGCCGCCGAAGCGGCCGGCCGACGTGGTGGCGCGCGGCGACGTCGTCTACGTCCTGCCGAAGGGCGATGGCACGGCCTTCCTGGCCCAGGTGCCCGATGCGCAGGGCGCGCTGGTCTCGCTCGACCCGCGGGACGGGGCGATCACCGCCCTGTCGGGCGGCTTCGACTTCTACGCCTCGAAGTTCAACCGGGTCACGCAGGCCCGGCGGCAGCCCGGCTCGGGCTTCAAGCCATTCATCTACTCGGCGGCCATCGAGAACGGCTTCACGCCGGCGTCGATCATCCTCGACGCGCCCGTCGTGTACGAGGCTCCCGAGGGCAGCGACGAAAAGGACTGGCGGCCCGAGAACGACGACACCCGTTTCTACGGCCCGATCCGCCTGCGCGACGCGCTGTCGCGGTCCCGCAACCTGGTCTCGATCCGCCTGATGCGGGCCATGGGCATCGAGACCGCGCGCGAGTACACGCTTCGCTTCGGCTTCCCGCCCGAGCACGTTCCGGCCGACCTGACGGCCGCCCTGGGCACCGCGCAGCTGACACCGCTCGAGGTCGCCGCCGGGTTCGCCGTGTTCGCCAACGGCGGCTACGGCGTGGCGCCCTACCTGGTCGAGCGCGCCGAGGGACCGGATGGGGAGATCATCCTCCAGGCGGAGCCGCGCTACGCCTGCCCGGACTGCGCCACCGGCGACGCCATGGCGGACCCGTCGATCGGCTTCCAGGCCTCGCCGGCCACGATCGTCCCGGACGATGGACGCGGGGCGACCTGGATGTCAGACGTGGGGGGATCCCTCGGGGTCCAGTCGGGCCAGCGTGCCCCGCTCGTGATCAGCCCCGCCAACGCCTTCATCGTCACCGACATGATGGGCGACGTGATCCGTTTCGGCACGGGCCGCCGGGCGCTCGCGCTCGGCCGGGGCGACCTGGCGGGCAAGACCGGGACCAGCAACGACGTCCGCGATACCTGGTTCTCCGGCTTCAACGCCGACCTCGTCGCGACCGCATGGGTCGGCTTCGACGCGGAACGCACCCTCGGCGGCCAGGAGCAGGGCAGCCGCACCGCGCTGCCGATGTGGATCTACTACATGCGCGAGGCGTTGCGCGGCCTGCCCGAGCATCGGCTGCCGATGCCCGAGGGCGTGGTCACGGCGCGCGTGTCGCGTACGACCGGCGAGCCGGCCGGTCCCGACGATCCGGATGCGGAGTTCGAGTACTTCCTGGCCGGCCAGCTCGCCGGCCAGGACGGCGAGGCGGGAGCGCCCTCGACGGTGACCGCGCCGCAGCCAGACGAGCAGATTTTCTAGGGTGGGCGGGCACCCGCCACGGGGGACCCATGGCGAAGCGATCGGTGAGAGGCGACATGCTGCGCCGCGCGCTCGCGCAGGAGGCGGCCCGGATCATCGTCGAGCACGGCGTCGACGATTACCGGCAGGCGAAGCGCAAGGCGGCCGAACGCCTCGGCGTCACCGACCACGCCGTCCTGCCCAGGAACACGGAGATCGAGGAGGCGCTCGCCGGGCACCACCGCCTCTTCGGTTCGGATTCCCACGCCGGCGAGCTGGCCGGCATGCGCCGGCAGGCCGTCGATGCCATGCGGCTGCTGGAGCGCTTCGAACCGCGCCTCGTCGGGCCGGTACTCTCCGGCAACGCCACCGCGCACAGCGACATCACCCTGCACCTGTTCGCCGACACGCCCGAGGCGGTGATCCTCACCCTGATGGACGCGGGCGTCCGGCACCGCGTCGCCGAACGCCGGGTCAAGGTCCTGCGCGACGAATCGCAGGCCTTCCCGTCGATCCAGTTCCCGGCGGGCGGCTACGACGTGGAGGCGATCGTCTTCCCGCGCGACGGCATCCGCCAGGCGCCCTTCAGCCCGGTGGACGGGCGGCCGATGCGGCGTGCGACGCG